>JAJFFZ010000171.1 GCA_021776395.1 Hyphococcus sp. | reverse complement strand
TCGCGCGAGGCGCTTTGCACAATCATATCAATATTGACGCCGACCTCAGCGAGTTTGGTGAAAATAGCCGCCGCGTGTCCGGGCTCGTCCGGCACCGCCAGCACCGTTACCGACGCCTCATTCAGGTCCGGCGTCACGGCGGTTACAATATTCTTTTCCACAATATCATCCTCATCGCAGATTAGCGTGCCGGGTCCGGGCGCATCGGGCGAATCAAAACTTGATAGCACACGCAACGGCACACGGTACGCCATCGCCAGTTCCACCGAACGGGTCTGTAAAACTTTGGCGCCGACCGACGCCATTTCAAGCATCTCTTCATAAGAGATTTTCGCAATCCGCCGCGCCTGCTTGGTGATGCGCGGATCGGTAGTGTAAACGCCGTCAACGTCGGTGTAGATGTCGCAGCGTTCAGCTTTTATGGCGGCGGCGAGCGCCACCGCGGAAGTGTCCGAGCCGCCGCGGCCAAGCGTTGCTACGCGCCCGCTCGGGCCGACGCCTTGAAAGCCGGCGACAATCGCCACCTCACCGCCATCAATCGCTTGCCCTAGACTTTCATCCTCGATAGCGCTGATCCGGGCATGGCCATGAGCGAGGTCGGTTTTGAGCGGAATCTGCCAGCCCTGCCAGGAGCGCGCGCGATAGCCAAGGTTTTGCATCACCAGCGCCAACAGACCGGAGGTCACCTGCTCGCCCGTGGCGACAATCGCGTCATGTTCGACAAACCGCGCATCGAGCGCCGGCGCGGGCGGGCCGGCCGCATCGCACAGGCCCACAAGGCGGTTAGTCTCGCCAGCCATCGCCGAGACCACAACGGCGACGCTGTGCCCGGCGTCTATCTCGCGGCGCACAATCTCCGAGACCGCACGGATGCGGTCCAGATTGGCGACGGACGTGCCGCCGAATTTCATCACGATGCGCGCCATGTCTTATTCTAACCTGCGAGGTCTTGCCGTCTTGTAACCGCTGATCGGAGGGGGCATTTTCGGGCTAATCTCTAGGCACGAGCCCCCGGCAAGGCAAGCGAGGAAATCTTAATCATGGCCCAGGCCGAAACGCTTAACCCAGCCGCATCAGGCAAAACCACGATAGATCCTGCGGAAATTGAGAAATTTTCTGCTATTGCCGACGAATGGTGGGACCCGTTCGGCAAATTCAAGCCGCTGCACAAGTTCAACCCGGTGCGCCTGGCCTATATTCGTGACGCCGCCTGCGCCCATTTTGGCCTCGACCGGCGCGCGAAAAAACCGTTTGAAGGCTTGCGCCTGCTCGATATTGGCTGCGGCGGCGGGCTGGTCGCTGAACCGATGCGCCGCCTCGGGGCGAAGGTGATGGCGATTGACGCCGCGGAACGCAACATCAAGACCGCGCTGGCGCATGCGGGCCCCCTCGGCCTGGAAATCGATTACCGCAACACCAGTGTTGAAGATTTGGCGGCAGTTGGCGAGCCGGCGTTTGATATCGTCTTAAACCTCGAAGTGGTCGAGCATGTCGCCGATGTCGATTTATTTCTTGAAACAGCCGCCGGCATGGTCAAGCCCGGCGGGATGATGGTGATGGCGACAATCAACCGTACACTGAAGGCTTTGGCGCTGGCGAAAATCGGCGGTGAATATATTCTGCGCTGGCTGCCGGCGGGCACCCATGACCCGCGCAAATTTGTCAAGCCGGGCGAAGCCAAAGCCGCGCTCGCACGCGCCGGCATGATTGTCACCGCAGAGGCCGGCGTCGGGTATAATCCGTTGATGGATATCTGGCGCATCAATGACGATGTCAGCGTCAACTACATGCTGACGGCGGTAAAGCGGTGAGTGGTATTGATTAGTGTCGGGCCCGGCGCTGCTCTAAACGCTCAAATCCAGCGCAACTGGCGGTTCACTGACGCGAAGGTCAATGCTCTCGCCGCCAATCTGAAGCGAGATGATATCGGCGTTAGCGACATTGTTGAGCGTCAGGCTCTCCCCGGAGGCAAATTCCAGGATAATATTATCGCCATCCTCGACGATCGACACATCATCAAGGGACGCTGCTAATTCGCTGTCGATCTGGATGGCCAGCGCGCCGACGGAGGTGATGTTGATAACATCCTCGCCGCCGCCCTTGCCGAAGCCGATTGCTGCATCAACTGCGTCCAGCGTAATCGTGTCATCGCCGGCCCCAGCGTTAACGCGGCCGATTGTATCGGCGGTGAGGACAAGCGTGTCATCGCCGGCGCCAGTATTGACCCGCGTGATTTTGTCCGCGTTGATGGTCAGCGTATCATCACCCTCGCCGGTGTTAATCCGCGCGACTTTGTCGGCATTAATGTTGAGGGTGTCGTCTCCGGCGCCGGTATTGACGCGCCGGACTTTGTCCGCATCGATATTAACTACATCATCACCCGCGCCGGTGCGAATGCGCGCGACTTTGTCGGCATTGATGTTCAAAATATCATCGCCAGCGCCAGTATTAATCCGGGCGACTTTATCGGCGTCGATGGTCACCGTATCATCGCCGCCACCAGTGCGGATACGGCGAACATTATCGGCGCTGATCTCCAGGACGTCGTCGCCCGCGCCGGTCGAGATACGGCTCACACGGCCGGCTTCAATCTTAAAGCCTTCGTCGCCGTGCTCTTCAACCTTGCCTTGACCGTGGTCATCGTCGCCTGCTTCTTCCACGGCTTCGGGCGCATCCGAGCGCGCCGGGGCGGCGGCTGGCGTAACCACGGTTTCGATGCGGTAATATTCAATCAGCTGGGCGACGGTCATTTTGGGGGCGTCATCGCCGGTTTGCGGTGCAACGGAAGGATCTACAGCTACCGGAGGGGCGTCTCCTGTCTGCGGCGCCTGTGGCGATGGCGTTTGTGGCGCAGGAACTACAGCCGGCGGCGGCGCAGTGGCTGGGGCGTCGTTTGCCGGCGCAGGCGCAGGCGACGTGCTGACTTGCGTAAAGCCCGCATCGCCCGCCGCTTTAAACTGGATTTTAAACGTGAATTGTTCCGTGACATTGCCGGATTCATCTTGCGTCAACGAATAGGCGAAACTCGCGCTCACCTCTCCCCGGGCGCGCTCAACCACAGTGGTGGACGCATTGCTCAACGATGGCAGCGTCTGTTGCAGACGCGCCAAAGCGTTGGACATTTTCTCGACCCGCTGGGCCAAGTAACTCGAACGCAGCGCCTTAGAGCTCGGGGCTTGAAACGAGGCTCTTCGAACCTCAGATCGCTCATCATGCTGTTTAGACGCCTCGGCCTTTTTTATCTCGGCCTCTCTTGCATTGTGAGCATTTTCTGCATGGCGGGCGCCTGAGAATGCAGCAGACTTAAACAGTACAGAAACAGAATTATTCAATTCCATGGTTCTTCTCTCGTTCAGAAAATATCTTCGATTGCCGAATATGGTAAACGGGCGAAGTAAAATTTGGAGCAATGAAATAGATAGCGGTGTACGCAGTTTTATCATCTTGGTTGGCAAGATGTTTTGCGGTTTACGAAAATTAGCCCGTTTGAGTTAAGGCGACAAAGCGCGCGCCACCCATATTTCATGCCGTATCCGGACACGGAGCAAATTCATCGCATTAACTTGTTTCAACCACAAAAATCACCCGTCTGGGTAAGTGCTCTCGGCGTAACTATCAGAATTCTATGAAAATTTTGAACTCTACCTTAGGTTGTTCACGTCGATGTCAGCACATATTAATTACAGGTCGGAAACAAACAAAATCTTCCACAAAGCGTCGCCGATAAAATTAAAATCAGCCTCGCGCCGCCTCCACAATCGGCCCGAGAGTGTCCCAGTTCTCCTTGATCGCCGTTTTTGCAGCCGTATAGCCGTTGGAAACAGCCTCGTCATATTCCTCCCAGTCGCGAAGCGCCACGCCTGCTACATTCGGCGTAATGATTATGTCAGCGGGATGAACTTTGCGGGTCTGTTCATGACGCGCCGTCGCTGTGCGCATCAGCAGCGAAATGATCGGCGGCGCAGAACGCACGCCATGTTCGGCAATCCAGGAAAAGAAGCTTGGCGGATCGCGAAACGCATCAATATCAATAGTTCCCCGACGCGCGACATCAATCCCGATCATCAAACCGCGATGCGTGCCCGCCATAATATCGGTGGGAAAATTATTGAGCACCGCGCCGTCCACCAACAACATGTCACCGTCGATCACCGGCGGCAAAATCCCCGGCAGGGCAATCGATGCGCGCAAGGCCTGGCGCAACATCCCGCGGCGATGAATACGCGCGCGGCCTTCGGCAATATCCGATGAAACGCAGAAGAACGGAACGTGAAGTTCTTCAATCAGCATGTCGCCAAAATGCTCAGTGAGGCGCTTTTCAACCCGCTTGCCTTTGGTCAGCGCCACCACCGGCATTACATGATCGCCAAGCGGGTTGGAGACCACGAACGCCTCGCGAATGCGGCGTTCGATTTCTTCATCGCCCCAGCCCATGGCGACACAGGCGGCGACCACCCCGCCCATTGATGCGCCGCAGACAAAATCTATCGGCACGCCGGCCTCACGCAGGGCGCTAATAGCGCCAATATGCGCGTAAGCACGCGCGCCGCCGCCTGAGAGCACGAGGCCCACCGAGCGCCCGGCGATAATCCGCGCAATCCGCTCGGTGCACTGATTACCGCGGCAATTGAGAATGCGCGCCGCGCCAATCGCATCAATCCAGTCTGCGACCGG
>JAJFFZ010000018.1 GCA_021776395.1 Hyphococcus sp. | reverse complement strand
CCCGGGGCTTGCTCCTTGCAAATCCCGGAAACCTATCCCGGCAACGCTCAAAGTGGCCCACTTTTACGCCGCCCAAATCAGGCGGCCAACTGGAACACTTTTCCACCGATATTCACACCAGCGTCGACCAAATCAGTAAGTGCAATCTCGTGCGTTTCCTGGACCGTGTTGGTCCAGTTAGTGCGAATGATGAACTTTTTTGTGTCGGAAACGATCAGCAATGGCGGGTTTTCAAGCGCCACCGAATAGCGAAGCAGTTGCTCATGAGCGCGGTCGAGGTCCTTGTGAGGGCCTTTGTACTCCCAGCCAAAACAACCCTTTTTCCATACGTCGGCAAATCCGTTGCCGCCTGTGGACTTGGTCGCTCCTTTTTCGAAGCAGTAAGTTTCGCCGGTCTGATCGACATCAGTCGGTTTTGGCTCATCCAACAGGTCACATAGATCATTGAAATGAGACTGCGCGGCCGCGCTCTCTTTCAGCGTGGACTTCTCCCATTTATGAATAAAATCAGCCGGATTCATGAGTCGAACTTCATATGCTTTGCAGCCAAATTCAATGGACCACAAATATCCATTTTGTCTGCTTTCTGTTTAGCGCTGTAATTCAACCATCACCGACAAATGTCCGGTCCTGCGCGCAACACGGACTTCCGAAATACCCAAAACCGGACATTAGGTGCGAATATTTCGCAGTGCCGCCCTGGTGCAAAAGCTGAAATTCTGGCGCCGGCAGAAATGGGCCCTAAGCTACGCGCTCTTTTAGATGAGCGGGCGGATTAATCCATGGCACCCAATCCAACCCGTCAGGTGCGATAAGCGGTCTTGTACCCAACAGGACGTATCCACCTTGTCCGTTTGGCATAGGATCAAGACGATAAGCGTAGAACCGAAATCCAAATGGCGGACCTTGCTTGGAAAGAGGCCATGCCATCACATGACCTGCATGCATGAAAGATTCGGCGTACTGGTTTTTGATTTTCTCTAGCGCTTTTCTAAGACGTTTGTTGGCGCAGGTTTCGATATGCGAGCCGTATCCGATTCTGCGGTCTACAAGCTCTTCGAGCAAAAGGGAGTAGAACGTTCTCCACCCAATAAATTCTTTTCGAGGCGCTGAGACTATAGAACCTACGAAAGGCCGTTCTAAAAGTAATTCGCCGAGCTCTTTACGAAGAGCCGGAAGTCGTAAATCGATCGCTTCAAGCGGACCGATTTCTGAAAGATACCGACTTAGTTGCTCCAGAAACGAAATAGCAGGCGGGCCTTCCAATCCGGCGTGAGCAACAAAGTCGCCAAAGAACTTTATTGTGGCGAATTTTGAAGCGTCAGATTCAGCTATTTCCAGTGCAGTGCGGGCGCGCACCAAAAAATCGACTACTGAAAATCCGTCATCAATTCGACCGTTAACAACGTCGCTATATGCGGAATGAAGTTTGTCTAACATCGACAGGTTCGCAACCCATGTTTGCCACTTTGGCACAAAGACTGATTATTGTATCGATTCTCCGATGGTGTCTGAATGATAAGCTAGTGCGAATCCGGAACCAAATAGCGAATGCCGAAAACGGGTTCTCAGCTTGGTGGGGTAATGACTTCGTCCTTCGAAAACCACCCCTTTTCCATGAGAAAAGCCGAAATGGCGTCTGGATTGTCGCTGTAGACAACAAGGGCGAGACTCTCCTCCGCGCGCGTGCAGGTGACATACAGAAGCCGCCGTGTGCGATCATATGACGTCTCCTTTCCATCACTGGCATTCTTATTGTCCGTGCCGCTTGGCGGTTTGGCACCAAGCAGCTTCTCATAGGACGCCGCGCCCTTGAATCGCATGCTCGCATCGTCAGCGATCACCATCACCCTTGGGAATTCCAAACCTTTCACGCCTTGATGCGTGCCATAGGGGCTACGGTCGGCGACATACTCTCTGTAATTCGGAATCTCCGAAAATGGAGCTTGGAAAAATGCACGCCAAGCTGCGGAACGCTCGTCATCGTCGCCGGCAGGCATATCCGACCCGGCCGTAGAGTCCCTATGGACGAACGGCGTCAGCACTTCAGGTATAGCGAATAGGCGCGACTCTGCGACAGCGGCGAGTACGTCGCCGCACGTGGGGTCAGCGTTATCGTCAAAGAGCTTTAACAAGGCAGATGTTGCGTCACGAACAGTATTCATCCGGGCAGTCGCACCGGTATCTGAGGTTCGTAGCGATGCTTTCGACAGCAGCGGCGAATGCACTCGCAGCACCGCCATGACGCCATAGGCGTCGCTGGCATGGCTCGCTTCCACAACCGGCAACACCAGTTCAGTGTAAAGTCTGAGCGGCCCCAACGTGCCGTCCCGAAACCCCGTTTTATAACTGGACACGGGATCAAGTGCGTTGAAAACAGTTTCAAACCCAAGGCGCGCAGCTGCCATGTGATGCTCCAACGTCAGCGTCTTTACCGCGCTCGGATCGTTCCAGGACGCATCCTTGGTCCGTTTTGCAAGATCCTCACATATTTTGGATTCCGCCACCGGTTTGTCAGCTGTCGCGGTTGGTAAAATATAGGTGAAGGCGTAACCGCCGCTGCAGTCTACACGGGCGCGTTGCTCCCATCCGTCCGCATCTGCACGAATGGCGTTGGCGAGACTTATAATTCGCTCCCGGCTTCGGTGATTCATCACTTTCGCCGGTCTGTCCCAACGTTCCGGCACGGCATCGGCGAGGTCAACTTTGCCGTGCGCGTAGATTCGCTGCATCGTGTCTCCGAAAAGCCCAAGAACGAAACGACCTTGGTAAGTTTCCTCAAAAGTGAGCAGCGCTTCCATGAAGGGACGCAGCGTGTCCTGGCTCTCGTCAATCAACAGGAAGGGATAGCGGCATAGAATGATCTTCTGGAGTGTCAGCTTTGTCGTCAGGAATTCCGACGACATGGAGATAACCTCGCCATGAGAGAGCGCGTCCCGGCCAAAATTGTCTCCGTTCGGATTGTACGTGAAGATGTTGATGTTCTTGAGATCCTCAAGGCGTGCACGTTTCGATTCGATCTTCCGAGCGCGCTCGTCTGACGCCTTTCCGGCTCTCCCCTTGGCCTGTGCCTCCTCCAGTTCAGATATTTCTATCGGCAATTTCGCAGCGAGCCATCGTCGGATGTCGCCTGTGCGGCCGTCTATCAGCGTCCAGGCAAAACTGTGAATCGTAGCCACGTGAAAAGTCGGATCATGCTTCACCCGCCGGAGGATTTCGTCTCGCGCAGCTTTCGTATACGTGATCACGCCCACTTGTCGTCCACGGCGGCGGAACGTTTCCCCATATTGCTCCAAAACGCCATTTAGCGCGTCCTTTAGCGAGCGGGTCTTCCCTGAACCAGCGCCGGCGTAGAGAAAAAAACTTAGCGGTTGATCCAACGACAAAGCCTGGCGGATTCGCTCGTCCGCGGGCGCATCCCGCTTGTCATCGTCGAGAGTGTCTTGAGCTGTCGTCATGATACGTCCGGCGGGCTACCCAGTTTTTGTTCTAACCAGTTGAGCCCGTCGGCGATGTAAGGCGGTGCAACAAGTCTCTTGAGTTTTCTCGAGGCCAATAGATCAAGCGAGAAGCCTGCTTTGTCAGGACGATCACGGAGTCTTTCGAAGAGCATCTTGGCGATATCATCAACATTCGCGTTGTCTTTGATGATCTTTGAGAAGGAATTCGTCATAGCCACGCCTGAAAGACCGGCAACGATAATTAGGTTCGACAGCGCGATTGCATCCTCAAACGTGCTCGGGATCGGCGTCGTCGTTTTGTCCGCCTTCCGACAGTGAATCTCGATCTCTCGCTGATAAACAACGCCAACAACTCCATGCCCGGTTCCTGACGCCACCGGAACCTGTTCTTCCCTAAGTAGATCGTCGATTTGCGTCTTTTTGGGGGCCCAGGTCTTTAAAACCGTATTTGCCGTGACGAGACCGGCATCGATTTTTGGCTGTGCCGACTTGTTTTTGTTTGCTGGATCGACAGCGTCGAGATCGGTTACGATCAGGGTAGGTATGGACAAAAGCTCAATCAATGGCTTCAGCCTGTGCGCATGACTGCCGCCGATCTCCAGCAGCGAAATATAGCGCAAAGCTAGGTTAGGAAACTGTCCACGAATTAGATGCGGCATTAGAATTCGTTCGGCGGCGCCTTCAACAAGGATGACGCCATCCGCAAAAAACAAATCGCAATGCGTGGTGCGGAGATAGCGTCGAACGAAGCGTGTTGTCGTGGTATCCTCACCAAAAAGGCCAGTAAGATTGGCGACAACGGATGTCGGCACACTTACGTCGGTTGCCGGCTGACGCTTGAAATAACGCAGATTCGCAAAATCAACCTCATGCGCAATATGGCTCGAGTGTGTACTGACGATTAGTTGCGTGCGGTAGGCCTTAACGGCACCGAGATCGTCATGATGACGCAAGACATCATACGCCTTGCGGATGAACACCTGTTGCACCTGGGCGTGCAAGTGTGCTTCGGGTTCCTCAACGAGAATAAGTTGCAACGGCGGGATCACCCCGGCAGCGCTCGTATCGTCTCCGGCCGATAACTTCCCGACGCGCATCCACTCATCGCGAAACCGCATGAGTTGGAAGACCATCGAGATCAGGTTCTGAAACCCAAGACCGCTATAATCTTCGGGAAGCCGTATAGGCTCATCGCCGCCGCCAATATCGTACTGAACCGCTGATGGATGATCGAGTCCGTCAGTTGGACGGAATCGTGTGGAAATCGACAGCTTGGGATTGGCCACGCCGGGATAACCAAGCTGTTCCAGCTCCTCAATCGCCTGATGAAACCCTTGTTCCAGGCGCTGGTCAAAAGTACGTTGCGCCGTATGAAACGCGCCTAACGCCGATACGTCTTCGTCGGTTGGATCTTTGTCCGGATCGAGATGACGTCTGTAATATGCCTGCAATTGATCCGATAACCGCCGTGTCGCGCCGCCTGACTTTCCACTGCCTTCCTCATCATCGGTATGCTTGCTTTCGGAGGCGTCGGCGAAGCCGCGCTGCGCATTGATCTCCCGAATATGAATGAGGCCTGAAAAGGGATCACCGCTGATCGGCTGGGCCATTTCAGGCAGCATTTGCGGTGCGGCGCGCTGATCTTCGGCGGGCAAGACAATTTTCTCCGGATCGAGAAGATAGGCTCGCAAAGTGAGAACGCTTGAGAATTTCCGCTCCAGATATTCGTGAAACGACTTCGGCCAAAGCGAGAAATCATCCGGCGGTGTCTCCTGGGCAGTCTTGTATTTCGTTACACGCTCTTCGGATTTCTTCCGCGCCGTTCGATAGGCTTCGACCAGCTCTTCAAATGACTTCGCTTCGAGGCAAATACGCACCCCCAGCTGTCCGGTTTCCCAATCGAGACTTGGTATCAGATGCGAGACATGATGGAGTTCATCATCTTCGATCGAAATCCAGACGTCGA
The DNA here is from genome assembly GCA_021776395.1 of Hyphococcus sp. Lineage (GTDB taxonomy): Bacteria > Pseudomonadota > Alphaproteobacteria > Caulobacterales > Parvularculaceae > Hyphococcus. The sequence goes on along the minus strand of JAJFFZ010000018.1, from coordinate 4,477 downwards.
GTGCCGGTAGCAGGACATTCAGCGGTTCTGCCTCTCGGGGAGCATCGTCAGTCAGGTCTCGCCAGCCGTCGGCGATCGATTCGATCTTCGCCCAATTCGATGCGGTGATGTCGCGCACTGAAAATCCGCTGATTTTCTTGTCATTGAGGAACAACCTCAAAGCCACCATCGCCGACGTTTTACCACTATTGTTGGCGCCGACCAGCAAAGTCTGCTGTTCCGCGACATCGATCCTAGCAGCGGACAATTTCCTAAAGTTCGCGAGTTCAATAAAGTCTATTTGCATACCGATCAGGCACCTCTACCTGGATTGCCCAGGATCGCTAAAGTTGCGTGCAAGCTCATTGGAACAGCAAAACTGATTTTCCAATCTAATCACCGCGAGGCCTGAGGGATATGTCAGATTCTGGACAAAAATACCCAGTTGACGCATCAAATTGCAATGACTGGTTTTGCCCACTCAGAGTATAACGCATTCCGTACAGCAACAGAAAAATCGTGGAGAGCATTCTCTGAAGATATAAGGCGCCCCCGAAGCGTCTTGGGCAGTTCTAGCTGAACTCCCGATCCACTAATCCCTCGATTGCATATGTTTTGCGGATGCTTTGCAGGAAAGCCGTGATTGTCTGAATCGGTAGGAAAACCGCCGTTTCGAAGTTGTTGCTCGATCGAAGTAATTAATCGATCATCCAAGCCACCTACGTAGGTGGTTTCAGGATCGCCTTTGTCCCTCCGTCCATGAACACCTACAATTTTGGCAGATTTGGCAGCCAATCTAAGTGCAATTGGCTCGTCAAACTTGTGAGAAGTAATGTGCAACTCGCTATTTCTTGAAACGCGAAGCCCCAGAAAGGAATAGAAACTAAGATCATCGGCGGCGATCGCGCAAGCGAGTTCAGTCGTTCCTCTCTCGATCTTACCACCATGTGGCGCAATTATGAGAAACTCAGAGTTATGGCGAAATTGGTAGTCAATCCGATAATCGTGCTCGCGGTTCATCTCTGAACTGAGGTCAGCATAGCATTTAAATCGATCCAGCATCTTTAGATTATAGCGGTAACACGTCTTTTTGTAATGTCTCCTTTTGCGCGCGAAGCAGACCTATCGCCCCCTGCCTTTAGTCCAATCCCAAGTTATTCTGCCATTGCTCGCAACGCCGACCATATTTCGCCCAATCGCCCGCGCCATTGCGCGACGCCAGGGCACAAGCGTTAATTCCCGTTGTTTTTCGAGCAAGGCAAATTTGCCGCTTGCGAGCTCAACATCGCGGACATATTTTCCCTCAATTTTCCCGGTTCTCGAAACCGGTGTGACCGGCTTGGCAAATTCTTTTGAAATCTTTTCTCCGGCGTCTGCAATCTCCATCCCTTCAAGATGTTGGAGCGACGCATTTTCAAGACCGCGCTTCATCATAAACAAACGGCGTTTTTCTGCAGCTGCTCCCACCTCCCCGCCGAAGCCCTCGCCCGACAATCGCGATTCTCCGTGTTCCGCCAATTCTCGATCAACCCACGCAGCGCCGATTGCGTGTGTCTGCTTATCAAGCGACCAAGACGTGAGTTCGTGAAGGTCAACAGGGGTTCTTTTCAATTGCGTTTTCTGCGCAAGCCTCACTCGACTCAAATAATCGTTCGAGACTGACCATGATCCATCGGCTGATCGATCAACAACGCCAAGGCGCCTCAAGGCTTCCAACCGGCGCACATGGGACCGAATGAATTCGCGGCTGGCTTTGCCGTCAAAATTCTCATGACGCGTCGGGCTGTAAATGCCGCCATTGTCGCGAGCAACGGCATCAATGACGTGATCGGATTTCTTTAAACCATCCCCTCGCCCCGTAATCTCAACAATGGCGCCGCGCCTCAAATCATCAACATGTTCGGCGTCACCGAGATCGACATGATGAGCAGCGCCATCAATGCCATCGACCATAGCGAAGGCCCGCTCATGAAAGTCACCGTGGCGCCCAATGGACATGAGGCGACCGACAATGCTCCGCTCATTGTTCACCGGGTCGAATACTGACTCCGGTCCCAGGGTTCGACCGTCGCCACGGGATCGTAGTTCCTTGTTCATGGCTTTGATAATGTCACCGCGCTGCCCAAGATCACGAAGCTTCGCCTCGAACTCGTGATCGATTCCCCAACGCCTTTTCCCAAAGTTTTGGGCAAGTCCGAGGCACTGCAATTTTTCAAGACGCAAGAGCTGCAGACGCGACTTCAACTGGCGGGCGTCTTTATCGATTTCAATAACGCCATCACGGGCGATTGAATTCAGGTCGCGATCTAGGCTGGTCCATCGCTCCTGGCCAACCTCCCGCTCCACCCGCCGCTGCAGATCGAGTTCCGTGACCGGCCCAAGCTCTATCGACAAGAGCTCATTGACCCGTTCACGCATGCCATGGGCGATCATGCGTTTAGGGATGACAAGATCCTCGCCATTATCGCGCTTGCCGCGAATGACGATATGCGTGTGCGGGCGGCCGGTGTCGTAATGGTCAGCGGCAATCCAGTCGATGCGCGTTTCGAGCTCGCGCTCCATTGACGCCATCAAATCACGGGTAAGCGGTTTTAATGATTGAAATTCATGCCCGTCTTCCGGCGAGAGGATAATTCTGAACTGATGGCGATCGCCCTCCCCGCGCTCGATTAACGCATCGCGATCGGCATCATCGCTCTCGCGATCATAGAGAACACCGCCACGCTCTTTTTCCTCTGATTTTTCGCGCGCCGCATCGCGCTCGATGTACCGCAGATGCGCGCGCTGTTTCGCTGCGCCGGAACTGCCGAGTTTCACGATCCGTGTTTTGACAATGGAGCGCCGCTGATATCGTCCCGAATAGCCCGCCGGTTTTGGCGCAGCGTTGACGCGTCGCTTGCCGCGATTGCCCGACGCCGCGCGCAACAGTTTTTCGACATGGGTTTTTGCTGTTGCATTGCCAGCGCTCCTTATGCGGCCAAGCTTCGGCTTGAAGTCAAACTCGCCGGCGCTCATGACGCCGCCAAACGCTGCGCGTTACAGCCCTTTCGCAAACTTGGCGCCACTAATTCCCTATAATTTTTCGTAGCTTGTGCGAGTTTCACGACTCGCCAAGAAATTGACGCGAGTCGCGTCAACGGGATGTGCAGACTGGGCTGGCGCGACCCTTGGCGCCAGACCCTTTTATCTTGCCTTCCGTGCCCTTTCACCCCGCACCCCATTGTTGCGTCTTTCTCGTTGAATTTTTTACTCTGAAAAAATCAACAGCGGCGTCGCAACGCCCAGAATAAGGTCTTCATCAACCGGCCCGAAATACCGGCTGTCGAAGGAGTTCTCGATTGCTGTTGAAAGGAGAAAATATTCGCCGGGTTGAAGCTGGTAGCAGCCTGGTTTCACGGGCATAACACGGCCTATAGAATCCGTTTTTTGCACAGTTGCAACGGGCTCGGCGTTTATCAAAATCGACGCCGCAAAAATGCAGATTTCATCGCCAGAGACCGCTGAAATCGTCTTTAAAACCGGCGTTTTGTTGGGGAGATAACCGCGCTCTGCAGCTAGTTGTGCGGCTTCGTCCGGCAAATTGGCGGCAACGAAATCGCCAAGTTCAATCCTATGTCGACTCTTTATCATGTAAAATCCGACAGGCGCGCTGGGGCTGGGATTGTATAATAGTTTCACCGGGAATGTCGCGATCGCTGCAACGCCAACTGACACAATTGCGACGCCCGCGACCGCGATATATTTTCTGTGAAGTCTCACGAAAAGATTACCTGTTTAGTGCACCCAGCCGCCCATTGATCGTCGCTAAATGGGTGCGGCTCTAAATTGAGGTGCAGGCGCAAATGCAAATGACACCAATAGGACGCGGGAACGTTCTCGAGCGCATATCCTCGCTTTTTCAGGGCGTCTAAATAGCGTAGAAAACGCTTCGTGTAGGTTTTTCCGCGGGTTGATAGCTGGATGCTGGCGCCCGGTCTCACCCCGGAAATCCGCGTCGCTGCATCGTCTGGGTTAACCGTTCGGACCACAAAACATCGCCAGCTTTGGGTCCCGTATTCATTGGCGCGCCAGCGCAGATACGCTACCGTTTTGTTGGCCGGATAGAACGCTGTAGCACGCTGGCGGCTTGAGCGCGTGACCCATTCAGGTTCACCAAACAAAAGGCGATAATTGGCGCGTCCTTCGAGATAGACAATGTCGAATGTGGTGCAGTTTTTATCGCTCATCCGGTTGCAATAGTCACGCGTGCCCAGAGCGCGACCAGTCCTCAAGATCATCCAAATGATAGCAAACACGGCCGCCATGTTTTCGATATTTCGGGCCCTGCCCGCGCCAACGCATATTCTCCAATGTGCGTTTTTTCAATTGCAGATAGTCTGCGGCTTCTGTCGTGATCAGGAACGGGCTTTTTCGCAAAAAGCGTTTGCGTTTTCCGGATTTGTTTTTGCTTTTGGCTGATCTGCGATCATTTCTGTCGTTGTCATTTTGCTTTTGCTTG
>JAJFFZ010000170.1 GCA_021776395.1 Hyphococcus sp. | reverse complement strand
TCGACTCGCTGCGCAGACGGCAAAAACCCTCCTCAACGCAGCGCGCATCGTTAATCATGACCGAGTGGTATTATATATGTCTACATGGCCTTTCACTTCAAGCCCTTCTTTTTCGCGTCTGATTCCACCCGGCGGCAGCGCCCATAAAAATTGGTATCGGTAGATTCTGTGGCTGCTGACATCGGGAAAGGGCATAGAATCACTTAAATATTGACATGAGCGGCGCCATCTGAGCCGTTGCGAATTTGTCACAGAGACACCGCGCCAGCAAAAAAAACATTTGTCTGAATTTGCAAATGGTCCAAAATGGTGTTTTATTGGTATCTATACGGTTTAGAGACCGAGAGTTTTGGTTAATCTAACGCAGATCAAACGCTGGGAGGGAATTCCATGAAAAGATCAGTTTTATTAAGCGCGGTGAGCCTGACGCCGCTTATCTTCGCCATCAGCGGGCAAGCCGCGGCGCAGGATGGAGCGGCAGATAACGCGCGCGATACAATCCTTGTTACGGGCTCGCGCATCGCCCGTTCCGCACTGACGTCGCCAACACCAGTGACCACTATTGACGCCGAACAAATCGCGACGGATCGATCCGTAACCATCGAAGATATTTTCCAGCGCCTTCCGCAAGCCGGCGGCGGCGCCAATGCGACGGGCGCGGCGGTTGGCGATTCGCTTGGCTCCTCGACCATCGACTTGCGCGGCCTGGGCCAGAACAGGACGCTGGTTCTCGTGAACGGAACCCGGGCGGTTCCGTTTAGTTTCCGCAATGCTGTCGACACCAACAGCCTGCCAACCGGATTGATAAAACGTGTTGAAGTGCTGACCGGCGGCGCAGCGGCGATCTATGGCGCGGATGCTGTTGCCGGCGTTGTCAACTTTATCCTCAATGACGATTTTGAAGGCCTTCAGCTTTCTGTCACCGGCGATGTGCCCAATGGCGGCGGCGAATCTATTCAAGCCGAGCTTATTGCAGGCAGCGACATCCATGAGGGGCGCGGCCATGTCGTTGCCTATTTAGGCTATACTGAGCGTTTTGAACTTCTCGCCGGCGAGCGTGACTTCACCGCGGGAACAGTGACAGCTATTCCGTCTGAAGGCGGAAACTATACGGATGTCGCCTCAGGAAATTTCTTCTCCTTTGACGAGGCCGGGAATTTCGGCACAACGCGGCAGACCGTTAATGTCACCCCTGATCGGTTCCTGATCCAGCCAATGACGCGTTTCAACGCTAGCCTTTTGTTTGACTATGAATTGTTCAGCAATGTTGAGGTCTATGGACGGGCGTTTTTCACCGATATCAAGGTGACCGGCGCCGGATCGACCGGGCAGACGCCCATCAGCGTCAATGAAGAAGTGACGATTTCGAACACAAACCCATTCCTGCCGGCAGCGGCCGCCGCTCTGTTGACCTTCGACGGCAGCGGGAATGCGACGGTGAACGTCGAGCGCAACCTTGGTCTCGGCCTGCAAAGAACAGAAACCAGCCGGGATACGTTCCAAATCGTCGGCGGCTTGCGCGGCGCCATCACCGACAACATCTCATGGGATGCTTATGTTCAATATGGACGCGCGGAAGAAAACGCCACCGTATTTAATAATGCGATAGTCAACGACGGAAGTGGAAACAGCCGGTTTGGCGCCATTGCCGATACAGTAGACATATTTGGTCCAGATGCAGATCTAAGCAGCTTCGGCACAGATATTGTGCATTCAGATAGGACGCGCGACCAATTCGTTACCTCAATCGTTATTTCAGGCGACACCAGCGATGTCTTTGAATTGCCGGCCGGGCCCATAGGCTTCGCCGGCGGCTATGAGTATCGCAAGGAAACCGGTCGCCAGACGCCGGGGATTGCTTTGCAAAACGGTCTTGCTTTTGGCTTGGGCGGCGTCAGCTCGCTCGATGCCGGGTTTGATACAAACGAAGTCTTTGGCGAGGTTTTGGTTCCAATCTTGTCGGACTTGCCGTTCATTCAGCAGTTGAACTTTGAGGGCGCGTTTCGCTCGTTCGACTTTTCGACAACCGGCAAGGGCAACGCGGATAAGTTCGGCGGCACATGGGTCGTAAACGACACCATCCGCTTCCGCGGCCAGCGCCAAACCACCGTTCGCTCGCCCAATCTGGGTGAGTTCGCTGGCCCCGAAGTGCAATTATCGCTCGCTCTCTTCGACCCAACAAGCGCAAGCTTCATTCCGCGTCTCGGCGGTCGGTTTGACGGCGATCCCTGTTTGGATGGGCGCGGCGATGCAACCCAATGCGCAGCGCAAGGCGCCGCGGCGCCGGGCACCCCCTTCGACACCAGTCAGGCCATTTACAGCTTCGGCGGCAACCCAGCCATCGACACCGAAAAAGGTGAAACCATTACCGTTGGCGTGGTGGTGACGCCTGAAGCTTATCCCGGCGCGAGCCTGGTGGTTGATTATTATAATATTGAAATCACTGATGCAGTAAGCCAAATCCAACCGATAGCAGCCCTGACGGATTGCTATATTGATAATCCGGTTGCGGACAATCCACTATGTGGCGCTGTCCTGCGGGACCCGGGAACGGGTTTGATCAGCCAGGCGCTGGTCAATGACTTCAACTTGGCGAGCCTGAAACAAGAAGGGCTTGATATCGGCCTCACGCTTCCATTGGATATTATGGGAACGCTCGCAGAACAGTTTCGGCTGACTTATTCGGCGACAATCGTTACCGCTCAAAGCCGACAAGCCAACGCCACTGTTGCGGCGACCGAATGTAAAGGCACATTTGGCGGCTCGTGCAGCGGCGACTTCGCCAGCTTCCTTCAGCCGGACTACAAACACCGCGCGAACCTGGATTGGGCGATGGACGCATTTGGCGCTCAGTTGAGCTGGCGCCGGATCGGCGGCGTGCGAAACGCCGGCGATGCGACCGACACCATTAACGCCCAGAACTATTTTGACCTGACCGGCACCTATGACGTCACCGACAATGTCAGGGTCACAGCCGGGATCAAAAACATCTTCGATAAAGAACCGCCCGTGCCGCTCTCCGGAGGCAACTTCTTCGGAACGGTTAGTGAATATGATGCGGTCGGACGTTCGTTTGGCGCCACGGTTCGCGCGCGCTTTTAGGACGTTTGCAGAGGCTTGCCCCGTCTGGGATGAGATGCTTTCTCCCGACATCATCTGAAGGGCGGCGCCAGTCCTGACGGGAGATGATACTTCGGTGTCATCTCCCGTATTTTCTTGTATCAGGCGCCTAAAATTCGTTAGCTAATATGGGCGCCTAACAAACCAACCGATCAGACAGAACAAATATGCCATGACAGAATTCTCATTTGCTGACTGGATGGTTGTCGTGGGGTATCTTGTCATACTCGCGATGTTTGGCTGGTTCTTTTCTCGAAAAGGCGCATCGAGCTCGCGGGACTATTTTCTCGGCGGCAATGAAATGTCGCTTTGGCTGGTGACGATTTCCGTT
>JAJFFZ010000169.1 GCA_021776395.1 Hyphococcus sp. | reverse complement strand
CTTATGAAGACCTGGTTGCATCGCCAAGCGAGTGGACCGACAAAATGTTGACGTTCTGTGGTCTGACGGAAGATGAGGATTGTTACAAGCCTCATGAAAGCCGTCGCACTGTCGCCACCGCCAGCCTGGCGCAAGTGCGCCAGCCAATTTACAAAAGCGCTATCGGCTCGTCGCAGGCGTATCTAAACCATCTACAACCGTTTATCGACGCTTATGCGGAACTTTGCACTGCGAAGAAGACGTAGCTTATAGTATAGGGCAATAAATCTGGATCATGGGTATCCAATTTCTCCGCTCTTCCCGGCGAAGGCCGGGACCTAGAGCCGCAGGCACAGTGCGTGAAGCCCTGGATCCCAGTCCGACCGCAAAGCGGTCAAACCAAACTCTGCGCGCCTTCGCGCGCGGGCGCCGGGAAGAGCGGGGGTCGGCGTACACCCTATGCAGAGCAGTCGCATCAGGGAGTAAAACCTTGTGCGGATTAATTGCTCGATGCTCTACTCGTCCGCAGCGCCAGTTAGCGCTTTCAACAAAATTTGCCAATGCTCAACAGCGGCGTAGAAATCTTCAACGCCAACCCGTTCATCGCGGCCATGGGCGCGGCCATCGTCAATATCGCCAAACAGTCCGGCGACGCCATAAGTCGGGATGCCGGCGTTGCGCACATAAAGCCCGTCGGTGGCGCCGGTTGACATATCGGGCACGATGGCAAGGCCCGGATAGCGCGCATCAACCGCCAGCCGCACGGCGGCCAGAACATCATCGCGCAACGGTGAACTCGGGCCGAAGGTCGGCGGATACGAGACTTCCAGCTCCAGCGCCGGATCATCCAGCACCTCGCGCAATGTCGCTTCAATGCCCTGTGCATCGCTATCAGGCAGCATGCGGCAATTGATCGTCGCTTGCGCCATTTGCGGCAGTGCGTTCTCCGCATGGCCGCCTTTCAGCATGGTCGCCACGCAGGTGGTGCGCAGGAGCGCGTTAAAATACGTATCCTCTGACAACAGATCAAAGGCTTGTGACGTTGGATTGGGCCCGGCGACATTCGCCATCGCCTCGGCAATTTCTCCTTCGGAGAGCTTTGCTTGCTCGGCGAAGAAGGCGCGCGTCACCTCAGTCATTTTTGCTGGAAAGCGATGCGTCGACAACCGGCCCAACGCCGCCGCCAGATGATAGATGGCGTTGTCCGCAACCGGTACGGATGAATGCCCGCCGGCATTGCGGAACCGCGCGACAAAAGTGATGTAGGTTTTCTCGCTGGCCTGCACCGAAAAAGAAACCGGCATGTCGCCGCGCCGGGCGCCGCCGCCGGAATCGGTATTGAGCGCATACTCACTGTCTACCAGCTTGCGCTTTTTCTTCATCAGCCATTTGATACTTCCAGCAGTGGTTTCCTCATCCGCAGTCAGAACAATAATCAGATCGCGGTCGGGGACATAACCTTCCGCCTTAAACCGAAGGAAGGTTGCCACCAGCGCCGCGGCGCCGCCTTTATTGTCGCCGGTTCCGCGGCCGTAGAAATATCCGTCGCGCTCGGTAAGTTTGAACGGATCAAGCGACCAGTCTTCCTTCAGGGCGTCAACCACATCAAGATGCGCCATCAACAGGATCGGTTTTTTACCGGCGCGCCCGTCGCCGCGATAGCGCGCCACCAGCATGCCTAACCCATCTTTATGGCTGAGCACTTGAACATCACAGTCAGGAAAGCCTGCCGCTGTTAGTCTCTCGGCCATGGCGTTGGCGGCGTTTAGGGTTGTGTCGGCAACACCGGCAACCGTGCGAAACTCGATAAGCTGTTTAAAAATCGCGCGCGCTTCTTGTCGCTCTGGCGACAAAGCCTCGCCCGCACTAACGGCGCCAGCTGAGAAAGCGACCATAAGTGCAAGCACGATTGTACTGCGGATTGTGATAAACGTCATGCGTGTTCCCCTGATGGAAGGCCAAATGGGCGCGCCGTTATTTTTATGACAGGTTGAGTTTTTGGCGAGCAGGCGGGCTTAAGATTGTAAAGAAAATTATAGTCGGTTTTCCTGGTCCAGAAAAGCAAAACTATGGATGAGAGGGCAGTTTTATCGTTCCACAACAGAAGGGCGCGCGGCCAACTTATTTTATTTTTCCGGCCAACATCGGCAGCAATGCCAAGGGTGTAAAAATCACCCCGAACAAGGCGCCGTAGACGCCTTTAATCCAGATGGAATTGCCCGCTTCAACATCAACCGGTCAAATATCACATGATGTTTGACGCCGAATATGCCAAAATAGCGGCACTATCCTGTCCATATTCCATAACGGAGCGTGCTCGTGCCGGTCATCAACCTCAAGCCAGACAATCTCAACGAGAAAAATCGGGAATTTACACAAACCGACCTTCGCAAACCGGTTTTCCTGAACAGCGTACCCAAATGCGGAACCCACCTTATCCGCAATATTGTCAGAATGTTTGTGCCGATCGAGCAGCAATATGATGAAGTGTTTATTCAGCATGCCACTGTAAAAGATCATCTCAAAGCGTTCGATACGTCTCGCCCGTATGTGAGTTGGGGGCATCTTCTGTTTTCCGCCGATGCTGCGATTGCGCTGCAACAGGTCAATCATCTGTTGCTGATCCGCGACCCTTATGACTGGGTGCCGGCGCGGGCGCGGTTTTTTCTTTCCGAGCAATTTTTGGGAAACCTTGACGAGATCAAGGGTGGGACGATCACCGCCGAAGAGGTTTTGAACATGATGATTATGGGCGTTCACGCTAAGGCGCCGAGCCTGTTGTCTGTGTTCATGTTCAACGCGGTCAGCTGGTATGGGACGCGCACCAGATTTGTGCGGTATGAAGACCTTATCAAAAATCTGAAAGGTCTGGATGGACCTGAAGCGGAGGCGTTTTTCGCCAGCCTACTGGGTGATTGCGGTATTGATCCGATCCCTGAAGACTGGCGCGAACGAGTTCGGATCGGGTCTGACCGGCGTCAAAGCAGTACCGCGCGGGAGAATTTAACCTTGCCGACCAGCGTTGAAATTCCCGCCGTTCTGCCCCCCGCGCAAAAAGCGCTGGTCGATTATGCGGCGCCCGGCCTACGCAAACTTCTCGGCTATGAGTGAGCGCAACCGCGCAATATGCGCCGGCGAGGTATCACAACACCCACCGATGAGACGCGCGCCGCATCGAACCCACCCAAGCGCCATCTGCGCATAGTCGTCCGGGTCCAGCGGCGCGGTCGGAACGACCTCCGGTTCGCCGCCCGGTGGTTCTGAATGCACGGGATTGGCGTAGACGCCGACCCTAATATCGGCCGCCGCGATCAGGTCGGGCAATGCATTGTCCACCGCATCGCCGGCGCTGCAATTCAACAGCACCGCCTCCACCGGGAGATCCGCCAGAGCGTCAAGCGCGTGCGCAGGACTTTCGCCGCCGCGCAACACATCGCCTTGCGGCGCCAGCGTCCACGATACCCAGACGGGTTTGCCGGTCTCAGCGGCGGCGGTCGCGGCGGCGCGCGCTTCGTCTGCCGTGGTCATGGTCTCGCATATGAAAATATCCACATGCGGGGCGAGCAACGCGGCAACCTCACGATAGGCGGTGAGGTTTTCGTCATAACCGCCAACTAGATCGACGCGATAGGTTGTATCGAGAGGCCCGAGCGATCCGGCGATGCGCACTTTGTTCGTCTCCCCATCGACACGCGCAGTAGAATCGCGCGCCTCGCAAGCGAGCTTTGCGGCCATGAGCGTCAGCTCGCTGAGGCGATCTTCCATGTCTTCACGCGCCAGCAGTTTACGCGTCACTGCGTAGTTATTGACGGT
>JAJFFZ010000168.1 GCA_021776395.1 Hyphococcus sp. | reverse complement strand
GCCGAGCTTTACGCAGCCGCGCATGTATAAAAAAATTCGCGCACTGCCCACCACCAGAGAAATCTACGCCGGGCGGCTTGAAGAACAAGGCGTTATCGCCAAAGGCGACGGCGAAGCTCAGCGTGAGCGGTTTCGCAAATTTTTGGGTGAGGAATTTGACGCTGCCGAAGCGTTTAAACCCAACAAGGCTGATTGGCTTGATGGCCAGTGGTCGGGATTTGTGCAGCCAATCAACGATGACCGGCGCGGCGATACGGCTGTGTCGATGGATAATCTCAACACCATTGGCGGCGCGCTGACGCACTATCCGGAAAATTTCAAAATCCACAAAACCCTGGCGCGTATTATTGATCACAAGCGCAAAGCGCTCGAGAAAGGCGCCGGCATAGACTGGGCGACCGCCGAGGCGTTGGCTTTTGGCTCGCTATTACAGGATGGTTTCGGCGTAAGACTGTCAGGGCAGGATTCGCGCCGCGGCACATTCTCTCAGCGCCATGCGGTGTTCATCGATCAGGAAACCGAAACCACCTACACGCCGCTGCGCCATCTCGAAAATTCCAATGCGACGTTCGAAGTTCATGATTCCAACCTGTCGGAATTTGCGGTGATGGGGTTTGAGTATGGCTATTCCCTCGCCAATCCAAAATTCCTGGTGATGTGGGAAGGCCAGTTTGGCGACTTCGTCAACGGCGCCCAGATTATCATCGATCAGTTTTTATCTTCTGGCGAACGCAAATGGCTGCGCATGTGCGGGCTCGTCCTGTTATTGCCGCATGGTTATGAAGGCCAGGGCCCGGAGCATTCCTCGGCTCGGCTCGAACGATTTTTGCAGCTCTGTGCGCAAGATAATATGCAAGTCGCCAATTGCACCACGCCGGCCAACTATTTCCACATTCTTCGCCGGCAAATGCGGCGCAATTTCAGGAAGCCGCTGATTTTGATGACGCCGAAATCGCTTCTGCGTCATAAAAAATGCGTTTCCACGCTGGATGAGATGGGCCCCGGCTCATCGTTTCACCGGGTGCTGTGGGATGACGCCGAATCCAAGCCCGGCTCAACCGTCAAGCTCGTTTCTGACGCCAAAATCAAGCGCGTTGTTTTGTGCTCGGGCAAGGTTTATTTCGACCTTTTGGACGAACGCGAAAAGCGTGGGCTAGACAATATCTACCTGATGCGCGTTGAACAGTTTTATCCGTTCCCGGCGCATTCCCTGATTAAAGAACTGCAACGCTTCAAAGACGCCGAAATGGTGTGGTGTCAGGAAGAGCCAAAAAATATGGGGTCATGGTTCTTTATGGAACCGAACCTGGAGTGGACCCTTGATCAGATCGGCGCCAAACACAAACGCGCCCGCTATGCCGGCCGGCCGGCTTCCGCCTCGCCCGCTACGGGCCTGATGAGCCGGCACAAGAAAGAACTGGACGCCTTTTTGGACGACGCGCTCGCACTATAGCGGCGTCCTTCGCAACGGAGAATATCATGTCGACCGAAATCCGCGTTCCCGCCTTGGGAGAATCTGTCACCGAAGCGACCATCGCCAAATGGTTGAAACATGAAGGCGACGCTGTCGGCGTTGACGAGCCGCTGGTGGAGCTGGAAACCGATAAAGTGTCGGTCGAAGTGCCGGCGCCCCATGCGGGTGTTCTTGCGAGCATCGCTGTGCAGGAAGGCGATACGGTTGAAGTCGATGCGCTTCTCGGCGCCATCGAAGAAGGCGGTGCGGCGACGAAGACGGAGGCGAGCCCCGCCGCTGCGCCGGCGCCTGCGCCAGCTGCCGCATCAGCGGGCGGCGAGGAAATAGAAGTGCGCGTGCCGGCGTCCGGCGAATCGGTAACCGAGGCGGATATCGGCGAATGGCTGAAAAAAGAAGGCGACGCGGTTACCGCCGATGAACCGATTGTCAGTCTGGAGACGGACAAAGCCGCGATGGATGTGCCGGCGCCGGTCACCGGCGTGCTGGTAAAAATCGCCGCGCAAGAGGGTGATACGGTGGAAGTCGGCGCGCTGCTCGCGGTTATTCAAAAAGGCGCCGCGGCAAAAACCAATGGCGCAGCACCGGCCCCGGCAAAGGCTGCAAGCGCGCCAACACCGGCGCCAACTACCAGCCAGGCGGCAGCGCTATCGCCGGCGCCGCGCCGCGTCGTCGCCGAGCGCGGGCTCGACCCCGCCGCGATCGCCGGCACCGGCAAGGATGGACGCGTCACCAAAGGCGATGCGCTCACCGCCAAAGCAAAACCCCCCGCCGCACCGCGCGCGCCGCGCGATCTCGGCCCGCGCGAGGAGCGGGTGAAGATGTCGCGCCTGCGCCAGACCATCGCCAGACGGCTGAAAGAAGCGCAAGACACCGCCGCGATGCTGACGACATTTAACGATGTCGATATGAGTGCGGTGATTGAGCTTCGAAAACAGTACAAAGATCTTTTTGAGAAAAAGCACGGCATCAAACTCGGCTTTATGTCGCTTTTCGTTAAGGCCTGCGTTCACGCCCTCAAAGAAGTGCCGGACGTCAATGCGGAAATCGACGGAACCGACATCATCTACAGAAATCACTATGATATCGGCGTCGCCGTCGGCTCGGACCGCGGTCTTGTGGTGCCGGTTGTTCGCGATGCGGATATGATGTCGCTGGCGGAGATAGAGCTGGCGATTACCGATTTCGGCAGGCGCGCGCGCGCCGGTGATTTGAAACTGGAAGAGATGCAAGGCGGCACGTTCACCATTTCCAATGGCGGCATTTACGGCTCGCTCCTGTCGACGCCAATTTTGAACATGCCGCAATCGGGCATTCTCGGCATGCACCGGATTGAGCAGCGCCCGGTGGCGCGCGATGGCGAAGTTGTGGTGCGGCCGATGATGTATCTGGCGATGTCCTACGACCATCGCGTCGTCGACGGCAAAGGCGCCGTCACCTTCCTGGTGCGCGTTAAAGAAAACCTCGAAGACCCGCAACGCTTGCTTCTCGACCTTTAAGGAAATCCTCTGATGTCTGAATCCTATGACGTCGTCATTATCGGCGCCGGGCCCGGCGGTTATAACGCTGCGATCCGCGCCGGACAGCTCGGCCTGAAGGTCGCGATGATCGAAAAACGCGACAACAAAATGCTTGGCGGGACGTGCCTCAATGTGGGCTGCATTCCGTCCATGGCGCTGTTGCACGCCTCGGAGCTTTATGAGACGGCGGGGAACAACTTTGAGGGTCTCGGCATAAAAATCAGCGGCCTCGCGCTCGATCTCGGTCAGCTCCTCAAGCAAAAAGACGACGCCGTTGACGGGCTGACCAAGGGTGTTGCCTATCTGATGAAGAAAAACAAAGTCGAGACGTTTTTCGGCGCCGGAGAAATTATTGCGCCCGGCAAAGTTCGGATCAGCGGCGAGACGTCGGCAGAACTTGAAACCAAAAACATCATCATCGCCACCGGCTCGGAAGTAACGCCGCTGCCGGGCGTCGATATCGACGAAGTGCAAATCGTCTCCTCCACCGGCGCGCTTGAGTTTGCCTCCGTACCGAAACATCTGGTGGTGATCGGCGGCGGGGTTATCGGCCTGGAGCTCGGTTCGGTCTGGCGCCGGCTCGGCGCTGAGGTGACGGTGGTGGAATATCTCGACCGCATCCTGCCGACCATGGACGGCGAGGTTTCAAAACAGTTTCAGCGGATTTTGAAAAAACAGGGCATGGCCTTCAAACTGTCATCGAAAGTGACGGGCGCTCAAACGCTGAAAACCAAAGTTAAACTGACAATTGAGCCTGCCGCTGGCGGCGATGCTGAACAGATTGACGCTGATGCGGTGTTGGTCGCCATTGGCCGGCGGCCCTTTACTGAAGGTCTCGGACTTGAAAATATCGGCGTCAAGCTGGACAAGCGCGGCGTCATCATCACCGATCATTTCCGCACCAATATTGACGGCGTCTGGGCAATCGGCGATGCGATAGACGGGCCGATGCTGGCGCATAAGGCGGAAGATGACGGGGTGGCGTGCGTTGAGCTGCTGGCCGGCAAGGCCGGGCATGTCAATTATGAGACTGTGCCGAGCGTCGTTTACACTTATCCGGAAATCGCCTCGGTTGGCAAAACCGAAGAAGAGCTGAAAGCGGCGGGCGTTCAATATAAAGTCGGCAAGTTTCCGTTCGCCGCCAACAGCCGCGCCAAAACCAATCATGAGACGGATGGTTTTGTAAAAGTACTGGCCGACGCCGTCAGCGACCGGGTTCTTGGCTGCCATATCATCGGCCGCGAGGCCGGCGAGCTCATCGCCGAGGTTGTCAGCGTGATGGAATTTGGCGGCGCCTCGGAAGATATCGCGCGCACCTGCCACGCCCACCCGACACGGTCTGAAGCCATCCGCCAAGCGGCAATGGGCGTTGAAGGCTGGACTATGCAGGCGTAATTGCTGCGTCAGTTCGTCCGGCAAACAAAAAGAAAACCAAATGCACCTAACGCCCGCAGACATGGTCGGATTTATCGGCGTTGCGCTGGTGGTCGGGACCTATTTTCTTTCCCAAGTCGGGCGCATGGATGTTACCCGACTGCTTTACCCGATGCTGAACGGCATTGGCGCGGCACTGATCATTTTCTCCCTTCTATTCGCCTTTAGCGTAGCGGCTTTTGTGGTCGAGGTCTTCTGGTTGGCCATCAGTCTGGTCGGCGTCGCCAGGATTTTTCTAAATAAAAACAACCGGCCTTGAGTATTCGGCGTTAACTCAGCAGGCAGACTTTAACGGCCTTGTTATCGGTTGATATCTGCAACATAATGCGCCGCGCCATTTTTTCGTCACGATGGCGAGCGATTTCGGACACATGTCGGCGCGAGGATGGTCGTGATGGGGCGGCAAGGGGTTGCCCAGCTTAACATTGAGGAGAGAGATATGGGGGAGACTACGGTTCTGCCACGAAATATTTGCATCAGTTTATTGGCGCTTGCGTTTACAGCCGGGCTGGCGCCGGCAAACGCCCAATTGCGCGGCAAGACGTATGATTTGCCGCTATTTGCTAATGATTTAAAACCGGGCGAACGATATTTTACCCGCGATCACGCCGTTACCACCACGCAAAAATATGGTTATGACATCTCAGGCCGCCGGGTTTCTGGTGACAGCTGGACTTCGCTGAAGAAGGGGATCACTAACTCTGAGCATTGGGATAATCCAAAAAACTCCAATTACATCGTATACGGAAAACCGTTTTACGCCATGAAGGCGGGAACGATTATAGCCTGTTGGCGCAAGGCGCCGCAAAATCCGCGGCCGAAACGGCCTGAGGAAGACAATGACGTGCCGAGTGCGCAAAAGGGCTGGTACCATCAAAACTTGAAAGATGGCTTGATGTCTGGCGGCGGCAATCATCTGTGGATACTCCATGATGACGGAACGCGCGCGCTTTACGCCCATGCGCAGACTAACGCAATTCCAGCGTCACTTTGCCCAAAGACGAAAACCAAATTTGATTCCGTGCCGGATAAATCTGCGGGGAATCTGGATGAAAACGGCATGTATCCCGAAATCGCCCTTTTGCCGGCGCAACGCAAACGCGTTAAGGCAGGCCAGTTTCTTGGCCGTATAGGCCATAGCGGATCATCGACCGGCCCGCATATTCATATCCATACGGAACGAAAAAATTCAAACGGTTCCTGGGTTGCTGACCTGATGCGTTTTCGCCGCGGCATGTCGACGCCGTGGAATGGCGGCGCTGCTGATATTGATCAATGGACAAGCTTTTCCGGCAAGCGCATTACCAAAGGCGACGTCCTGTTCTGGCCGCCAACGCGGCTCGGGCGTGAATATGCGCGCCATAAAGCCGAAACAAGCAGCTTTGGGCGCGTGTTCAAGCATTTGGCCAATAGCGGCTTTCGGCCTAAGCTCATTGATGGTTATAGCGTTGGCGGCAAGGTCTTCTTGAACCATATCTGGGAGCCGTCAACCGGCGCATGGCGCGCCTATTCGCGCCAAACGCAATCGACCCATCAGGCCAATCTGGATAAGGCGAAGGCCGATGGGTATGAGCCGGTCTTTATCGATAGCTATCTGCAAAATGGCCAGGTTCGCTATGCAACGATTTATCAAAAGAACAAGCCCGGCCAATACCGGCTGCGTTCGAATCGCACCCAGCAACAGCACCAGGCGATTTTCAACAAGGCCAAAGCCGATGGCTATAAGCCGGTTTCGGTATCTGTTGTCAGCGTTAATGGCCAACGCCGTTACACCGCGCTCTATCGCACCAACTCCATTGGGTCGTGGTCGCTGAAATCTTCAGTGCGCGAGGCTGACTATCAGGGCGTCGTGAATACGCAAAAAACGGCCGGGCGTTTGCCGATCTATCTGAACGGCTACATGCACAATGGAACGCCCTATTATTCGGTGATCTTCTCGTCGAAATACGCCGGTAAGACACGGGCCCGCCACAAGCTGTCTTCGGCTGGCTATCAAACCGAAATCCAAAAAGCCTGGAACGACGGGTTTGTGACGCAAAGCGTCACCGCGTTTGACGGCGCTAATTCACAGCACCGTTATGGGGCGGTCTGGGTGAAGCCTTAGCGCCCCGCAAAAAAGGCCCGGCCAAGCGTTGATGCTGTCCGGGCCGATGGGACGAAACGAGAACCCGCGCGCGTGTCTGTAAAATAGGCGCCCCGCGGGTTCTTTATATTCTGCCGCTGCCGGAAGGGCGCCGTTAACGGCTGGATTTTTAGTGCGTATTTAGCTTAGAGTGCGCGCCAATTCGTGTCCGGGAGGGGTGCGAGAGTAAAATACAGCGGCGACGGCCTTGTCAGGGCTCGCGCCCAAAGGGAGTTTTTATGAGCGAAGCAACTGCAACGCCCTCGGCCATTCCGGCTGGCGAAAAAACCATTTTCGGCCATCCGCGCGGGCTTTACATTCTGTTTTTCACTGAGATGTGGGAGCGCTTTTCCTATTATGGCATGCGCGGTCTGCTCATTCTTTATCTAACGCAGCACTTCCTGTTTTCCGATGAACGCTCGGCGGTGATGTATGGCGCCTATACGGCGCTGGTCTATGTGATGACCATTATCGGCGGCTCGCTCGCGGACAAATATCTCGGCCAGCGCAAGGCGGTGACCTATGGCGCCATCTTGCTGGTGATGGGCCATGGCCTGATGGCGTTTGAGGGCGGCGGTTCAAAAGAATTTCTCACCTATGAGGGCCAAGACTATCAGATTACGCTTGATGGCCGCGGCGGTGATGCGCCGCAGGTTTTGGTTTCCGATAGCGGGCGTTCACTGATCAGTTTCAATGACGGCGCGACGCAGATGCTCATTGCCGAGCCTGCCGCAGTTGGCTTGCCGGCAACGATTGCGACCGACGCCTATACGACGCGGGTCGAAAAAGAACAGTTATACGTCAACACGCTTTATCTGGCGTTAGCGCTGATCATCGCCGGCGTTGGTTTTCTAAAAGCGAATATTTCCACCATCGTTGGCGCGCTTTACGGACTTGGCGATACCAGGCGGGATTCCGGCTTCACGATTTTCTATATGGGGATCAATCTCGGCTCGTTAATCTCCTCCCTTACGGTCGGCATTATTGGCATTAAATACGGCTGGAACTGGGGCTTCGGTCTCGCCGGCGTTGGCATGCTTGCGGGCTTGTTGACCTTCCTGGCTTTCCAACCCTGGCTTGAGGGCCGCGCCGATCCGCCAAGCATGGAAAAACTCAAAGAAAAAGTTCTCGGACCAATTAATGTCGAGTGGGCGTGTTACCTCACCGGCGTTGGCATTATCATCTTCGCGATGCTGACCGTCATGAACTCGCATCTGATCCCGGAGTGGTTTGTCGGCATGCTGGGCATCGCCATATTCTTGTTTCTTGTTGGTTACGCGACTACCAAACTGGCGGGTGAAGAACGCGATCGGATGTTGGCGGCGATATATTTTATCCTTGCGCAAATTCCGTTCTGGGCATTGTTCGAACAGGCCGGCTCGTCGCTGACTTTGTTTACGGCGAGACTTGTTGATCGAACGATGTTTGGCGTTTCCGTGCCGACCCCGGTTTTTCAGTTTCTAAATGCCGGGTTTATCGTCCTGTTCGCGCCGATCTTTGCGTGGATGTGGATCGCCATGTCGAAACGCAAAATTGAGCCCTCCGCGCCGGTGAAATTTGCCTTCGGCGTTTTCCTTGCCGGGCTTGGGTTCTTGTCGCTGGTCGGCGGCATCGTCGCTTCCGGCACGGGGCTCATTGCAGTTTATTTCATCTTCCTGATCTACTGGATCCACACCATGGGCGAGTTGATGTTGTCGCCGGTCGGCCTGTCGCAAGTCACGAAGCTGGCTCCGGCGCGGGCGGTCGGCATGAGCATGGGCGCGTGGTTTTTATATTCGGGCCTGTCGAATTATCTCGCCGGCGTCATCGCCCGTGGGACAGGTGCTGAAACAATTGGCGGTCAGCTTACGGATGTTGTGGCGGCTAAAGCGACTTATGTGACCGTTTATACCAACGTCGCCTATGTCGCGATGGCGACTGGCGTGGTGATGTTGCTGATCTCGCCGATCATCAAAAAATTGATGCATCTTGATACGCTGAAAGGTGACCCGGCGCATGCGTTGGCTGGCGAGGCGCAGCTTGGGCAACCGGGCGCCGGCGGCATCCACCCGCCGGAAAAGGCTGGCGCTTAAAGCGTCATAAAAAACTATCAGACAGCGCCCGGCGGTTCGTCTGCCGGGCGTTTTTCGTTGTATAGTGGAAAATATTGGGGATAATTTGAAAGCAGAAACCGATGCCAAACCGTCTGACAAAAATCGTGACCCGCGGCGGCGACAAGGGCGAGACGTCGCTTGGAGATGGAACCCGGCTCGCTAAAGACCATCCGCGCATTGCGCTGCTCGGCGATGTTGATGAGCTCAATAGCTGGATCGGCGTGGTGCTCGCCCATCTGTCAGACGGCGCGGTGGCGAAAACCCTTGTCAGCGTTCAGCACGATCTTTTCGATCTTGGTGGAGGGCTATCGCTCCCTGACACGCCGCTATTATCGGCGGCCCATGTTGACCGCATTGACGATGCCGCCGCCGTTCTCAACCAGGACCTGCCGCCGTTGAAAGACTTCATCCTGCCAGGCGGCGCGCCTGTTCTGGCCTGGCTGCATGTGGCGCGGACGGTCTGCCGCCGCGCTGAGCGGGCCCTGGCGGGGCTTGCGCGCCAACAGCCAGAGGCCGCGCAGGCGCTCAGATATCTCAATCGCCTGTCCGATTACCTGTTCATTGCTGCGCGATTTGAGGCCAAGCGCCTGGGCGCGGCGGAAACATTGTGGGCCAAACAACATAGCATTTCGGGCGCTGGTGCGGCGGGCGAGGCGGAATAACCGGTTAAACAACCTCATTGCCGCCCTAAAACCGCCACTCCACCCTCGCAATAACAAGGGTGTGTGGAAGACAGTAAAATGGATGATATGTCTGAAGGGGGCCGCAGCGATGCGTAGTTGCAACATGGTTAACGGCATATTATCATTTTGGAGTGATTTCGGTGTTTACGTCTGTATTCAAGGGGGAAAACCCGGTAGGACGTGTCGAAGATTTATGTAGCCGGGCCGTGGCTTTGCCAGGCGAATATTGGTCCACCTGAGGAGGGGAAAATGAAATTAAAGACAACGTTACTAGCTGCCGCCGCATCGTTGGCGATCGCGCCGGCTGCAAGCGCAGAAGGCCTTTACGGAGCTATCGGCGCCGGCCTTAGTTATATGGGTTATGAGAACGATATCAGCAATGATGCGCCAGGCGGGTCTGGACCCTTCGCGTTTGACAGCTCTGCAGATTATAACAAAGGAATAGGGATCTACGCAGCGTTAGGTTATGCGTGGGATAACGGTTTCCGCACTGAATTAGAGTTTTCCTATCGTGGCAGCGACATTGACCAGATTGATCCCACGCTCGCCTTTAGCGGTTTCCCTTCAGGCTCCATTTCCGGCAGCACCGATACCTACAGCTTCATGGCGAATGTTCTTTATGACTTTAAAGGGCTCAGCGATGTTGTCACGCCGTATGTAGGTGTTGGCGTCGGGGCCGCAAATGTTAATCATACTATTTCCGGCGCCGTGGCGGCCGGAGGCGCGCCGACGCCTGCGTTGTCTATCGCATACGGTGCTTCCAGGACCTCTTTAGCCGGCCAAGCTATTGCAGGCGTCGCCGTCGACCTGGCGGAGGGTTTAACGCTAGATGTTTCTTATCGGTATTTTAAACCTATTAAGCAGACGTTCGCTGGCACACTAAATGGGTCTACGGCTGGGTTTAAGGTTGAAACGGAGTCACACAACATCTTCGCTGGTCTGCGTTGGAGTTTTGGCGAGCCGGCTGCGCCAGCTGTTCAGTACAAAGATTGCTGGGATGGCTCGAGCGTGCCGATGACGGCCGAATGTCCGCCGCAATTGCTTGAAGAACAGTCCGCTGACCTCGATCCGGTTGGGTTCACGGTCTATTTTGACTATGACAAAGCGAACCTTACGCCGCAGGCCTCGACATTGATTGCCGAAGCTGCCGGGCGGGCGCTTGAAAATGACATCGACGGCGTGGTTGTGTCGGGCAACACCGACACGTCCGGCTCTTCGGCTTATAATCAGGCTCTTTCCGAGCGTCGCGCCAAGGCGGTTCGTGATGCGCTGATTGCCAATAATGTTCCCGCTGACCGGATCCGTAGTGAAGCTTATGGCGAGTCCAATCCGGCCAAAGCCACGCCAGACGGCGTGCGCGAGCCGCTTAATCGTCGTTCGGAAGTGACGATTTCTTTCGAATGATCTGACGAAGACGCAATATATTAAACCGGCGCAGCTTGCTGCGCCGGTTTTTTATGTGGACGATGTCTGAAATGCGTCCGCTTCGTTCCGGCGCTTATTATTCCGAATAAAGCTTCAAAAACGCCGTAACGCCGCCTGTCACTTGCTTGGTGATGGCCGCGTCTAGGTCTTTTGGCGCCGCGCCCAGAAGCGCCCAGGTGTGGAGCGGCTCGGTTATCAGCGCACCCAACTGCCAGATGGCGGCCTCGGGATCATCGATTTTTAAAACGCCCTTCGCGCCCAGGCGAGCGAGAATGGGCAAATATTGTTTAACCATCCATTGCGGTCCATGGGCGAGATAGGACTGGCCAATCGCAGGCGTGCGGTCGGCTTCAAAAGCTGCGATGCGGCGCAGTGACAAAGCTTCCGGGTCTAATATGCCTTTGACGAATTCAAGGCTCAGCTGCAGTAACAACTCGCCTGGCGGCAGGCTGGATTCAATCTCATCGACGTTGACGGGCAGGACTTTTCTGCAGGTGTCTTCAATCGCTGCGCCGAATAGTTCTTCCTTGGAGCGAAAGCGATTATAGACCGTGCGTTTGGAAACGGCTGCTTCAAGCGCAATCTGGTCCATGCTTGCAGCGTCAAATCCGCGTGCCAGAAAGGTCTTGCGCGCCGCCTTGACGATGGCGTCGGTCTTTTGATCGATCGGCATATCCGCCTGTATCGCTTGGACTGTCATATTTAACCGCGCCCGCCCCTGCTGTTGGCGTTTGTCTTAAAGCCGATCATACGCAGTTTGCCGGCGGATGAACATACGCCCGCCTGCATTTGCCAGCTGGCAGCGTTTACGCCCTGTTAACCATCCGCGCCGAAGCATGGCCCATGGCCAAGAAACGCGCCCGGAGGGCAAACCATAAAGCCGGCAAAAGGCGGCCCGCGGCCAGCCGACAGGGATATTTTCGCCTGGTGAGCGATGGCGGCGTGTTTTGCGTGACGGTCCTGATCGGCGTTGCGCTGGTTTTTGCCTATATCGCCCGCGACCTCCCGGATACGGATGTGCTGTGGCGCTCGGCGGGGGGGCCAAAAATCACGCTGCTGGATTCCGGCGGCGCGCCGCTCCGGGTTCATGGCGCCAGCGCTGGCGCGCCGGTGCGCCTGGCGGATCTGCCCGATTATGTCCCCAACGCTGTGCTCGCCGTCGAGGACCGAAATTTCTACCACCATTTCGGCGTTAATCCGGTCTCAGTGGGCCGTGCATTGTTCGTGAATATGCGCAAAGGCGGAGTGGTGCAGGGCGGATCGACCATAACCCAGCAGCTCGCCAAGAATATTTTTCTCACCAATGAGCGAACGCTCAAGAGGAAAGCCCAGGAGTTTATTCTCGCGCTGTGGCTTGAGCAAAAATTCACCAAGCAAGAAATCCTCACACTATATCTCAACCGGGTCTATTTCGGCGCCGGCGCCTATGGGATTGATGCGGCAAGCTATCGTTATTTCGCAAAGCCTGCGCGGTTTTTGTCGCTTGGCGAGGCTGCGGTTCTGGCGGGACTGTTAAAAGCGCCGTCGCGGTTTGCGCCGACCCATAATCCGGATGACGCAGGCCGTCGCGGCCGCCTGGTTATTGATCAGATGGTTACGGCCGGTTTTCTGACCCAGGCTGAGGCGAGCGAGGTGGTTTCAAGGCCGATAGTGGTCAAGGCGTCGCGGTTGTCGTCGGCGCCGTATTTTATTGATTATATTATGAGCCGCGTGCGCGTGCGCGCCGGAGAGATTGACGCCGATCTTGTGGTGCGGACAACTTTTGACCGGCGCATGCAGGAGGCTGCGGAAATCGGCATGATCGCGGGCATTGCCAGCGCTGACGATGGCCTTGCCGGGGCCCAGAGCGCAGCGGTCATTCTCGATGATGCGGGCGCCGTCCGGGCGATGATAGGCGGGCGCGATTATCGCGAAAGCCAGTTTAACCGCGCGGTTCAAGCCAAACGTCAGCCGGGATCGGCGTTCAAGCCATTCGTTTTTCTCGCCGCGGTTGAGGCCGGGGTGACGGCTGACGATATTGTTCTTGATGCGCCGCTGAAGATCGGGAAATGGGCGCCAGATAATTATAACAGTAAATTCTACGGCGAGGTCACGGTGCGTGAGGCGATGGTCCGCTCACTGAATTCAGCGACCATTCGTCTACAGGAAACAGTTGGGCGCGGGAATGTCCGCCGGACGGCGCGCGCCATGGGGTGGGCGGGCAAGCTGAACCCGGGGCCGGCCTTGGCGCTGGGCGTCGATGCGGTGTCGCCATTGCAGCTCGCGAGCGCTTATGCGCCCTTCGCCAATGGCGGCTATCGCGTCGAGCCCCATGTGATTGTCAGTATCGAGACCGTTGACGGTGATGCTGTCTATCGCCGCGAGGGGTCTTATGCTGGCCAGGCCGCGCCGCGCGAAGCCATTGCGGCGACAAACGCAATGCTGGAAAGCGTCGTGGACTGGGGCACCGGCCGGGCGGCGCAAACGCCGGGCTATCGCGCAGCCGGCAAGACCGGCACGTCGCAAGAAAGCCGCGACGCCTGGTTTGCAGGCCATGCGGGCGGTCTCGTCGGTGTGATATGGGTCGGCCGCGACGACAACGCGCCAATGCCAGGCGTCACCGGCGGTCGCGCCCCTGCGGTGATGTGGCGAGAGATTATGGTCCGCGCTTTGCCGCCGGTCTATGTCGCGCCAATGGTCCCGATATACGATGATCCGATTGCCGAAGTTTTAAAAACTCGCGGATAAACCAGCGTTACGCGGCTTGCACGCCATAAGAGAACAGCGCGGCGCCATTAGCGTTGAACCAGTTTTCCGCCGCCCGCGCGTCAACGCCCAAAGTTGCAACCCGGCGCCAAAAGGCTAGCGAATGGTACAAATGTTCCAGGTGAACACATTCATGCGCGGCGACATAGCTGAGAATATCATCCGGCGCCATAATCAGGCGCCATGAAAAGGATAGCGTTGCGTCCGACGAGCATGAGCCCCAGCGCGAGCGCGTGTCGCGAATGCGCAGCGCCCGATGTTTTTTGCCAAGCTGTGCGCAATACTGCCCGACGCGGTCGGTTAGTGCTTTCCTTGCCTCGCGTTTCATCCAATCGACCAGCCGGCGATTGAGATGGGCGCCGTCTCCGCCGACCCGGATGACGGGCAGAAATTCATTATCGATACGCACCGGCGCGCGCGGCCCGCCATCGCGGATAATCGTATGCAGCGTTCCCCGATATGGGATGCGCATGCCCTCGGCAAAGGCCCGGGCGCGCAACTTTTCATCGAGCTGGCCGGCGATCCATTCGCTGCGCTCATGGGCAAAAGCGATCGCCTCCGGCAAACTGCGTTTGGTGGGAGCCGTCACCAAGATTTCCCCAGCCACCGGGTCTACCTTTAAAATCAACCGCTTGGCGCACCGATTCACGCGCGCGATCAGCGGCACCGGGCGCTCGCCAATGTTGATTTCGGTTCGGGTAATGTGATTTATCGGCATCAATAAAACTCTGGAACTGATATCCATCTTGGGTGGTTTTGTAGAAAGATCAAATTGCTTTTCGAAAATATGCAAAGAATAATTTTCAACCCATGACAATTGCAAAAACTGCGACCCGTTAGACCATGACCGATACCGCGCCTGACAAGAATAAACCTGCAAAAGCATCGGCGCTGCCAGCAACGCCAATGCCAGCGACACCAATGATGGTGCAATATCACGCTATCCGCGAAACTGTCGGCGATGCATTGCTGTTTTATCGCATGGGTGACTTCTACGAATTGTTCTTTGACGACGCCATAACCGCCGCGGGCGTCCTCGATATCACGCTGACCAAACGCGGCCAGCATAATGGCGAGGGGATTGCCATGTGCGGCGTGCCGTTTCACGCCTTTGAGCCTTATCTCGCCAAGCTTATCAAGGCGGGTTTTAAAGTCGCAATTTGTGAGCAGATGGAAAACCCGGCGGAGGCAAAAAGGCGCGGGCCAAAATCAGTGGTGCGCCGCGAGGTGGTGCGCACCGTGACGCCGGGAACCATCCTTGAAGAAACGCTGCTTGATGCGCGCGCCAACAACTTTCTGTGCGCCGTTTCGATTTTACGTAGCGGCGAGGATGCGGCGATTGCCTGGGCGGATGTCTCGACCGGCGAGCTGTCGGTGCGCGCTACAAACAAGGACGCCATCGCCTCAGACATCGCCGTTATTGCGCCGAAGGAATTAATTGCTCCCGATGGGGAGCAAAGCGATTGGGCGGCGCGCATCGCTTCGGTTTGTCCCGCCGATCGGCTGACGCTGCTGCCCGCGCAGCAATTTGATTCCACCGCCGGCCAGCGCCGCTTGCTGGATGTGTTTGGCGTCGCCTCGCTCGATGGGTTCGGAGATTTTAACCGCGCCGAATGTGCGGCGCTGGGCGCGCTGCTTGGCTATGTGGAGCTCACGCAAGCCGGCAGAATGCCGGCTTTGAGCGCGCCAAAACGCGCCGCGGCAACTGAGACAATGGCGATTGACGCCGCGACCCGGGGCTCGCTGGAGCTCACCCAGGCGCAGGCCGGCGGGCGCAAAGGCTCGCTTTTATGGGCGGTGGACCGCACCGTCACCGGCGCCGGCGCGCGATTGTTGGCGGCGCGCATGTCCGCGCCGCTGACCGACCCGGTGAAGATTAACCATCGCTTCGATGCGGTGGGGTTTTTTGAACGCGCGCCGGAGTTGCGGCTTTCGGTGCGCGATAGCCTGAAGCAAACGCCGGATATTGCCCGCTCGCTGTCGCGGCTATCGCTGGAGCGCGGCGGGCCGCGCGATTTGGCCGCCATTCGTGATGCATTAATCAGTGCCCGAACCATTGCTGAAATCATTGCGCGTGCGCCACATCTTGATACGCCGCCGCCATCGGTTGAGGCGAGCCTTGTCGCCATCGAGGACCGTCAAGGCGAAGGTTTCTCCACGCTGATTGCAACCTTGCGCGCGGCGATTGGCGCCGATGCGCCGATGCTGGCGCGCGATGGCGGATTTATCGCCAAAGGTTTCGATCCCGGTCTCGATTCGGTTCGCGTGCTGCGTGATGAAGCGCGCCGGGTGATTGCCGGCCTGGAAGCAAAATACCGCCAGCAAACCGGTGTCAAGCCGCTCAAAATTCGCCACAACAATGTGCTTGGCTATTTCGTTGAAACCCCGCCGGCCCATGGCGACAAGCTCGCCTCCGCGCCGCATGATGAAACGTTCATTCATCGCCAGACACTGGCCAGTGCGGTGCGTTTTACCACCGGCGAGTTGGCGGACCTCGACGCCAAGATCACCCGTGCAAAAGATGAGGCGCTGGCGCGTGAGCTGGAACTCTTCACTGAGCTAACGCGCACGGTTCTGGAGCGCCGCGATGCGCTCGCAACGGCG
The DNA here is from genome assembly GCA_021776395.1 of Hyphococcus sp. Taxonomy (GTDB): domain Bacteria; phylum Pseudomonadota; class Alphaproteobacteria; order Caulobacterales; family Parvularculaceae; genus Hyphococcus. The sequence goes on along the minus strand of JAJFFZ010000168.1, from coordinate 21,958 downwards.
GGGGCCGGGCTTGCGGAAATTGACGTCAGCGCGGCGCTGGCCGAACTTGCCGTCGATGAGGCCTATGTCCGTCCGGTTGTCGATGACAGCAACGCATTTGATGTGAAGGCCGCGCGCCATCCGGTGGTCGAGCGGGCGTTGCGCGCGGCCGGCGAGGCGGCGTTTGTCGCCAATGATTGCCGCCTCAGCGCCGATGGCGCAGCGCAGCTATGGCTGATTACCGGGCCGAATATGGCCGGGAAATCAACCTTCCTGCGCCAGAACGCGCTAATCGCCATTCTTGCGCAGGCGGGCTCTTTCGTGCCCGCCGCATCGGCCCATATCGGCGTCGTCGACCGGGTGTTTTCGCGTGTCGGCGCGGCTGATGATATCGCCAAGGGCCGCTCGACCTTCATGGTTGAAATGGTTGAGACGGCGGCGATCCTCAATCAGGCGACGGCGCGCTCGCTGGTGGTGCTTGACGAAATCGGCCGCGGCACCTCGACCTTTGACGGGCTTTCCATCGCCTGGGCGGCGGTTGAGCATCTCCATGACGCGATCCGTTGCCGCGGTTTGTTCGCAACCCACTACCATGAGCTGACGGCGCTGTCTGATCCGCTGGAGCGTCTCGTTAATATGTCGATGAAGGTGCGCGAGTGGAAAGGCGATGTGGTGTTTCTCCATGAGGTTGCGCCGGGCGCGGCGGACCGGTCATACGGGATTGCTGTCGCAAAGCTCGCCGGCCTGCCGCGCAGCGTGGTGGTGCGCGCGCAAGGCGTTCTGGCGGCGCTTGAAAAACAACGCCGCGCCGGCGGTCATGTGGATGAATTGCCGCTGTTTGCCGCCGCTGCGCCGGCAAAAGAATGCGAGCCGAACCCGGAGGTCGACCCGCTGGTCGAAGCGCTGGCGGAGGTCAATCCTGATGCGGTAAGCCCGCAAGAAGCGCTGAACATTTTATACCGGCTGAAAGCGATAAAGCCGCCGGCTTGAGTGCTGAGGCGCGGCCCTATTCTCCGCGTGGCGATAGTCTGGCGGGCTATGAGGCGTATATAGCCAATTGATGTGAGGATTGATTCTAAAAGACTGCGACCGCAGTCCGGCGCTTATGCGCCGCGCCCGCGCAGGCCCTCGCGAAGCGAGGATTAGCCGCGAGCGAAAACAAACCATAGCGAAATCAATATTCATTGATTTTGCTATAGTTGAATTCAGGCCCGGCGCAGGCGACAATCACTTGCCGCAGCTTCAACGCCGGGTTTTACGTGACATCGCAATCACCATCGAAGACCAAAGCCGCGCTGCTAGACGCTGCCGCCTTTGCCGATGCCCTGAAGTCTGCGGTGGCCGCTGAGCGCGCCGGCCAGCGCCATGGCGCGGTCGGCAAGCTGTTGCGCGAGAGGATGCCTGTGCTGCGCGCCGATGGGCTTGGCCATTCAGACCGCGGCGACAAGGTCGCCGCGCGCATTGCCCGCTCGATGGACGCCATCATCAAGGCGCTCTACAAACTCTCGCCTGCCGGCGATGACATCGCGCTTTGCGCCATTGGCGGCTATGGCCGGCGCGAGCTGGCGCCGTTTTCAGATATCGATCTTCTGTTTCTGCATCGCCCGACGCAAAAGTCTGGTGACGACGCATCCTTGCGCGCGGTCACCGATTTTATGCTCTACGCTTTGTGGGATAGCGGGCTGAAAATCGGCCATGGCGTCCACACGCCCAAAACTGCGATTGATTTCGCCAAACAGGATATGATTGCGCGCACCGCCTATCTCGATGCGCGGCTCTTATGCGGGTCAAAAAAACTGTTTGATGATTTTCACGGCAGTTATGACCGTTTGCGCTGGGGCACAAAAAACCAGTTTGTCGCCGCGAAGCTGAGGGAACAGGACGAGCGTCACGCCGCTGCCGGCGAGACCCGTTATCTGGTTGAGCCGGACATCAAAGAGGGCAAAGGCGCCCTGCGCGATGTGCAGACAATCCGGTGGCTCTATAAGTATGTCTATGGCGGCGCCATCGGAGAGCACAAAGCCATCGATAAAATCATGGACGCGTCGGAACGGCGCGCACTCCAGAAGGCGGAGCGATTTTTGTGGTCAGTGCGGGTGCAGCTGCATGATTTGCGCGGGCGCGCCGATGAGCGGCTGACATTTGATGTTCAGCCGGAAATTGCCGCCAGGCTGAACTATGCGGACCGTAAAAATATCAGCGCCGCCGAACGGTTGATGAAACATTATTTCCTGAACACAGTGGAGGTCGGGCGACTGACGCGTATTTTATTCGCCAAGCTGGAAGAAGAACGCGCCAAGCGCCGCCCGCGTTTGCCGGCGTTGCTGCCAAAGGAATTGCAATCGGACGAAGCGCCTGGCAAACCCAATCTGCGCATTCGCGGCGGCCGGCTCGATTTTGCGAGCGCGGCGCGGGCGCGCAAAACCCCGCGCGATTTCTTTCGCCTGTTCAGAGCGTTTTCCAAAAAACCGAAAATCGATTTCCATCCCGATGCGCTGGCGGTTATTGCCGAACAGACGCCGACGGTAACCTCTGACGTGCGCAAGGATGCGAGCATTGCGGCTCTGTTTGAGGGCATACTCACAAAATCTTCCGACACTGTGCGGGTGCTGCGGGTGATGACCGAAACCGGCCTGCTTGGGAAATACATTCCGGCCTATGGCTCGATTGTCGGGCGCATCGATTACGGGCTTTACCGGCGATTTACGCTGGACGAACATGTGTTGCGCAGTATCGCCGTGTTAGCGCGCATCCGTCGTGGCCAGTTGAAAGACGACCACCCGATTGCAACGAAAATTATTAAAAACGCCGATACGCCGCTGCTTTATTTTCTGGCCATGTTGCTGCGCGAATCCATCTGGACACTGAGCGATAAATCTGCGCTTCAATGTGAAAAGCTGGTGCAGCGGATCGCCCGGCGTCTCGGGCTTAGCGCTGAGGATGCTGTGCTTGTCGGTTGGGGGACGGCCAATCACCTTCTGATGGTGCGCACCGCCGAACGGCGCGACCTCACCGAGGCGCGGGCGATAGAAAATTTCGCCAAATCTGTCGGCAGTCGCGCCCGGCTTGACCTGATGCTGGTTCTGTCGGTTTGCCATTTGCGCATTGTCGGCTGGCAGTCCTGGGATGAGGTGATCCGCGGCCAGCTCACCGAACTATATGAGGCGAGCGCAGCCTGGTTTGACGGCGGCGAAGCAATGCTGCACGAACGCCTTGAGGCGCGGGCATCAGCGGCGCGTTCGCAAACAAAGGTGCAGCTTACGGGCTGGAGCGAGGCGGAGAAAGAAGACTTCCTCAGCCAGCTGACGGATACGATGTTTCGCTCCGTCGATCCCGACATTATCGTGCGCTTTGCCCATCTTGCGCAAGCCGCGCAAACCGATAGCGCCGATGCGGCGGTGACGGTAACGCCGCGCGACGGCGACCTTGAGGCGATTGTATATGCAGATGACCGTCCCGGCCTGCTCGCCGATATTGCCGGCGCGGTCGCCGCAAGCGGGCTCAGCGTGCGCATCGTGCAGGCCTTGACGACAACCGACGGCAAAGCGCTCGATATTTTCGCGCTGCAATCGCCAGACGGCGCCCCGCTTGAGGATTTAAATCTCACGCGCCGGCTGCATGGCGCTTTATTGTCGGCGGCGCGTAAGGCGCCCGCCAAACCGCCGAGCCTGCGGCGCCGGCTTGGCGACCGGCGCTCGATATTTTCAGTAGCGCCAGCGGTGCGCATTGAAATTGACGCCTCGCAAGATGCAACCGTGGTTGAGACCGAGGGGCTCGACCGGCCCGGCCTTTTGTTTGAGCTTGCCGCCGCGCTCGCCGATATGGAAGTCTCAATCGTCTCGGCGCATATCGCCACCTATGGCGAGCGCGCGGTTGACGCGTTTTATCTGTGCGACCGCAAAAGGCGTAAAATCACCGACGCCGTTTCACTCAAGAAGATTGAGAAAAAGCTTCTCAGCGTTCTTTCTTCTGGTTCCGGCCAATAAACCCCTCTATCCCGACATGCGAAGACCTCAATATGGAATTAGCCTGGCGGCATCGATGAGCGGTAATTTATTCAAGTCCCTGGCGACAGTGAGCGGCATGACCATGGCCAGCCGGGTGCTTGGGTTTGTGCGCCAGATTTTAATCACCGGCGTCATCGGCGCCGGCGGCAATCCTGTGGCGGACGCATTCTGGGCGGCGTTCCGTCTGCCGAATATGTTCCGAAGGCTGTTTGCGGAAGGCGCCTTTCATGCAGCGTTCATCCCGCTGTTTCAGGGTAAGCTGGTTGGCGAGAGCAAAGCCGAAGCCAAGGCGTTCGCCGAGGAAGTCCTCACCGCCCTGGTGTTTATTTTAACGCTGCTGACCGCGATTGTTGAGCTTGCCGCACCATTGTTTGTCTACCTCATCGCCGCTGGGTTTAAAGCCGAGCCTGAAAAGTTTGCGCTGGCGACACTTTATACACGGATCATGTTTCCCTATCTGATGATGATGTCGCTGGTCGGCCTGATGAGCGGGATTTTAAACTCGCTCAATCGCTTTGCCGCCGCGGCCGGCGCGCCGTTGGCGCTCAATATTTGTCTCATCGCGGCGATTTTGCTTTACGCCAAGGCTGATACGGAAATCACCGGTCAGGCGGCGGCCTGGGGCGTTTTTGCCGGCGGGCTGGTGCAGGTGGCGATCGTTGTTTATGGCGCGGCGCGCCAGGGATATTTCCTGAAGCTGCGCAGGCCGCGCCTGACGCCGGGCGTCAAACGGCTGTTTGTTCTGGGCGCCCCCGGGTTCATCAGCGCCGGCGCGGTGCAGATTAATCTCATCATCGGCACCAATATCGCCAGCCGCGAGCCCGGCGCGGTGTCGTGGCTGATGAACGCCGACCAGCTCTACCAGTTGCCGCTGGCGGTGGTCGGCATTGCGCTGGCCATCGTGTTGTTGCCGATGTTGTCGCGGCGCGTGAAGGAAGGCGACGAGGTTGGCGCGGCGCGCGCCATTGACCGCTCGCTGGAAATTTCCGCGCTGTTGTGTTTTCCGGCGGCGGCGGCGTTTGTGGTGATGGGCGCGCCGATTTGCGACGCGCTGTTTCGCGGCCTTGCGGGCGATGCGTTGTCGATTTTCGGGGTTAAGGGTTCGGCGTTTACCGCCCATGATGCGTTGATGACGGGTATGGCGCTGGCGATATTCGGCTGGGGATTACCGGCTTTTGTGTGGCAAAAAATATTCTTGCCGGCATTTTTCGCCAGACAAGACACAAGAACGCCGATGAATTTTGCGATTATCACCATCGCCATCAACACGGTTCTGGCGTTGGCATTGTTTCCGCGCTTCGGCTTTTTAAGCGTCGCCTTCGCTACCGTATTCGCCGCCTGGGTGCAGGTTTTGCTGCTCGCCTTTGCGCTTCACCGGCGCCGCCAGTTTCAGCCCGGCGGGCGGCTCGGGGCGCGGCTGGGGCGCATCATCGCGGCGACGCTCGGGCTGGCGGTGTTTTTGAACTTTGCTCTCGGCTATAGTGATACTCTCGCCGGCTATCTGTTCCACCGGGAATGGGTTGCGATTATCGCTATTTCAGGCGCCGGCATGGGTGTTTATGGTTTGTTGGCGCTGGTTCTTGGCGCCGTGCGGCCTTCCGACTACAAGACGAATTCTGACGCGTGAAATAGAAAGACCTAGAATAATGAGCGGCTATCAGGGGCCTATGCGGGTGCTATCGGGCATTCAGCCATCCGGCGGGATGCATCTTGGCAATTATCTCGGCGCCATCCGGAAATTTGTCGATTTGCAAAATGAGTATGACTGCCATTTTTGCGTCGTCGATATGCACGCGATTACCGTTTGGCAGGACCCGGCAAAGCTGCGTGCACAGACATTTCACATCGCGGCGTCATACCTCGCGGCTGGCGTCGACCCCAAGGTCGCAGCGATTTTTCACCAATCAGCGGTGCGCGCGCATGCGGAACTGGCGTGGATATTCAACTGCGTCGCGCGGCTCGGCTGGCTCGATAGGATGACCCAGTTCAAGGACAAGGCCGGCAAAGACAAAGAACGCGCCTCGGTCGGCCTTTACACCTATCCGGTGCTTCAGGCGGCGGACATTCTGGTTTACAAGGCAACCCATGTGCCGGTGGGGGAAGACCAAAAACAACACTTAGAGCTGTCGCGCGATATTGCCGCGAAGTTCAATCATGATTTCAAAGCGGAAGATTTCTTCCCGCTGCCGGAGCCTTTAAACAAAGGTCCGGGCGCGCGCATCATGTCGTTGCGCGACGGTACGGCGAAAATGTCGAAATCAGACGCGTCGCAAAACGCCTGCATTTTTCTGAGCGACGATAAGGACACGATCGCCCGGAAAATCAAAAAGGCGAAAACCGACGCCGAGCCCCTGCCGGACACAATAGAAGGCCTGGCCGGCCGGCCGGAAGCGGCCAATCTTGTTGGCGTCTATGCAGCGCTGTCCGGCCAATCGGATGCGGAGGTGTTGGCGTCCTTTGGCGGCCAGGGCTTTGGGGTGTTCAAGCCTGCGCTCGCAGATTTGGTGGTCGAGAAGATTGCCCCCATCGGCGATGAGCTGCGCCAGCTTGAGGCTGATCCGGGCTTCCTCCAGCAAGTGCTGAGCGACGGAGCTGCGCGCGCTGCTGCAACCGCCGATCCGATTGTCAAACAAGTCAAGGAAATCGTCGGGTTTGTCGTTTAGCGCCGCGCACCCGTCCGGCGCTCAGCCTTTATAGTAAAATGTTGGTTAATTTTTAACGCCTCGCGACCAAGCTCTCTCTACCGGGCGGCTCTTTTGAGCGCCAATCCGCGAGGGCGAAGAGGTGAGCGACGTTACAGATATTGAGCGTAGACCGGCGCGCAATGTTGCGCGCCCCGACACTCCGCTGATTTCCATCGTCGCGCCTTGCTATAATGAGGCGGACGCCATCGCGCCTTTTGTCGCTGCGGTGATGGACATCATCAAGGCGGGCGGGGCGCGTTACGAATTGGTGTTAGTCGATGACGGCAGTTCCGACGACACGCGCATGCAGCTCTCGGCGCTGGCGGATCGTCACTCCGAGATCCGCGTGATCGCCTTCTCGCGCAATTTCGGTAAGGAAGCAGCGCTCACCGCCGGGCTTGATTACGCTGAGGGCGATGCAGTGGTGGTGATGGATGTCGATTTGCAGGACCCGCCGGAACTGATCCCTGACTTTATTGAAAAATGGCGTGGGGGCTATGACGTCGTTTATGCAACGCGCGATGATCGCGGCGCCGATACATTCGCCAAACGGTTTACGGCGGGGGGCTTCTATCGCTTGTTTAACAAAATTTCCGCAGTGAAAATTCCGGAGAACACCGGCGACTACCGGCTAATGGACCGCCGCGTGGTTGAAACCATCAAGACATTGCCTGAGCGCTCGCGCTTTATGAAGGGATTGTTTGCCTGGGTCGGTTTTAAATCCATTGGCGTTGCGTATGCGCGTCCGGCGCGGACCGCCGGTGAGACAAAGTTTAACTTCTGGCGGTTATGGAATTTTGCGATTGACGGCATTGCGAGTTTTTCCACCGCGCCGTTGCGGGTTTGGAGTTATATCGGCAGCGTCATCGCCTTGCTGTCGGTTCTCTACGCTTCGGTGATCATAATAAGAACGCTCTTCACGGGTGTTGATGTGCCTGGTTATGCATCACTGCTGACTTTTATTTTATTCTTTGGCAGTGTACAGATGATATCTGTCGGTATATTGGGTGAATATATTGCGCGCCTGTTTGTCGAGGTGAAAGGGCGGCCAATCTACATCGTCGACGAGGTTTATGGCGGCGCAGGCGCCAAACCGCCCGCAAAAGCGGCGGCCGAATAGGCGCCAGCCGCCTGACAGCTTGTTGGGGTGGGTATTTTCCAATACAAACAAAGGCTTATTCGTACTCTTCGCGTGGCGGGACGTATTTGAACCGCTTTGCCACAAGCTGCGACTTATGGTCTGAACGCTTAATTTTGCCGAAAGGCTGCAGGCCATGCGCCGGGATGCGGAACGAATTTTCGACGAATATCTGGCGGCGGCGGCGCGTGCTGGCGACCGCGCGGCGTTTGGCCGGCTGGCGGAGCGATGGCAGGCGCGATTGCTTGCGCACGCGTTTCGGTTAACCGGCGATGGCGAGATGGCGCGCGATGTAGTGCAGGATGCCTGGCGCGATATTATCAGGGCGTTGCCGCACCTGAAGGATGCGGCGGTGTTTCCGGCCTGGGCCTATCGCATCGTTACGCGTCGCGCCGCCGACACAATTCGCCGCACCCAGCGCGATCGTCGCACCACGGCCGCCTATGCGGTCGAGCCGAAGGTTGATGCGGTTGCGACGGGCGCCATGGAAGCGGCCGCTGATGGCGGCGTACTCAATAAAGTGATGGCGTCGCTGCCGCCGGGCCAACGGGCGGCGATTGCTCTTCATTACAAGGAAGGTTTTAGCGTTGCGGAAATCGCCGTCGCGCTGGAGGTTCCGGCGGGCACCGTCAAGACCCGTCTGATGCATGCGCGGCGCAAGATGCGCGACGCGCTGGAAGGAGGAAAATCCAATGAACGATCTTGATCGAGAAATTCAACAAGCCCTGGATGCAGAAGAGCGCGAACTATTCGAGCAACTCGGCGAGCAGGGACTTTTTACTCTATGGTTTAGCGTTTATCGTGGAAAACAGGGTTGGATCGCGATAGGCGCGACATTCGTCATGCTGGTTATGGTCGTCGGCGCGTTCTATACGGGCTGGCACTTCCTGTATTCGCCAACTGGCCTTGAGGCTGCGCATTGGGGCGCGATCACCTGGCTCCTGATGACTATGGTCGGGTTCATGAAAATCTGGTTCTGGATGCGCATGGAGTCCAATCGGATGTTGCGCGAGTTCAAACGCATCGAATTACAGATTGCCCGCCTGCAGCCACAATAACGGCAGCCACAATAACGATTGGCCAAATAGATTGTCGGCGCCGGTAATTTTGCGTAGCCTCTCCGGGAGAGTTGGAGAGGGTGCGATATGAGAGTTTTGGCGAGCCTTGCGGCGCTGTTGCTGGCGGCGTGTTCCGGCGAGCAGGCATCGACGTCGGCGGATGAGCCGGAACAGGCTGTTGAAGCCGCGGCGCCCGAACTGACGGTGCGCTTTGCGACCTACAACACCTATTTAAACCGCCCGGCTGAGGGCGTGCTGCAAACAGATTTGCAAACGCCGGATAATGTGCAGGCAAGAAAAGTCGCGGAGATTATTCAGCGCATTGCGCCGGATGTTCTGGTGCTCAATGAGTTTGACTATGACGAGGCTGGCGCGGGGCTGCGTTCGTTTCAGGAAAATTATCTCGAAGTCAGCCAGAACGGCGCGGCGCCTGCGATTTACCCTTACGTCTTCGTCGCGCCGTCTAATACAGGGCTGGCCTCCGATCACGATCTTAACCGCGACGGCGTTGTCACAACTGAGCCGGGCTCGCGCGCCTATGGCGGCGACGCGTTCGGCTATGGCGAATTCCCCGGCCAATACGCCATGGCGATGCTGTCGAAATATCCGATTGACGCGACGGCGGTGCGCACGTTCCAGACTTTCCTGTGGAAAGACATGCCCGGCGCGCTGCTGCCGGATGATCCGGCGACGCCGGAGCCCGCAGACTGGTACAGCGCTGAGGCGCTGGAAGATTTTCGCCTGTCGTCGAAGAATTATTGGGACGTACCGGTGATCATCGGCGCGTCCCGCGTCCATGTTCTCGCCAGCCATCCGACGCCGCCGGGATTTGACGGCGAAGAAGACCGCAACGGCAAGCGCAATTTTGATGAAAACCGTTTCTGGGCGGACTATATTACGGATGGCAAGAGCGGATACATATATGATGACATGGGCGTTACGGGCGGGCTTGCGGCTGGCGCGCGCTTTGTGATTATGGGCGATCTCAATGCCGACCCCAATGATGGCGGTGCGGTTGAGGGCTCTATCAGCCAGTTGCTAAACGCGCCGGCGGTGGCCCAGGCGCCGGCGCCGACCAGCCGGGGCGGAGTGGTGCAGGCCAGCCTTCAGGGCGGCGCCAATCTCACCCAGATTGGCGATGCGTCTGAAGACCCAGCCGATTTTAATGACAATCCGGAGCGTGGCGTCGGCAATCTCAGGCTCGATGTTGTGCTCTATTCGAAGTTTGGCCTGCGCCAGCGCGAGGGCGCGTCAGGGATTTTCTGGCCCGGACCGGAGGATGAATATTACGATCTCATCGGGCCGGGATTTCCGGTTGAAAGTTCCGATCACCGCCTGGTGTGGCGCGATCTTTTGATCGTTGATGACTAGCGCTGGCGTGCTGTTCACACGCGCCTAAAACGTTGCGGAAAATAATTCCTGATCCGGCCCAAACCCGGCGCGCTTCATGCCGTCGGAGTTCCAGGCGAAGGCGACGTCGCCGTCGTCTGAAACCGCGATCACGCCGCCATCGCCGCCAAGCCGGGCGACGTCTTTGATGAGGCCTGCGGTTGCCTGATGCAAATCGGCGCCCTGATAGCGCACCCGGCTCGCCACATCCTGAGCGCCGCCGGCGAGGATGAAATATTCGCCAAGCCCGGTGCAGGACGCCGCGACATGTTCATCGGCCCAGCTGCCCGAACCGATCAGCGGCGTATCGCCGACCCGGCCTTCAAGCTTGCCGAAGACGCCGCCGGTGGAGGTCGCTGCGGCAAGCCCGCCTTGCTCATCGCGGGCGACCGCGCCGACTGTGCCATGGCCAAGTTCGGCTTGCGTCATTTCTTCCGGCAAGACGCCGATGGGAACCACATAATAAGCGTCCGGGTTATCGACAAAATCGAATTTGTGCTGACGGCAGAAATTTTCTGCGCCGCGACCGGCCAGCATGACATGGGGTGTTTCATCCATAATGGCGCGCGCCGCCTCAATCGGGCTGATGAGGTGTTTCACCGCCGCGATGGAGCCCGCCTGCCGGTGTAAGACGCCGGGCTTAGCGGTCATGATCGAAGCATCAAGTTCGGCGTAACCGGCAGCGTTTGGCGCCGCGCCCTTGCCGGCAATGTAGAGGCCTGAGCGCTCCATGTCGCGAACCAGAAGTTCGACCACGTCAACCGCCTCGGCGCCGCCTTGCAACAATTCCTGTCCGCGCGTGGCAAGGCCCAGAAGATGCGCCTCAGCTTTGGAATAATCGCGGCCGGCGCGCGCGCCGGCGCCGCCATGAATGGCCAGCGCTGCTGTGGAGGGTTTGGTCATCATTTATGTCCCGGGACTTGCACGGACTCTATCGCTTATGTGCGCCTAGCCAACGCGCGGCGTAACCCCTAAATAGACGAAACTTTTTGAGGAGAGCAAAATGACGCGCCTTGCGTTGGTTCGCCACGGCCAGAGCCAGTGGAATCTCGACAACCGGTTTACCGGCTGGGTCGATGTCGATATCACCGAAAAAGGCCGTGCGGAGGCGGAAAAAGCTGGCGCGCTGTTGCGCGCGACGGGTGCGGAATTTGACGCCTGTCATACCTCGGTGCAAAAGCGCGCCATCCGCACGCTCTGGATCATGCTTGATAAAATGGACCGCATGTGGCTGCCGGTGACGCGTTCCTGGCGACTGAATGAGCGCCATTATGGCGCGCTCACCGGGCTCAACAAAAAAGAAACCGCGGAAAAACATGGGGCCGAACAGGTGAAAATCTGGCGGCGCAGCTATTCAACGCCGCCGCCGCCGATGACGCCGGACAATCCCTACAATATGGCGGACGATCCGCGTTACCGCGCGCTCGGCGTTGACGTGCCTGTAGCGGAATCGTTGCAACTGACGCTGGAGCGGGTGGCGCCCTATTTTGAAACGGAGATTGCGCCGCAGCTGAAAGACGGCAAGTCGCTGATCGTCGCCGCCCACGGCAATTCATTGCGCGCGCTGGTGAAGTTGTTATTGAACGTCTCCGATGACGACATCGTCCATGTGGAAATCCCAACCGGCAATCCGCTATTGTTCGAATTCGAAGACCGCTCAATCAAACCGGCGACGGTGCGCTACCTCGATGGGGAACGCGCAGCAGCGCTGCCGGCGAACGGTTGACGCGCCGCCCAGGCGCCCCGTCGCTCAAATGCGTCATTTTGGCGAATTTGCTTCGCCTACGAATGTTCACCGCCCTAAAAGTCTTCTAAGGGTGCCCGACGATTGATGGCCGTTGTTGTCGCCAAAGGACAGCAATGCGCATCTTGGGGAAGCAGGGATTCATAAAATGAAAAGATTACTCGCCGTCAGCGCCATCACTCTTTTATCGTTTACGTTCGCACATGCAGATGAACCCCAAGCGCCGTCTGCTGACTATGTGGATGTGGCCGCACATATCGCAAAGACGATGCGCGCCAACCATTACAATCCCGCCGAGTTGGAGACGCCGGGTTACAAGCAAGTAGAGGCGGCGGTTGCAGCGTTAGCAAAGACGGCCGGGTCTGATGAAGCTTTCATCGCGGGGTTTCGGGAAATTTGGAAAGACGGCCCGTTCTCGCATGTTGAACTGAACCCGGCGCGGGGAACGGCTGACGACGTGGCGGCCTATCTCGATAATTTGCGTATTGGCGGCGGCGCGGTTCTGACATGGCGCGGCGATGTCGCCATCCTTACGGTGAACACCATGATGGGTCTCGACACGATTGAGGAAATTGACGCCGCCTATGCAACGATTGCCGATAGGGGCGCTGATAGCCTTATCATCGATCTGCGCGAAAATGGCGGCGGCGCCTTTGCGGTCCGCCCGCTGGTTGGCCACGTATTGGAACACCCATTCGATGCGGGCGGTTTCGTGTCGCAGCGCTGGAATGCGGAAAACCATCATGCGCCGACCGCATCCGACCTGAAGACAGTTGAGCCCTGGGAGGGCTGGTCGATCCGGGCGTTCTGGGCCGATGTTCAAGAACAACCCCTCACGCGCTTGCGCTTTACGCCGGTTGAACCGGGTTTTGAGGGCCCGGTATACGTCCTCACCAGCGAACGCACGGCGAGCGCTGCGGAGCTTGCCGCCGACGCCTTCAAAATTTCAGGCCGCGCAAAGATCATCGGCGAAACCACCGCCGGTCAAATGCTTTCACAGAAAATATTTGACGTGCCCGGTGGGTTTCAACTGAGTCTGCCCATCGCCGATTACTACTCGGCGGAAAACGGACGGATCGAGGGTGTCGGTGTGGCGCCGGATATCGAAACTGACGATGCAATGGATGTCGCGCTTGGTCAATGAGCGCGGCATGATCGCCTTAGCTTTAAGCTGTGGTGGCGCGCCCAATTAAGTATTTATTAACGCGCCGGGCGGGGTGGGGAAATCAACCGCGCCTTCATCGCATTGTTTTATCAGACGTTATCGTATTTGGGTTTCCATACAGATTATTTACCTTAACTATCTAACATCAGTGAACAGTCAAGAATGATGTGCGGGCATGGGTGCAATTTCTGAAATAGAAGAGTTTGCGGCTTTTGAGATTTCCAGGGATAGGGACCAGTTCCTCCGTGAGCTGATAAGAGAATTGTCCGGCGCGCTTGAGGAAGTTGTTGGCGTTGAAGACGCGGCAGGTTTTATCAGCGTTGTTGGCGCGCGCCTTGGCGAAGTCATGAACGAGGAATATTGCGGGCACGCGCGTGTAAAATCTCTCTCTCTTCAGCAAATCGCCGCCTGTCTGATTGATTTGAAACAGCGTATTCAAGGCGACTTTCAAGTGGAGTCGATTAGCGCTGAGCGTATCGTTTTGGTCAATTCTCGTTGTCCATTTGGCGACTATGTCAAAGGCCGCCCCTCGCTGTGCATGATGACGTCAAATGTGTTCGGCCGTATCGCGGCGCAAAATGCGGGCTATGCGGAAGTGAGAATTCCTGAGGCGATAGCCAAGGGTGATGAGCGTTGCCGTGTCGTGGTTTCGTTTACGCCGACACAAAAAGGCGTTGAGGAAGGGGAAGCGCGCGAATATTATGCGTGCGACTAGTATGGCTATGTTCGGAGAAATTTTCGAACGCGCAAATGAACCATACATAATTTTTGACGATAAATTCGCCATCATTGGCGTCAATCGCGCCGCTTCGAAGTTGCTTCAAACAAGACTTGATACGCAACGCCCAAATTTTCCTGAGCAGTCAAAAATACACAAAGCAATGGCACACGCGTCATCCACTGGCGAATGGGCGGCGTTTCGGGTGATGTTGGCGGGAGCAGAAAAAAGCGATGTTTTTGATGCGCGCCTGCGCCGCTTACGCGATGAGCCTGGCGTCATACGCTACATTGCGTCTCTCAATAAGGAGGACGCCGACAGGGGCGCGTTCAGAGCGTTGCGGGAGGAGGTTGTCAATGCGCATGCGCGGAGCATGGCGATTGAACTGACTAAAAAACGCCTGGCGAATGTTATCGACGCCACCGAAGCTGGTTGCTGGGAATGGGATGTGAGTTCGGGCGAGATCTGGGTGAACGATCATTGGCGTAATATGCTCGGCCTAGAAGGCGACAATGACGATACCTACTCGATTCATCAATGGAAGTTACTGTGCCATCCCGACGACATTGGTAAAGGCTGGGCGCATATCAAGGCGTGTTTGCGCGGAAAGGCGCAGATGCGCATGCTGGAAGCGCGCATCCGCCACAAAAATGGTCATTGGGTGTGGGTCGCCATAAATAGTCGCATCGTTGAACGGCATGAAGGCGGCAGTCCTGCGGTGATTGCCGGGACCCAAATCGATATCACCCAAAACATGGCGCATGAACGCGCGCTGGAGGAAAAAAGCCTTCAAGCTGAAGCGGCGAATATCGCAAAAAGCCAATTTCTGGCGACGATGAGCCACGAATTGCGGACCCCGATGAATGGCGTGCTAGGCATGCTGGACGTGGTTTTGAAAACGCCGCTCACGGCGCAACAACACGAATATATCGATGTTGCGCGGTCATCAGCCAAATCGCTGTTGCGTGTTTTGAACGATGTTCTCGATTTCTCGAAGCTGGAGGCCGGTGCCGTTGCTATCGAAAATGTGCCTTATTCTCCCTGCAAGGTTATCGATGAGGTGGCGGCTCTTCTTCGTCCGAAGGCGGAGGAAAAAGGATTGCAGCTAAAAATCGAAAAAAGTCCAGACCTCCCTGAGGTGCTGGATGGAGATGGCGTGCGGCTGCGGCAAGTGTTGGTTAATCTTATTGGCAATGCGATAAAATTTACGGATCGGGGCCATGTCGAACTCTCTGCGGGGTTGGGAAAGACGCGCAGTTCGGATCAGTTGGTGATCACGGTTCGCGATACCGGGATCGGGATTTCTGAGGAGGCGGGCCCAAAACTGTTTAAACATTTCGCGCAAGCTGATTCCTCGATGAGCCGCCGGTTCGGCGGAACCGGGCTCGGCCTGGTAATCTGTAAGCAGATTGTCGAACTCATGGGCGGCGAAATCGGCGTGCGCAGTGAGGAAGGAAAGGGCAGTGCGTTTTGGTTCACTGTCCCCGCCCGGATTGCGGCAAGTTGTGATGCGGGCGGGGCTGCTTTGCGCGGCGTGAAAGTTGCAAGTGTAATCACGCCCGCCACCCAGTCCATGCACATTCTCGCAGCGGACGATCATCCGGTGAACCAGCAGGTGCTCAAGCTGTTTCTGGCGTCCGCAGGCCATGAAGTCGTGATGGTTGAAAACGGACAATTGGCGGTTGAGGCCATGGATTCCCATTCCTTTGACGCCATCATCATGGATATCGAGATGCCGGTCATGGATGGTGTCGTTGCAACCAAGGCAATTCGCGCGCGCGCCAGCGCTGACCGCGATACGCCGATCATCGCAGTGACTGCGCATGCGTTGGCGGGCGACCGGGAGAAATATCTCGACGCCGGCATGAATGACTATGTCAGCAAACCGTTCAACCAGGAAGAACTTCAGGCGGCGCTCGCGCGCATTGTTGAAGGTAGGGCGTTTGTTGACGCTGATGCGGAGACCGGGGGCGACAATAGCGCGCCAATCAAAATGTCTGCCGGCTAACGAAGATAATGCGTGCGCGGCCTACTTTTAGGGCGCGCTATATGGCCGTCAAAAAGTGGTTCGGCCTATCGTCAAAAAACCAAATCAAGCCTCTTCCAGGCGATCGCCGATTTCGTTGACGCGGGCTACCGCGGCTTCAATGGCGCGGCCAGCAGCGCCGGCGGTATCCGGGTCGAGGTTGTCGGTTGCGTCTTCAAGATCGGCGATGCGCGCCTTGGCCTCAAACAGCTCGTCGCAAACCGTCAGCGCAGATAACAACATTAGCCTGGCGTCGCCGATTTGCCCAAGCTCTTTGGCGAGCTCTGAGACATGCCGGTCAAAATATGCGGCCAGTTCATGCAGGCGCGCTTCCTGGCCGTCATCGCAAGTGATGCGATAATCGCGGCCGTTCAGTTGAATTTCCACCTGGGCCATGGTTTCAGCCTTTTCCGTTTGCCGGGTTGTTGTTGAGCAGCGCCTTTATATCGCTGATCGCCGCGCCGACGCCTTGGGCGGCGGTTTCCGCATGCGTGCGTGCGGTCTGGGCCTGGCGGCGCGCGGCGACGTTCGCGTCGCTGCTGGCGGCGTGGTCGTCAAACTTGCCGTCGATTTTGGCTTCAAGCGTGTCGAGCGCATTGGCGAGGTCGATAACGGCTTTTTCTATCACAGACATTAGGGCGCCTATCCGGGTTAGGGCGTTGAACACCGCCAATCTGACGGGCGCGGTTGATTCTGTCCAGCGCTGTCGTGATAGGCGCGCGGAGCCGCGCCTGGGGACAATTTGCGCCCCTTGACCCGTCATCCGCCCCGATGCATGAAGCGGCGAATATATTGTCCCGGTTTTGCCCGCATCATACCAAAGTGTAAAATACGCTCTTCATTTTACACTTTGGCAAGGCCGACTGGCCGCCGCGCCTAATGGCGCGATAGCCTGCGTGGCGCTTGAACGCCCAACGGCCATCCTTTTTGGCCGTTGGAATAAAGGAATTTAGATGTCTGGAACCCCGCCTGCCGGCGTCGATTTTTCGCAGATGGCAAACGCAATCCGGGCGCTTTCCATGGACGCTGTGGAAAAAGCCAAATCCGGCCACCCTGGCATGCCCATGGGTATGGCCGATGTTGCGACCGTTTTGTGCACCCAGTTTTTGAAATTTGATGCGGGTGATCCGTCCTGGCCGGATCGCGACAGGTTCATATTGTCCGCCGGCCACGGCTCGATGTTGATTTATTCGCTCGGTTATCTCCTCGGCTATAAAGGCATGTCGATTGAGGACATCAAAAATTTCCGCCAGCTTGGCGCGAAGACTGCGGGCCATCCGGAATATGGCCATGCGCCGGCGGTTGAAACCACCACCGGCCCGCTCGGCCAGGGGCTCGGCAACGCGGTCGGCATGGCGCTCGCCGAGGCGCATCTCAATGCGCGGTTTGGCGACGGGCTGGTCGACCACCACACCTATGTCATCGCCGGCGACGGTTGCTTGATGGAGGGGATTAGCCAGGAGGCGATTTCGCTTGCCGGCCATTTGAAGCTCCGCAAGCTGATTGTTCTGTTTGACGATAATGATATTTCGATTGACGGGCCGGTTTCGCTTTCGGATTCAACCAACCAGCTAGAGCGCTTTGCCGCCTCGCGCTGGGCGACGGCGCGGGTTGATGGTCATGACCGGGGCGCTATTGCTGCGGCGATGGAAGCGGCGCGAAGTTCTGACCGTCCGACGCTGATCGCCTGCAAAACCCAGATAGGTTTTGGTGCGCCAACCAAAAGCGGCAAAGCCGCCGCTCATGGTTCGCCCCTGGGCGCAGAGGAAATCGTCGGCGCCCGCAAGGCGCTCGACTGGCCGCATCCGCCGTTTGACATTCCCGAGCCGATATTGAACGCCTGGCGCGAGGCTGGCGCGCGCGGGCAAGCCGTCCGCAATGTATGGGAAGAACGCTTCAAGAGTGACGTCAATTGCGAGGCTTTGCGTGTGGCGCTTGCGGGCGATTATGCCGGCGTTTTGTCGCCGGCGATCCGTGCACACAAATCCGCGCTGGTCAATGAGCCGAAAAAAGTTGCAACCCGCAAAGCCTCCGAAATGGCGTTGGAAGTTGTCAATAGCGTCATTGACGAGACCATTGGCGGCTCGGCTGACCTTACTGGTTCGAACAACACCAAAACCAAAGGCCTTAGTATTCTCGATGCGGATAATTATGCTGGCCGATATATCCATTACGGCATTCGCGAGCATGGCATGGCTGCGGCGATGAACGGCATGGCGCTGCATGGCGGCGTGGTTCCTTATGGCGGCGCGTTTATGGTGTTTGCCGATTATTGCCGCCCGTCCATTCGTCTTGCGGCGCTGATGGGGTTGCGCGTGGCTTATGTCATGACCCACGATTCCATCGGTCTTGGCGAGGACGGGCCCACCCACCAGCCGGTTGAACATCTGGCGGCGCTGCGCGCGATCCCCAATCTCAATGTGTTTCGCCCCTGTGATGCGGTGGAGACCGCCGAGTGCTGGGAGGTTGCGTTGAAGAATATTGCAACGCCATCGGTGATTGCGCTGACCCGCCAGGCGCTGGAGCCGGCGCGTCTTACCGAGGAAGATAAAAACCTTTCCGCTCACGGCGCTTATATTATCGCCGGTGATGAGGCTTATGACGCGACGATTATCGCCACCGGCTCTGAGGTTGAAATCGCCATGGCGGCGCGGGCGCGGCTGGCGGGCGAGGGCGTTAAAGCGCGCGTCGTCAGCGCGCCGTCGTTTGAGCTGTTTGCGATGCAAACGGAGAGTTATCGGCTGGAAGTTCTTGGCGACAAGCCGCGCGTTGGCGTTGAGGCGGCGATCCGTCAGGGCTGGGACCAGTTCCTGCGCCTCAAAGACGGGTTTATCGGCATGACCGGTTTTGGCGGCTCGGCCCCGGCGACGGATTTATACAAGCATTTCGGCATCACCACGGACGCGGTTGTCGGTGAAGTGAAAAGACTGATTGGTTAGGAGAATTTGATGGCGTTGAAAATTGCAATTAACGGGTTTGGACGGATCGGGCGGCTGGCTTTGCGCTCGATTGTTGAGACTGGCCGCAAGGGCGTAGATGTCGTTGCGATCAACGATCTTGGCCCTGTGGATACGAATGCGCATCTGGTTCAATATGATTCCGTACACGGCCGGTTTCCCCATGAAGTGAGGGTCGCCAATGATACCATCGATGTCGGCATGGGCCCGATCAAGGTAATCGCCGAGCGCGATCCGACCCAACTGCCCTGGGGTGAGATGGATGTTGATGTGGTGTTTGAATGCACCGGCATTTTTGCCGCACGCGACAAAGCGGCGATGCATCTGGATGCTGGCGCCAAGCGGGTTCTGGTGTCCGCGCCGGCTTCCGGCGCCGACAAGACCATCGTTTTCGGCGTCAATCATGGCGCCTTGACGGCGGACGATGTTGTCGTCTCCAACGCGTCCTGCACCACCAACTGCCTCGCGCCTGTTGCAAAAATCCTAAACGACACGGTCGGCATCGAGCAGGGCTATATGACCACCATCCACTCTTACACGGGCGACCAGCCGACGCTCGATACGCTGCATAAAGACCTTTATCGCGCCAGGGGCGCGGCCACCAACATGATCCCGACATCAACCGCTGCGGCGAAAGCTGTGGGCATTGTACTGCCGGAACTCAACGGCAAGCTCGACGGTTCGTCGATCCGCGTGCCGACCGCCAATGTCTCGGTGATCGATTTGGTGTTTACGCCGAAGCGGGAGACCACTGTTGAGGAAATCAACAATGCGATGGTTGAGGCGGCAAATGGCGCGTTGCGAGGCGTCATGGCCGTCACCGACAAGCCGCTAGTGTCATCGGACTTCAATCATGATCCGCACTCATCAACATTCGCCCTGCCGCAAACACAAGTCATGGACGGTAAACTTGTGCGCGTCTTGGCATGGTATGATAATGAATGGGGCTTTTCCACGCGGATGACCGATACGGCGTTGGAAATGGCGAAGCATCTTTAGAGGCTGGCGTGGCTGCTTACCGAACGCTTGATGATCTCGATGTCGCTGGCAAAATTGTGCTGGTGCGGGTCGATTTTAATGTGCCGATGAAGGACGGCGTGGTGACCGACGCCACCCGCATCGATCGCGCCTTGCCGACCATTCAGGAGCTGTCGAAAAAAGGCGCCAAAACGCTGCTGCTGTCGCATTATGGCCGGCCCAGGGGTAACCCCGATCCGAAACTCTCGCTGAAACCAGTGCGCAAAGTGCTGAGCGACAAGCTCGGCGGCCCGGTCGAGTTTGCCGAAGACTGTGTTGGCGACGCGGCGCGCAAGGTCGTCAACCGCTTAATCGACGGCGATGTGGCGTTGTTGGAAAACACCCGGTTTCATCCGGGTGAAGAACAAAATGATTTTGCATTCGCCAGACAGCTTGCCGAGCTTGGCGACATTTATGTCAATGATGCTTTCTCCGCAGCCCATCGCGCCCATGCCTCGACGGTGGGGATTGCGTATGTGTTGCCGTGTGCGGTGGGGCGGGCGATGGAGCGCGAACTTGATTATCTGAAAGCCGCGCTATCAGAACCGGTGCGGCCGATGATGGCGGTGGTGGGCGGCGCAAAAGTCTCAACCAAAATTGAACTCCTGCTCAATCTTGTCAGCCGCGCCGATATACTGGCGGTCGGCGGCGCCATGGCCAACACATTTTTATATGCCCAAGGCCAAAGCGTCGGCAAATCCCTATGCGAGCCGGACCTTGCGGCGACCGCGCTGGAAATTATCGCGCAAGCCAGGCAATCGGGGTGCGACCTCGTCTTGCCGGTCGATGTGGTGGTCGCCAAAGAATTTGCTGAGGGCGCTGACCGCGAAGTGCGCGCGCCGGACGGCGTGGCTGCTGATGAAATGATCCTCGACCTTGGGCCGGAGACCACCGATCTTATCGCCGAAAAAATCGAGAGCGCAAAAACTCTGGTCTGGAACGGCCCGCTCGGCGCGTTTGAAATCAAACCGTTCGACACTGCGACGGTTGAGGCGGCGCGCTTTGCCGCCCGGCGCGTGAAAGAGGCGGGGCTTGTCGCCGTCGCCGGCGGCGGCGACACGGTGGCCGCGCTCGCCGCCGCCGACGTCGTTAAAGACTTCACCTATGTATCAACTGCGGGCGGCGCATTTCTTGAATGGCTCGAAGGCAAAACATTGCCGGGGGTCGCAGCGCTCGAAGCGTCGGCGGCACAACAAAAAGATGGGGCGTAGAACATGGGTTTGACGGCGCTTAATAAAGTAGCCACAGCGATGGTGGCGCCCGGAAAGGGCATTCTTGCAGCGGATGAATCGTCCGGCACCATCAAGAAGCGTTTCGACGCTATCGATACGCAATCAAGCGAAGACAGCCGCCGCGATTATCGTGAATTGCTGTTCCGCACCGAGACCGCCATGCGCGAGCATATTTCCGGGGTGATATTGTTTGACGAAACCATCCGCCAGAAAGCGGCGGACGGGACTGCCCTGGTCAAGCTGATTGAAAACACGGGCGCCATTCCCGGCATCAAGGTCGATAAGGGCGCCCATCCGCTCGCCGGCGCTGAGGGCGAAAAAGTCACCGACGGCCTCGATGGTTTGCGCGAGCGCCTCAACGAATATTACAAGCTCGGCGCCCGGTTTGCGAAATGGCGCGCGGTAATCGATATTGCCGGCGACGAAATTCCGTCCGGATACTGTATATCGGCGACTGTCCACGCGCTGGCGCGCTATGCAGCGCTATGCCAGGAAGCCAATATCGTCCCGATTGTCGAGCCGGAAGTGTTGATGGATGGCGCCCATGACATCGACCGCTGCTATGACGTCACCGAGTTCACCTTGAAGTCGCTATTTGACGAGCTCTATGCGCAGGACGTGGCGCTTGAGGGAACAATTCTCAAACCGAATATGGTGATTTCCGGTAAAAAATGCGCCAAGCGTGCAAGCGTTGACGAGGTTGCGGAGATGACGGTCCGGGTGTTGCGGGCCAGTGTTCCGGCGGCGCTGCCGGGCATCGTCTTTCTGTCCGGCGGCCAGTCCGACATTGAAGCCACCGCGCATCTCAATGCGATGAATGCGGGGTATAAAGACAAAATGCCGT
>JAJFFZ010000167.1 GCA_021776395.1 Hyphococcus sp. | reverse complement strand
TTGCAAAGCGTTCACGTTGATGCGCCACAATCCATGCTAGGCTCCATTGCGCCGGTGCGTATCGAAGATGTAACGCCCAATGCACTTGCCGGCGTGCTCGTAAGGAAAGCTGAGGCCGCCGCTTGAGCGAACGCAAAACCGTAGATCGGGTTGACCATATTGAGTTTGACGATAACCGGCTGGCAGCTGAGTTGTCCGGCCAGCACGACGCGCATCTCACCATCCTTGAAGACGCCCTCAGCGTGCGGATTGATCCGCGCGGCAACCGCTTTGCGGTCAGCGGCAAGGCCCGCGCCCGCGCTATTCGCGCGTTAACGGCGTTGTATGAAAAGCTTGAGCGCGGCGAGCCGGTCGGGCCCGGCGAGGCGTTGGCCGCGGCCAAACTGTCTGATGCGCCGGCGCCAAAATCGGTCAAGTCCGAGGTTGCGTCAATCAAAACCCCCAAACGGTTGATCTCGGCGCGCTCGCCCAATCAGGCGGCCTATCTTGAAAACCTCAATTCCAACGATTTGACCTTCGGCGTTGGCCCGGCCGGCACCGGCAAGACCTATCTGGCGGTCGCCCATGCGGTGGGCCAGCTATTGAGCGGCGCCGTTGACCGGATCATTTTATCGCGCCCGGCGCTGGAGGCTGGCGAGCGCATAGGCTTTCTGCCCGGCGACATGAAGGAAAAGGTCGACCCGTTTTTGCGCCCGCTCTATGATGCGCTCAACGATATGATGCATCCGGATTATATTGAACGGCGTATTGCCGCTGGCGATATTGAAATTGCGCCGATTGCCTTCATGCGCGGGCGCACATTGGCGCGCGCAGCGGTGATCCTTGATGAGGCGCAAAACGCAACGCCCGAGCAGATGAAAATGTTTTTAACCCGGCTCGGTGAAGGCGCGCATATGGCGGTGACCGGCGATCCCTCGCAAACCGACTTGCCGGCGGGGCAGACCTCGGGCCTTGCCGATGCGCTCGCAGTGCTTCACGGGGTTGAAGGCGTCGGCGAGACCCATTTTACCGCCGCTGACGTGGTGCGCCATCCGCTCGTGGCGCGGATTATAAATGCGTATGATGCGGTCGGCGCCAAAAAAGGCGGCCGTGATTGAGGCCATGATCGACGTAGTTATCGAAGATGAAGACTGGCCGGCGACGGCGCTGCAAGCGCTGGCGACGCGTTGCTATGAAGCTGCGGTGGCGTTTGAACCCGCGCTTGCCGGCGAAATTGCGCTTTTGTTGACCAACGACGCTGCGATGCGCGCGCTCAACGCCAAATATCGCGGCAAGGATGCGCCGACCAGTGTGCTGGCGTTTCCTGGCGATGAGGAGAAAAGCGGTGGTTTTGTCGGCGACATCGCACTGGCGCGCGAGACGTGCGTTCGCGAGGCGAAAGACAAACACATCGCATTGCAAGATCACGCGGCGCATCTGATAATTCACGCCATGCTGCACCTCGTAGGATATGACCATCAGGCCGACGATGAAGCCGAAGCGATGGAACGGCGCGAAACGGAAATTTTAAACCGCCTCGGCATCGCCGACCCTCATGGCGCAGCAATGGAGACAGGACGATGAATGGCGCTGCTGGGAACGACGGCGCTGGCGACAGTCCCGGAGGCGGTTTGATCGCGCGCCTGCGCGCATGGTTTGCCGCACCGCACCGCGAGCGCGATGATTTTGCCGCCGCCGCCGAGAATGGCGAGGCCCAGGCGTTGGAAAGCATGGCCCGCGCGCGCCGCGAAATGATTGAGCGGGTCGTCGCCTTCGACCAGAAGCAGGTGGTTGACGTGATGGCGCCCCGCGCCGACATCTCCGCCGTTGATATTGAAACGACGCTCGATGAGCTGATCCAGATATTTGCTGACGCCGGCCATTCGCGCCTGCCGGTCTATCGCGGCGATCTCGATGATCCTATAGGCATGGTGCATATCAAGGACGTGGTCGGGCGCATCGCTGACCGACGCAAACATCGCTCCGAAACGCCGCAACTCGAAACCGGGCCGGTGCTGCAACAAATCCACCGCGAAATTCTTTATGCGCCGCCATCAATGCGCATCACTGATCTGCTGCTCAGAATGCAGGCCTCGCATATCCACATGGCGCTGGTGATCGACGAATATGGCGGCACGGACGGGCTGGTGACGATTGAGGATTTGGTTGAGGAAATCGTCGGCGACATTAATGACGAGCATGACGAGGAAGAAACCCCGGCAGTCGCGCCCCATGGCGGCGGCGGATGGATTGTTGATGCGCGCGTTGAGCTTGAAGAGTTCGCCGAGGAAACCGGGGTTCATCTGGAGACGGATGATGATGAAATCGACACCGTCGGCGGCTATGTAGTCTCGCTTGCCGGCCGGGTGCCGCAGCGCGGTGAGGTCATCATCAGTGATGACGGCTTCGACGTTGAAGTGATCGAGGCTGATGCGCGCAAAGTTCGGCGGTTGCGCATCCGGCCGTCATCAATGAAGCCGAGCGAGGCAGCGGAATAGAGCGCGTGATGGTTAATGCGAAGAGCGTGCTTGGCGCTGCAGCGGCGGCGCTGGAGACGGCTGCGGCCTATCTTAAAGCCCTTGCGGGCTGGCGCTGCTTGCTGGCGGCGTTTGCCGCCGGCGTTGTCAGCGCGCTGGCGCTGGCGCCAGTTTATGCGCTGCCATTGATGGCGGCGGGGTTTTCAGTGTTGATTGTACTGATTGACGCGAGCGGCGGGGATGCCGGCGTTGCCGGCGGCGCAGCGCCGCGCGCGCGGCTTCGCGCCTTTGCCGTGGGGTGGTTTTTTGGCTTCGGTTATTTCCTCGCCGGCATCTACTGGATGGCGTTCTCGTTTTTTGTTCAGGCCGACGAATTTGCCTGGATGGCGCCATTTGCGGTTTTGGGGATGCCGGCGTTTTTAGGCTTTTTCACCGGCGCGGCGACGCTTGGCGCATCGCTGTTCTGGCACCCGGGCTGGCCGCGTATTTTTATCTTTGCAGCCCTGTGGGCGGTGTTTGAATATCTGCGCGGGCATATTTTAACCGGCCTGCCCTGGAACCTTACCGGTCAGGCGCTGGCGGGCGCGGCTATCAGCGCCCAGACCGCGGCATGGTATGGCGCATACGGATTAAGCCTGGTTACGGTGTTTCTGGCCGCCGCGCCAGCTGTCGGCCTGTCCGGGCGAATGCGCATAAGACATGCGTTGGCGGGCCCATTTGTGGCGCTTGCCGGTGTGGCGCTGATTTTCGCCATTGGCGCGGCGCGTCTTGCGCTGCCGGAACCAGCGGTCGATGGCGAGACCTTTGTGCGCATCGTTCAGCCAAACATTCCCCAGCGCGAAAAAATCGACCCCGATCTGTGGGGACGGAACTTTTACAAGCTGCTCGACCTGTCCAAAGCCGCGACGCCGCCAGGTGCGCGGCTGTTCATCGTCTGGCCGGAAAATGCCGCCCCGTTGCTCGATGAAGCCAATAATGCGCTTGGCGTTTTGTCTGATGAGCTACCCAAGACGGCTGTCTTGATCACCGGCGCGGTGCGTCGTGAGCCTGATGGAAACGGAAGCGAGCGATACTTTAATTCCATCATGACGGTCGTCGAAACGCCTGAGGGCCGCCGCGCGGTTGACTATTACGACAAGCACCATCTGGTGCCGTTCGGCGAATATCTGCCGTTCTACGGTCTGTTGAAGGCGGTCGGGCTGGCGCAGCTCGCGCCTTATGGCGATGCCGGTTTTGCCGCCGGCGGCGGTCCGTCCATTGTCGATGCCGGCGGCCCAACCTTCTCACCGTTGATTTGTTACGAGGTGATTTTCCCCGGCGCCATGTATCCGAGCGCCGAGCGCCCGCAATGGCTGGTGACTGTCACCAATGACGCCTGGTTCGGCGATACGTCCGGTCCGCGCCAGCATCTTGACCAGGCGCGCCTGCGGTCAATTGAGACCGGGCTGCCAATGGTGCGCTCGGCCAATACCGGGATTTCCGCATTGATCGACGCCAAGGGGCGTATTCTTGCGCGGGTGAGGCTCTATCAAAGCGGCGTTATTGACGCCGCCCTGCCGGCGGCTATACCGCGCACGCTCTATGACCGCACCGGCGACTGGATTTTCTGGCTGATGACCGCCATAAGCCTTGCCATTGGCGCATTCTGGGGCAAGTCGCGCGCGCGTTCCTGACGCATCTTGCAACCTTTGCGCGATGAATAAAATCACGTATAAAACCCAGAGGGTTATGCGCCCATCGAGCCAGAATGGCTTTTGTAACGAGGTTAGAAATGGCCAGAGCGACCAAACCCGCGAAAACGGCGCGGAAAAAAACTGTGAAAAACAAAAAGGGCGGGCCCAATCCGATCGATATTCACGTTGGCGCTCGGGTGCGGCTGCGGCGGATGATCCTCGGGCTTAGCCAGGAAGCGCTCGGCAAATCGCTGGGGCTTACTTTTCAACAGGTGCAAAAATACGAAAAAGGCGTCAATCGCGTCGGCGCCAGCCGGCTGTTTCAGCTTTCAAACCTGCTCGATGTGCCGGTGCAGTTTTTCTATGATGATTATGACGTTAATACTGGCAGTCGCAGTTTCGGCATGGCCGAGCCGGATGTAGGCGATGCGTTCATGAAATTCGTCAATTCGCCGGAAGGCGTACAGCTGTGCCGCCATTTTTCGGCCATCGATGACCCGCAGGTGAAAAAGCGGGTTCTCGACCTCGTCAAATCCATCGCCGAGACCGAAACTGCGAAAAAGAAAAAATAGCCCCCCGCTGCGGCGTCATTCAATTGGACAGCCGCAAATCTATTCGGTATATCGCCGGCCCATATAAACTTTTCTTTATATGCAAGGGGTATGATCTCTCATGACGCGCAAATCCTATTTATTTACAAGCGAGAGCGTTTCGGAGGGGCATCCCGACAAGGTCTGCGACCGGATATCCGACGAAATCGTCGATCTGATCTATCGCAGCGCCGCCGAGGCGGGGATGAGCGCCTGGGACGTGCGGGTGGCTTGCGAGACTCTGACGACAACAAACCGCGTCGTGATCGCCGGCGAGGTGCGCGCGCCTGAGGGACTGATGAACGGCGACGGCGGAGTGGCGCCGGAGGCGTTTGTCGCCGCCGCGCGCGGGGCGATCAAAGATATCGGTTATGAGCAGGACGGATTCCACTGGAACACCGCGCAAGTAGAAGTCCTCCTACATGGCCAGTCTGCGGATATTGCTCAGGGCGTCGACAATGCCGCTGACTCCAACAATGAAGGCGCGGGCGATCAGGGCATCATGTTCGGCTATGCCTGCCGCGAGACGCCAGCGTTGATGCCGGCGCCAATTTATTACAGCCACAAGATTTTGCAGGACCTCGCCGCCGCCCGCCACGCCAAACAAGGCGACGCTGGCGCGCTCGGCCCGGACGCAAAAAGCCAGGTGACTGTGCATTATGCTGACGGCAAGCCGGTCGAGATCGCCTCTATCGTCCTATCGACGCAACATCTCGATGACAGTTGGGATTCAGACAAAGTCCGCGCCGTCGTGGAGCCGCATATCCGTCGCTCGCTAGGGGGTATGCCGATTGCTGATGATTGCGCCTGGCATGTAAATCCGACCGGCAAATTTGTGATCGGCGGGCCGGACGGCGACGCCGGCCTTACCGGCCGCAAGATTATCGTCGACACCTATGGCGGCGCCGCGCCCCATGGCGGCGGCGCGTTTTCCGGCAAGGACACTACTAAAGTCGACCGCTCCGCGGCATACGCATCACGCTATCTCGCCAAGAATATCGTCGCCGCCGATCTCGCCGAGCGTTGCACCATTCAGCTCGCCTATGCGATCGGCGTCGCTCAGCCGCTGTCGGTCTATGTCGATCTGCATGGGACCGGCCGCGTTGATGAAGAGGCGCTGGAACGGGCGCTGCGCGAGGTGATGGATTTGTCGCCCTCCGGCATTCGCCGGGCGCTCGATCTCAACAAGCCGATATATGGCCGCACCGCCGCCTATGGGCATTTCGGCCGTGAGCCGGACGCCGATGGCGGTTTCAGCTGGGAAAAGGTCGATCTGGTAGAGGCGCTCAAAGCCGCCGTCTGAGACCGAAACAGCCTAATTCCGGGACTTTTTAACGTGACCTATTGGTTAGGGTTGTGCTGTTGCGGAAAATTCACCACCGTTTTACTATAAAAAATCTAACAACGGCGGATAGCCGCCACAACGGGGCATAAAATGGCGAAAATCGAAAACAAAGATAATCTATTGGCGTCGCTAACACGGATTTTAGCCGTGACGGCGCCGGCGGCGTTGCTGCTGGCGGCTTGTCAGCCTGAAAGCGGCGATAGTGGCGCTACTGAGGCTGCTGCAACCGAAGCGGCTGACGTTGCTGAAGACACAGCAACCGAAGCGGCAGGCGAGGCTGAAGCTGAGGGCGAAGCCGAGGCAGAGGGTGAAGCGGAAGCTGAGGGCGAAGGCCATCACGATGGCGCTGAAGCCGAAGCTGAGGGCGAAGGCGAAGCTGAAGCCGAGGGCGAAGCCGAAGCTGAGGGCGAGGCTGAAGCTGCAACCGAGTAAGCAGTTTCAAACCAGCTTAACTGAGAATTTGAAAAGGCGCTCCTATGGGGCGCCTTTTTTATTGCGCTGATATTTTAGACAATTTTTCAGCGATGAGCCGTGCGGCGTCATTGGCGGTGCTATAGCGAACCTCAAAGACGCGCACGGCCTGGCGCCATTCATAGAGCTGCCGGGCGCCGTCAAAATCAAGCCGCGCCTGGCCGTTGCGGCGCATCGCGTTGAGCGCCTGCAAGCCGTCCGGGCCGTCCATTTCTGACAGCTCTGCAGTTGCTGGGGCGTCGAACACAGGAATGACGACGATGTCAATTTTATGTGCGGCGGTGCGGATATTTTCTTTGTACGGAATGAAATAGCCGCGCGCGGTGCGCCATTCCTGGATGCACCCGCCAGCATAACTGTCAAACGCTTCGGCGGCGTCTTCGTCTATCCGTCCCGGCGCGGCCAGCGTGACCGCTTCGCCCGGCGTCGGGCCGAGGGCGCATGCGCCGGCGATGAATGCGTCGTTTTGGGCGGCCGCATAACTCAGCGCCAGCGTGTCCCAGCGCCCGCGGTCGTTGCTGGCGAAGATGATCGCCCCTTGCGGCGATGCGCATAGAGATGCGTTGCAACAAAGCTGGTCGTCATGACCGGCGGCATAATCGTTGAGGAAAATATCGCGCAGCGCATCGGCGATTTGCGACAGGCGGAGCCCTGAGCGGACCAGTTGCTGTCCTCGGACGACTGCGTAACCAACCTTGCCGCGCAGGATGTCTATTACAATGGCGCGATCCGATGGGGCGGCGCGCAAAACTGCAATCAGGCTCTCCAATCGCGGGCCGATTTCCTCCGCGCCATAACGTAGCCGCACGGGCCTTTGGTTGACGCTAAGCCATTCCTCACAATGCCAATTTTCATCGGGTCCAGTTGGCGCTTTCGTCGGCGTTTGCGCACCGGGCGCCATAAGCAGCCCGGTCTGGCTCCAGTCGCATAACGCATGCCAGACATCGCGGCTGAGCGCTTCGCGCTCGGCGGCGCTGGCGCCGGTGAGGCTTGCCATCTCATCAGCGATTGCGTCCGCCGCCGCGCCTTGCGAGGCCTTCAGCCAGATGAAGGCGCGCACTTCATTCGGCGTCGTGAACTGTCCGGTTTGCTGCGAGAATAACGCCAGCGCAGACCCAAATTCGAACGCCTGGTCGCCAGCTGGCTGCAAAGGCATATCCGGCGGCGGTGTTTTGGAAACCGCACGGGCAAGTACGACGTCGCCATAACGCGGCGCTGGAAAGAACGGCAGAAATTCGCCCGCATCCTCGCCCGGAAATATCCGTTCATACCCGCCAGCATTGGCCAGCTCATCCGCCGCCTCGGCGATGATCCGGTCTTTATCGGCCCCGGGGCCGAGCCGCGCCCGCTCCCGGTTCAAACCGATCAGCGCGACCATATCGGCGACCACAGCGCGTTTTGTCGCCTCTTCCTGGCGGCCGCCGCTGCCGGGCTCGGCGCAAACCTCAAGTGACGGGCTGAGATTGCATTCCAGCAGCCATGGCTTGAGCGCGGTATCGATCATGCAATCCAGCCCGATCAACTCGTAACAGCCAGCGCCAATCGCACCGGAAGAAGCGATGCGCCCCCGCATCTGTTCGCGCGCGGCGATTGCGGTGAGGATGGCGATGTCGCGAATGCCGTCAAACAAAGCCTCCGGGTCGCCGCCCTCGCGCCGCAGCCAGTCGCGATAAGTATCAAAACTGTGAAACACCACGGACGCCTCCGCGCCTTCGTTCAGCGCATTGACATCCGGGTTGGTGAGGTGGGCATAGAGGTTATTGTAATCGCCATGGCGATAAAGCTCGGAGGCGAGCTTCACGAAACCATCTTTGTAAAGATAAACCCGCAACGGCTCGACCGAGCTGATCAGCACATAACAGCGCAGCACATATTTGTAGCCGTCATAAAGATGCGCGTCGGCGAGATATTCCTGCGCCAGCCATTTGGCGTCATTGGGGAGCGTTGCCGCGTCCGCATGGACGCTGATCCCGCGCCCGCGCGACAGGCGCTTGGGTTTGGCGATCCATTTTTTGTCCGGATGGCGAAACCCCTCGCGCTGGAGAGCATGGTAGTCTTCCGGCATTAAAAAGCTGCGCGGAAAAAACCCGAACCGGGCGCGCCGTTCGTCGCCCGCGACGCGGCCTTGCGCGTCGCGCAGCGTCTCATAGAGCATCGATTTGACGGTGACGGCGCTGTTGCCGGGACTGTGGTTGATGGTCTGGCCGGGACGCATGGTTTTGAAGATGCGCGCCGCCGGCATGCCAGTGTGCCAGCACGCATCCCAATCGTCCTTGTCGCCCGGCGCCCAAATGTCGGGGTCGAGCGCCTCAATGAAGAACCTGTCCTGCGCCGGGGCTTTACGCGCGCCGGTCCAATATCGCTTTTTGTCGCTCATAGATGCTGTTGCTGCTATTGGCCTGATCGGGGACAATGACACCACCGCAATTGCAGTGGCAAGCGGCTTGTGGGCCCAATCTGGGGCCGGCGGCTCACAATTGCGCTAGTAACAAAACCGGTGACCTCTTTTCGTTGGTTGGCTATATAGCCGCTTATGAACGAGCCCGGATACATTCCCCAGATCTATGGCCGCCGCCAGGACAAGCCGCTGACCACGCGTCAGGCGCAGCTGATGGCGACGGTGTTGCCGTGCGTCGCCGCGCCTGACCCGGAAGCGGGGCCGATTGACCCGTCGGCAGTTTTTCCGCAGGCGGATGAATTGTGGCTGGAGGTTGGTTTTGGCGGCGGCGAGCATCTCGCCTGGCAGGCGGCGCGCCACCCCAATATCGGCTTTATCGGCGCCGAGCCCTTTATCAACGGCGTCGCCAAATTGACGGCGGCGATTGATGCGGAAGGGCTTGATAATGTTCGCATCCATTTTGGCGATGCGCGGCCGCTGATCGAGGCGCTGCCAGACGGATGCTTGCAGCGTTTGTTTGTGTTGCATCCGGACCCATGGCCGAAAAAGCGTCACCATAAACGCCGCATGGTCAGCCCGTGGTTTTTTGGCGAGGCCGCGCGCCTGCTGGCGCCGGGCGGGCAGTTGCGCGTCGCCTCCGATATTGCCGATTATATCCGCTGGACGCTGATGCATGCGCAAGCAGCGCCAGCGTTTGAGTGGGCCG
Source organism: Hyphococcus sp. (assembly GCA_021776395.1). Classification (GTDB taxonomy): domain Bacteria; phylum Pseudomonadota; class Alphaproteobacteria; order Caulobacterales; family Parvularculaceae; genus Hyphococcus. The sequence continues at coordinate 1,740 of JAJFFZ010000167.1, read as the reverse complement.
CGACCCACCCCGCCGATTGGCGCGAGCGCCCAGCGGACTGGCCGCAAACTCGTTATGAAGCAAAGGCCATCCGCGAAGGCCGCCGCCCAACCTATCTCATCTTTCACCGCAAATGAGCCCCGCCTGACCCGGTTGTGACTTGCACATTCGCCAAAGCGTCCGAAGATAGCGGTAACAGGAGTAGTACAGAATATGAGTAGATGGCCGCTGCTATTCGTTGCGATCGCCGCGCTGGGCGCCGGCTCATGCGCGAAGCTGACGCTCGCCTGGGCGGACTTAAAGCCCGACGGTCCGGCGGCGCGGCCCGAAGTGCTGGGCGCGTTCGGGCCGCAAGCGCCGGTCGCCAGCCTTGAAGATTGGACTTCGCTGCGCCGGCCGGCGTTGAAAGAGGCGTTGCAGGCAAATATTTACGGCTATTTTCCCGACAGCTACAAATTAACGGTTCTGGACCGCAAACTGCTGGACGAGAACGCTTTTGGCGGCGGCCGGCTGGAAGAATATAAGTTGCGCGCGCAGTTGCGGTTTGGCGAGACAACAAGCGAAACCGAAACCTTCTACATGGATGTCGTGACGCCGAATGGCGTCCCGAATGCGCCAGTTATCCTTATACAGACATTCTGCCCGCGCTGGGACACGCTCCCCCATCCGGCGGTCTATCGCCCTGAAGATGCGGGCGGATGCGGCGGCGGCCCTGCGACAGGGGTGATGACCTATGTGTTCGGGCGTTATATTGCGACGCCGCCGACGCAGATGATATTGGCGCGCGGCTATGGCGTGGCGACGATTTATCCGAGCGAGTTCGCTCCGGACAGGAAAGACGAAGGGCTTGCGGCGCTGAAGCAAATGTCCAAAGGGCTCGCCTCGGACAAGCAACGCTGGGGTGCCATCGCCGCCTGGGCCTGGGGCTATTCGCTGATGGTCGATGCGCTTGAGGAGGGCGCAGACGGCCCTCGCGATTATATTTCCTGGGGCCATTCGCGATACGGCAAATCCGCACTGCTCGCCGCTGCGTTTGACGACCGCATCAGCGCCGTAATCTCACATCAATCAGGCACCGGCGGCGCCTCGCTCAACCAGCAAAAGAAAGGCGAAAGCGTCAAAGCGATTATCGATGGGTACCCGCACTGGTTTGCGAAAGCCTACGAAAACTATGCTGGTGAAGAAGAGACGATGCCGATAGACCAGCACCAGTTGCTGGCGCTGATTGCGCCGCGCCCGGTGCTGCTCGGCAACGCCCGGCGCGACGTCTGGTCCGACCCGAACGGGGCGTTTCGCGCCGCCGTGGGGGCTGGCCCGGTCTATAAGCTCTATGGCGCGCAAGGGCTCGACCAGGACCGCCTCGACGTTTGGGCGCCGGCCGCAGATATCGCCTACTGGATCCGGCCCGGCACCCATGGCGTCGTCAAGGAAGACTGGCCGGCGTTTTTAGAATTTCTCGATGCGCATTTTTTAAAGAAATAAGACAACTTGCACGGCTAACGGGTCAGTACGGCTGCAGTATTGCACCCTGTGCGCATTCGTCGCAATCCCAGCCCTGCACCGGCTATATTTGCAAAGATTGTGCTATTACCTTCAAGGCAGTCAGTATCCGTTTGGGTTTGAGTGTCTATCCGGGAATAAGAGTTGAGTGAAAGGTCCAAATCAGATTCACCGTATTTTGTTGACAAATATGGAGATCATAGATGGTTTGGACACCTTCCACTCGGGCTGAACATGACAGAAGCCGGCTCAGCTTTGCAA
>JAJFFZ010000166.1 GCA_021776395.1 Hyphococcus sp. | reverse complement strand
CCCAACCTGAATAAGGTCTTGCGTAAGAATAATGATGGCTGAGATCGCAACCATGCCTCCCCATTTTAGACTGGATAGTTCCTTGTTTAAATAAAGCCAGCCCAAGGCTGCACCGATAGCAAATTCGAATAACAAACTATTTGTATAAGTAATAAGAACCGCTGATTTTGGTTCTATAAACAACCCAATGAGCGAAAGGGTGATCAACAAGGCCATCAACATAACTAGCCGAATCGTTCCCGCCAAAAGAAGAGAAAGTCCGAACAAGGAGTAGAAAAAGATCTCATAATTCAGCGTCCAACCTGGCACGAGAACAGGAAAAATTAAATCAGTCATTTCTTGGTGAAAATGCGGAATAAAAAACAGTGACTTTAATATTCTAACGCCATCCATGTCTTGAAAAAATGCAAGTGCTGGATCGGTGGATATTGAAGCTGTAACTATCGTTAAGCCCCAATATAGCGGCACAATCCTCACAATCCTCCGATACCAGAATTCCATAGCGCCAACATTGCGATTGGCCGTCGTAATCCACATGATAAATCCGCTAATCACGAAAAAAATATCTACACCAAACGTTCCCCAAGAAAACTCATAGCTATTGCGGCTAACAATTTCAGTTGCCATTGCGTGATGAATGACAACTAAAAGTGCAGCGATTGCGCGCAGGTATTGAATTGAAATTATTGACAATGCGAAATCCGATACAATCCGCGCATTCGATTAGACCAGCCGTTGCTGCTAATTGGTCTATAGCAAAATGCAATAATTTTGAATCGAATGATTTTGCTATAGATTTTTCTGGTCGCATCGCGCGACGCAAAAACCGTTGCACACTTTTTGCTCGACGCTCTAGCATCCTCATATGGGCTGGTATTAAAGTGTAACATTGCCATGGCTTGCTCCATTGGCCAAACCCATAGCTGTTTTCCATTGCATCTAAACAACCCAGTTGCATAGCTCATGCCGCCACTACTTTGCGGCCGGAAACGCATTGATTGATGGCCACCACAAACGCGCCAACCGCCGCGTGCGCGACATCGACTTCTCTCACCGTGCCGAGAAATTCCTGGTCGCCAATTTCAATTAATGTTTCGGCGCGAACGATCCCCTCTTCGGCGCCGGCGACATGGTGAATGTCGAGCGTCAAAATCCGCCCTTCCACGCCGGCAATGGCGCAAACCGCATTAAAGGCCGCATCAAACGGCCCCTCGCCTTCGCAAGTGACGGTCTGGCGCTCGCCATTTTCATGTTCGAGGCCGATGCGCGCATAGGGCGGCGTGTCTTCGTCCAGTTCCACGCGTAATTCGACTCGCCGCAACCGCCAGGGCCCGGCCCGGCCCGGGCGTTTGTTCGAGCCAGTGACGAGGCGCACAACATCGGCGTCAGTGACCTCACGCTGAGCGTCCGCCAGGCGCTTAAATTTCATAAACAGCTCGTCAAGGCGCTCCGGCGTCGCGCTCAACTCCAGCGCTTCAATACGTGAGCGCAACGCATGCTTGCCGGAATGCTTGCCGAGCACAATCGAGTTGGACGGCATGCCGACGGCCTCAGCGTCCATGATTTCATAGGTGCGCTTGTTGGCCAACACGCCGTGCTGGTGAATGCCGGCCTCATGGGCGAAGGCGTTTTTGCCGACGATGGCTTTGTTGCGCGGAATAGGATTGTGCGTAACGCGCGCAAGCGCCACACTGGCCGCGAAAATTTTCGTGGTTTCAACCTGCGTTGACACGCGGAAAAAATCCTTACGCGTCGCCATCGCCATCACCGCTTCTTCGAGCGAGCAATTTCCCGCCCGCTCACCAATGCCGTTGATTGCGCATTCAATCTGTCGCGCGCCGCCGCGCACTGCCGCCAGACTGTTGGCGACCGCCATGCCGAGATCGTCATGACAATGTGTGCTGAACGTCACGTCGTTGCCGCCGGGCGCATTGGCGCGGAGAAACCGAAACAGATCGGTAATTTCTTCCGGCGTCGTATAGCCGACCGTATCGGGAATATTTATCGTCGTCGCGCCCGCCTCAATCGCCGCCTGGACCGTCTCAATCAGGTAGTCGCGCTCAGTGCGAATGGCGTCTTCGGGCGAGAACTCAACGTCGTCGCAAATCGACTTCGCATGCGCCACCAAATCGGAAATCCGCGCGAGAATGTCCGCTTTTGTCAGCTTTAGCTTAGCTTCACGGTGGAGTGGGCTTGTCCCGATAAAGGTATGAATTCGCTTGGATTTTGCTGGTTCAAGCGCGCGGCCCGCCGCGTCTATATCGCCGCCTGTCAAACGCGCCAGCGAACATATGCGCGGGCCTTCAATTTCCTCCGCCACCGCCCGCACAGCCGCCGCGTCGCCCGGCGAAGCGGCGGCAAAGCCCGCCTCGATAATATCAACATTCAAATCGCGCAGCGCCCGCGCGATTATCAGCTTGGCGTCCGTCGCCATTGAAAAACCCGGCGCCTGTTCACCGTCGCGCAAGGTAGTATCGAAAATTCTCACATGATCATCGCTCATCGTCTTAGTCCTTTGTTGATTCCGTTAAACGTTTTTCTTGCGCGGAATTTTGTTCCGCGCGGGACTAAGTCGAGTGGGTAGGTATGGGCGGCAATAGGTCATAAAATTATTCAGCCTCCGAGCCACGGCGGATAGACAACACGCCAGTGCGCGAGACTTCCGTCAGTCCCAGTGGTTTTAACAGGTCCAAAAATGCGTTTATTTTATCGCGCGCGCCGGTGACCTCGAAGATAAACGACGTATGCGTTGTATCGAGCGGCCGGGCGCGAAAAATTTCAGCCAACCGCATCGCTTCAACGCGTTTGTCTCCGGTCGAAACAATTTTGACAAGCGCCAGTTCGCGCGTCAGCGCATCGCTTTCCTCACTGATGTCAATCACCCGGCGCACCGGCACGAGACGGCCAAGCTGGGCTTTGATCTGTTCAATTTTTTGCGGCGTGCCGCGCGTCACGACCGTAATGCGCGAGCGATGCTTTTCAGCGTCAACCTCAGCAACCGTCAGGCTTTCGATGTTATACCCGCGCGCCGATATCAGCCCGATCACCCGCGACAGGACGCCCGGCTCATTATCGACAATCACCGCCAGAATGCTCTCAGCCACGGCGGCCTCTTCTTGCGGGACCGGATATACGGAAGCGTTTTCCATTATACCTGCACGCGCCCTTCCTGGCTGACTTCATCGCCGGTGAAAGCGCCGCCAAACAACATTTGATTATGCGCCGCGCCCGAAGGGATCATCGGGAAGACATTTTCCTCACCGCTAACACGGCAATCGAACAGCACGGGTTTGTCTATCGCCATCATCTCGTTGATCGCATCATCAAGCTCGCCCGGTTTTTCCGCCCGCAACCCGGCGCCGCCATAAGCTTCGGCGAGTTTGACGAAATCCGGCAGGCTTTCAGAATATGTATGCGAATAGCGGCCGTCATGAAGCAGCTCTTGCCATTGCCGCACCATGCCGAGATATTCATTGTTCAGAATAAAAATTTTAACCGGCAAATCATGCTGGATCGCTGTCGACATTTCCTGCATCATCATCTGCACGGAGGCGTCGCCGGCAATATCGATCACCAAAGCATCGGGATGGGCGATTTGCACGCCAAGCGCCGCCGGCAGGCCGTAACCCATGGTGCCAAGGCCGCCGGAAGTCATCCAGCGGTTGGGGTCGTCAAAGTGAAAATGCTGCGCGGCCCACATCTGATGCTGACCGACTTCGGTGGTAATATAAACGTCCCTGCCGCGGGTCATCTGATAAAGGCGTTCAATCGCAAATTGCGGTTTGATGACCTCGTCAGAGTTTTCAAAGGCGAAGGAATTCTTGCCCCGCCATGTTTGAATTTGCGCAGTCCATTCAGACAAACGCGACGGCGGCGCCGCGGCGTCGCTCTCACGCTTGCGCCATTGCACCAGCAACGCCTCCAAAATAGCGCCCGCATCGCCGATAATCGGCATATCGACCTTGACGATTTTGTTGACCGAGGACGGATCGATATCGATTTGAATTTTTCGCGAGCCGGGAGAGAATGCATCGAGCCGGCCGGTGACGCGGTCGTCAAACCGGGCGCCGACGGCGATCATTAAGTCACAGCCATGCATCGCGTTGTTGGCTTCAAAGCTGCCATGCATGCCAAGCATGCCGAGCCATTGGGGGTCAGACGCCGGGAAGGCGCCGAGCCCCATCAAGGTTGAGGTCACCGGAAAACCGGTCTCGCGCGCCAGCGCCCGGAGCGCAGCGCTCGCCTCAACGCCGGCGTTAATCACCCCGCCGCCGGTATAAAACACTGGCCGGCGCGCCTGGCGCATCAGCTCGACCGCGCGCTCAATTTCCTTTGGCTGCACTGGCGGCGTGACGATGCAATTGCGCTGGCGCGCGACGCGGCGGGTGACGTATTCGGCCTTTTCAAATTGCACGTCCTTGGGGAGATCGATCAGCACCGGACCCGGCCGGCCGTTGCGCGCCACATGAAACGCCTCATGCACAATCGCCGGCAGGCCGCGCGCATCGCCAACGAGGTAGTTGTGTTTGGTGCAGGCGCGGGTGATGCCGATGGTATCGCATTCCTGAAATGCGTCCGTGCCGATCAGCCCGCGCGCGACTTGTCCGGTGATGCACACCAGCGGAATGGAATCGAGCAACGCATCGGTGAGCCCGGTGACCGCATTGGTGGCGCCCGGGCCCGATGTCACCAGAACAACGCCAACCTTACCGCTGGAACGCGCATAGCCTTCGGCTGCATGCACTGCGCCTTGTTCGTGGCGCACCATGACATGGCGGATCGGCTCGCGCTGATGAAGCGCCTCATAGATCGGCAGGACCGCGCCGCCGGGATAACCGAAAATCACCTCAACGCCCTGCTCTTCCAGCGCATCGAGCAGCAATTCAGCGCCGGCTTTTTGCGTCGGTTCCAGCTCTGCGACCGGCGCCGATTGCGCAGGCGCGAGAGCTTCAGTTTTATCCAACAGCGTCATCATCTTCATGCCTCGTTCGGCTCGGCCCAAAGGACCCGCGCCTTTAATCCATCAAGTTTTATTGCTCTCAGCGCCGGGCTGTAGCCACGCCATCAGCTCGCGCAATTCCTTGCCGGTTTTCTCAATCGGGTGCGCAAGGTCCGCCGCCAGCATTTTGTCGTATTGCACCTTGCCGGATTCATTTTCCGCAACCCAGTCGCGCGCAAACTTGCCCGACTGGATATCGCCCAACACTTCGCGCATGCGCGCGCGCGTTTCGTCATTGACAATGCGCGGGCCGGAGGTGAGGTCGCCGTAAATCGCGGTCTCGGAAATGAACTCATGCATCTTCGCCAGACCGCCCTCATAGAGCAGGTCAACGATGAGCTTTAATTCATGCAGGCATTCATAATAGGCGACCTCGGGCTTGTAGCCAGCGTCGGTCAACGTCTCGAACCCGGCCAGCACCAGTTCCGTCGCGCCGCCGCACAGCACCGCCTGCTCGCCGAACAAATCGGTTTCGGTTTCTTCCCGGAAGGTGGTTTCAATCGCGCCCGCCGCCGTGCCGCCAATCAGGCTCGCATAGGCGAGCGCTCTTTCCTTGGCCTTGCCGCTGGCGTCTTGATGGACGGCAAAAAGACACGGCACGCCGCGTCCGCGCTCATATTCACGGCGCACAAGATCGCCAGGGCCTTTCGGGGCCACCAGAACCACATCGACGCCTTGCGGCGGCTTGACGCGTTCATAAAGCACCGTAAATCCGTGTGCGAATAAAATCGTATCGCCGTCTTTTAGCTCCGGGGCGATTTCATCGTTGAAAATCTGCTCATGGCTCATATCCGGCGTCAGCAGCGCAATCAGGCGCGCATTCGCCGCCGCCCGTGCGATGCTGGCGACCTCAAGCCCGTCTTCCGCCGCGCGTTTCGCGCTCGGCCCGCCCGGACGCACGCCGACAATGACGTCGCAACCGGAATTTTTAAGGTTCAAGGCATGGGCCCGGCCCTGGCTGCCATAACCGATGATGGCGACCGGTCCGGATTTTACCGCGGCGGGGTTTGCATCATCCTGGGTGTAAAGTTTCATGTCGTCGTCCTTGGTTTTATCTTTGAGGTTCAATCTTAGTTTGAGGCTTTCCAAAAATTCACTACGCCGCTCATCCCCGCGGAAGCGGGGATCCAGATCGCGTGTCTGGATTCCCGCTTTCGCGGGAAAGAGCGGAGAAAATATGAATTTCTATTTGCACGCGTATCCTTTTCAGTCCGTCTCGATGGTAACAGCGCCCTTGGACGCCGAGGAAACCAGTTTTGCGTATTTATCGAACGCGCCGCCCATGCGGTTTGGCGCTTTGGGCGTGAAGGCGGCGCGGCGCGCGCGCCAGTCAACATCGGCGTCAATGCGACGCGCTTCTGCGTCAATGGTGATGAGATCGCCCTCTTCCAGCAAGCCGATAGGCCCGCCAACCGCCGCTTCCGGCGAGACATGGCCGATGACAAAGCCGTGCGAGGCGCCGGAAAAACGCCCGTCCGTAATCAACGCCACCTTGCCGGCAAGGCCTTGCCCGGCCACCGCCGCCGTCACCGCCAGCATCTCGCGCATGCCGGGCCCGCCTTTCGGCCCCTCATAACGAATGACCACGACATCGCCTTCCTTGATGTCGCGATTGGAAACCGCTTCAAAAGCGGCTTCTTCGGTCTCAAAAATCCGCGCACGCCCTTCAAAGGCGCCGTCGCCATAGCCGGCGGTTTTTAAAACCGCGCCCTCCGGCGCCACATCGCCGTAGAGAATGCGCAAACCGCCGGTTTTCTTGAACGGTTCGCTAACGGTGGAAACAACCTCCTGGCCTGCGGTCTCTTGCGCTGAGCTGAGTTCTTCAAACAACGAATTGCCGCTCACGGTCGGCGCGTCTTCCAGCATGCCGCCGTCTTTCAGGCGGGCGCCAAACAGCCTCATGCCGCCAGCGGCGAACAAGTCTTTTGCTAAAAACCGCCCGCCGGGTTTTAAGTCCGTGATAACCGGCGTCTCGCGCGACAGCCGGTCGAATTCATCAATCGAAAATCTCACCCCGGCTTCGGCGGCAAGCGCCGGCAGGTGCAGCACCGCATTGGTTGAACCGCCGCTGGCGACGACCGCGGTTGCAGCGTTGCGCAAAGACGTTTCGGTAATAAACTGCCGCGCGCCGACGCCCTTGGCCGCCAGCTCCGCAGCTAAGCGCCCGCACCGCTCCGCCTCACCGGCCTTGTCCGGATGCGTCGCCGGCGGATCGCCCGCGCCCATGGGCGCCAGCCCCAGAAACGCCAGCGCCATCGCCATCGTGTTCGCAGTAAACTGCCCGCCGCAGGCGCCGGCGCCGGGACAGGC
>JAJFFZ010000165.1 GCA_021776395.1 Hyphococcus sp. | reverse complement strand
ATTCATCTAGGCCGTTTGTTTCAATTCTTCCGATGGATCGGATCCTTTTCCGAGATACTTGCCGAGCACGTTTTCAATGTCTGCCTTTTTAACCGGTTTTGCGAGATAATCATTCATGCCGGCTTCCAGAAAGCGTTTTCGATCTTCTTCCAAAGCGTGCGCCGTTAGGCAGATGATGGGCGTTTGCTTCAAATCTCGTGTTGCTTCATATGCGCGAATGGCTTTCGTCGCTTCGACGCCATCCATCTCTGGCATCGACACGTCCATCAAAACGACATCAAAGGCGCAGGCCCTGAAAAGGTCATAGGCCACTTTTCCGTTCTCAGCATAGAAAACCGAACGATCTTTTGTTTCGATCATGCATTTCAGAACCATTCTGTTTATTTCATTGTCTTCCGCCACCAGAATATGCGCTTTTCCTTCGTCTAGTTGTTCCGGCGTCTTCTTTTCGTTGATTGCCGGCGCGGGCGCTCTTTTAGACGCCGGAGCGATCGTTCGATTATTATTCGGATCATTGATTATTTTGCTGATTGTCCGACGCAGCAACGTTGACTTTGCGGGCTTGCTCAAATAGGCGTCCACGCCTATTTCGTTGAACTTTTGCAAGCTCGCTTCGCCGTCTATCGAAGATAAGACGATGAGGCGAATATTTTTATAGCGCTGATCAGATACGATTCTTTGCGTCAATTCCGCGCCATCCATTTGTGGCATATGGTAGTCAAGAATCGCCAAATCAAACATTTCTCCGCGCTTGGATGCTGCGTTCAAAGCTTCGAGCGCCAAACTGCCGCCCTTAACGGCTTCAGGAATCATGCCCCAGCTTGAAAGCTGTTCAATAAGGATGGACCGGTTGACGTCGAGATCATCTACAATCAGCACTCGAATTCCGGACAAATCCTTCCCACCATCTACTGGCGCAAGTTCCTGATCACTAATTGGCATGGTAATATGGATGATAAATGTCGATCCTTCGCCTAGAGTTGATTCAGCTATGATTGAACCAGACATGGCGTCGATCAAACGCTTGGAGATTGTCAAACCCAGCCCGGTGCCGCCAAATCTTCGCGTTGTCGATCCTTCGGCTTGGGTAAATTCTTCAAAGATATGGTCAAGCTTTTCGTTCGGGATACCAATGCCGGTGTCATGTATTTTTAAACAGAGATTCACCTTACCATCGGCGTCCGGAGATCCTGTAATGTCGACTAGCACGTAGCCTTCGTGTGTGAATTTGATCGCGTTGCCCACCAAATTGGTCAACACCTGCCTAATTCTTCCTGCATCGCCGATGATTGCCGTCGGCGTTTTCGGGTGATAGCGAATGGAGAGTTCGATTCCCTTTTCCCTGGCTCGGCTGCTTAGCAGCATGGCCACGTCCTCAACTGCTGATTGCAGGTCAAAAGGCGATGGATCGAGTTCTAATCTGCCGGCCTCGATCTTGGAAAAATCCAGAATGTCATTGATGATCGTGACCAGCGACGTGCCTGACGTATAAATCGTATCAACGAATTCCATTTGCCGTTCGTTTAGTTCGGTTTCCTTAAGAACCTCAGCCATGCCAAGAACGCCGTTCATTGGCGTGCGAATTTCATGGCTCATATTTGCTAAAAATTGTGATTTCGCGACGTTCGCGTTTTCCGCGGCCTTTGTTGCGTTCTTCAATTCTTCCGTGCGTTCTTCGACGCGCGATTCGAGATCATTGAACAGAGTTTTCAGTTGCACGCTCATATATTCAAAACCTTGCGCCAGTGATCCAAACTCATCATTTCGCTTTCTTCCGGGAATAACCAACGCGTCAGCGCGAACGTCATATGACCGGACAGCCGCTTCGAGATCCGAGATCGGTTTGACAATCGTTCTGATGACCCAGAATATGACTGCGAACAGGAGCGTGATCAGAACAAGGCTTCTGACGATCAGTGCGTGGCGGTGCGAAAGCAGCTCTGATTTCAGCGACGCTTCGGAAAATTCGATCCGGATGGTTCCGAGGGACGCCCCTCCCGGGGCGACAATATTCTTTTCCTCTACGAACGCAGCGGCGTCGATGGTTCGAATTCCGGCTTGTGAAATCGTCTGCCCGTTAAACTCGACAATGGAGACATTGCTGACTTCGCGGTGATCAAGAAGCGCCTTGATAGAGGCGTCAATGATGTCCAGGTCATACTCATAGAGAGGCAATGACAGCGAAGAGGCGGTGCTGGCCGTCAGAAATGCACGTCGATCCTCAAATTTTTCGTATAGCGCGGATTGCTTTTCGTTAAAGCTTCGCCAGCTTTCCAGGGAAAGGATAAGCGCGATAACGCCGAGCGCCAGCGCGCCGGCGCGGTAGCCTACCTTATTTTTGATCGCTGCATACATGAGTTTCTCTACCGTTGCATTCTTGCTCGTGAAGAAAGCGATTGATTGAAATTTCACCATGTCCGGCTGCGTCGGATGGATCGTTGAGAATGGTCGTGAAATCGAACTTGTTGATCGCAGCCGCGTTAAAGAGCGCGCTGCGTTCGTCGATCCCGACCCGAGTCAAAATGCTCAACACCGACCGAGGGCTGACATTTCCCGTTGCTCTGGCGAAGTCCACGCCTTCAGCGTAAAGCTTTGCAAAGGCGAGAATGTACGCAACGTCGATAAAGTGTCCGCCCATCGAGGCCGCAAGTTCGCCATTCTTGATCGCGTCGCGCGCCGCCGCGGTCCAGTCCATGCCGCCGACAATCAATCCTGCATTGCCGTTTCCACCGGCATGTATAACGCCCATCGCCATTTCGTCATTCGCTGACCAGACAACATTTATGTCGCCATATCGGTTGTGCAAATGCTCATATTTTTCCTTCGCGACAGCAGAGGACCATCGCGCCGATACGATTTGTAGAAGCTCGACATCTTCTTCTTCAGCAATCGCGCTTTTTAGGCCTTCAACCCGCGCTTGCGCGACTGGGTTTGCGTAGGACCCGGTAATACCAATTATTCGGATCGTCTTCTTTCCGTTCCGGCGCCGCGCCTCACGGATCAAAAATTTGGCAAGGTCGTATCCAGCGCGCTCATCATCCGGGATCAATTCGCCGAGCCAGTGCTTTATCTTTTCTCGGGGCTGGCCAACTCGTTCATAAGCGTCCGCTGTCAGTCCGGCATTGAATAAAAATGTGTTAACGCGCTGATCATCAAGATACTGAAGAATATCTTCAGCGCTGCCGCGATAGTTGATGATCAGGGCAAAATCTGGCTTATCTCCAGTCTCGATCCGGTGCTGGACCGAGTCGCGCAGTTCTTTTCGGCCAGTGCCGGAGAAGAGTATTTCGAGATCAATGGCAAGATCTTTGGCGGCTGCGTTGGCGAACGATCGCAAATTGATAGCCCATGGGTCGTCAGGGTCGTCGCCGGCCATGAAAAAAACAGCGGTAGGATTAGTGCTTTCTGCGGCATTGGCGAATCCCGTAAGCGCCAGCGCCATGAACATGATTGCATACGATTGCAATATAACATGAACTCGACAACGAGCGCGCTTTGTTACCATTTTGGTGACTCCCAAGCTGGAATCATGCGCCATTATGGTTAATTATACATTAGGCCAAAATCACGGCGTGGAAAAATGCACAATTGTAGTACGCTCAGATGGGCTCGCATTTTTTCAACCATTTGCTCTCGGCAATTTAATCGTTACGAGAAATTTGAGCCGGAGCAGTCTTGGCGCGAAATGGCAGACATTATCTGAATTGATGGCATCACGCTCGCTCTCAGGCGTGTCCGCTCTCAACGAAAAAAAGCGTCGCGTGTCTGGTTTGCAAATACCGCTAGGCGACAAGATTAGTTCTGATGGTTTTGGAACGCATACCACGCATGGGGTGAACTAACGAGAGTGACGAAACCCCGATGGCGCTGTCACCTGTTATGTAACCATGAGATTGGTTCCAATGGAAGGCCGAACTGGTTGCGGTATCCACATAGCGGAAGCCAAGTAAGCCGGCAGGATTGTTTCTGGAGCGGGCGGTCAGTGTGCATTTGAAGCTCTAAGTTTCCAAGGACAATGTCCTGACGGGTGTTCTTCGGACGTTCGATTTAGGTGAGAGGAAAAAGGAACGAGTGTTGAACGGAACCGCATAGACGGCGTTGTTGGCAATATCGACGTTCCGTTCTTCTATATGCCCAGCAATCCCGATGGGTTAGACCGGGCGATGGCGGACGACTTTGGATCGAATCAAAAAATGCTCACTGGAAAACGCTAGAATTCATCCAGCCAATCCGCATCGGATTTCGGCGTATCGCTTTCCGGGCGGCCAAAATCTTCAGTCGGATCTATCCGTTCCCAGCCCTCGTACCGATCGCCATAGTCTCCGCGCCCGAAATCCTCATATTCATAGCCTGAGCCGCGCTTCGGCTCGACATCGAGGCCCGCTCCCGTCGCGATTTCGACAATCGCCATGCGCCGTTGCCGGGCGCTTAATCCTTCGCTATTGAATGCGGCGTCAATCTCGCCGCCGACAAGCGTTGTGATCGCCTCAAGCTCGCGCGCGCTTCTGCCTCGTACACCGGTCTCTTCGGCTAAAACACGCGCTAATTGATCCTTTTCGGCCGGGCTGAGGCTGTCAAACCAGGCCGAAAATGTCGTGGGCAGATGGTTGTAATTCGCAGAAGACGAGGTTTCGCCTACAGATGGACCTTCATCAGGAATGCGATCCATCTCCCGGTCATATTGATAGGTTCCCCAACCCTCACTGTCGCTCTCTCCGCAATCGGCCCGCCGGAAAGCTTCATCGGCGTCGAGCGGGTCCTCAGATTTACAGGGGTTTTGGGCCATGACGGGCGTGAACGCGCTAAACACGACAAAAAAGGCTGCTGCGAAAGCTAATCCGCCCACTTTAACCGGTTGAGAACATAAGAACATTGCCTACTCCTTTGAGAAATCGCTCGTCTTGCCGGCTGCGAGATTATGAATGAGATCGTGTCGATCACTTGCGGAAAAGCCTTGCCGGTCGAACTCCGCATCCATCAGGACACTGACGGATTCAAATTCCTTGATTGTGTATGGCTCGCTATTGTTCCTGGCGACGCCCGCCGCGGCGGCTTGAATAAGAAACTGTTGTTTTTCAACATCGTTTAATTCCTGGAACCATTTTTCGATGCTTGTCAGCGCTTTGTCATCCGCTACCGAGCCATAGGCGGCCCGCATCTCTGCATCATAAAATCCGCGGGCGCCCTCTTCAATGAGCCGCCACATTGCGTCGGCCTCCGCGGGGCCGCCCGGCATCCTCAGCGGACCGCCATAAACGCCCAGCCGCCCGATCCAGCGCTCAAGCTCCGCGTTAAAGCCATCCGCAAAGACATCGACGGGCGCGGGCCTTATGGTTGTTTCGCCGATCGCATAGCCAATCAGCATGGCCATTTCGCGCGGTCGAAGGTGCAAGAGCTTTTTGTCTTTTGGCGACAGGTAAGTCTTCTCGACATATTGCAGAAAGGTCGCCGCGTTTGAGTGGGGCTCCGTTCCGGCAATTTCGGATTCCGGTTCCAGCGGCGCGGTTTCGTCATGATGCGCATCACCGGCGGCCGTCTCGTCGCCTGGAAACGTTTCAATGACTTGGCAGGCGCATGCGGCGCCCAAAGAGCCGCCGCCCGCTCCGATTGCAGCAACCAAGAACATAATGTAGATCGGCCTGATCATATGGGCCTCCGCTTCCAGCATAATGACGCTGCGAGGAGCCTTGATAGGCGATACTGAGCGGCAGAGATTAACGTCGCCTTACGAGTGGATGCGCATGGCGGGAAACAAGGCGTTATCCAGCTTTTTGAATGCGAAGGGCGCCATCCGCCAACGTGATTGCAACATTATCGGCCGGTTAATTTTACCTGAACGCACTAGCGCACTGTCTCGGTCGATAAAGCAGCGGCGCCCACTAATCAGCGCCAAAATCAGATCGCGAGCCGGTGTTATTCGGCTATTGAAGCAAAACAGGGGAGGGCGGATCAGTCGCCCAACAACTAGCACCTACAATCGAATACCGCTTTATGTGCGCGCCTCGCTCTATTTCGTGGGACGCCTGAGATAGCCGACAATACTGAATACGATCGCCAGCACCGCAAGCGGCGGCGCGATGAAACCGCGGGGAAATGCAATGTAGCCCGGAATGACGATCGCGTACATGTAGGCAAGATCCGTTGCCAAGACGACGCCGAGTGTAATCCAGAACCCGGCGAGGCTGCGTTTCCAGTTCATGGTTATGGCGACGATGGCGACCAACGCGCCAAACCATGTCAAATCCCAAAACAAAAGCCCCAGAGCGCTGTTCGCGACGCCGTTCAAATCCTGCGGCAATTGCTCCAGCGAGACACCGTTTCCCAACATACCGAGCGCGGCGGTTCCTCCCTCTGAGGCCACAGTGTTGAGCATCATCGCGCCGCCAAGGATGTGGGCGACGCCCCATAGCACATAAAAAACCGCGCCAATTTTATGGAAACTTAGCTTCACTGAGAACGCCCCGGATTCTTAAAACCGTTACCGCCCAATGCTAGAGACGGCCCTTAAGCAACACCATGTCGCATGGAACAAATTTCTTGTCGTATCGTCCCGCCGTTGATAAACTCGCGGCATGGATGCGCTGACACATGTGCTTAAAACGGTGGCGCCGTCGGGCGGGGGTTTTGGTCGCAGAAATACTCAAGTATCGTGGGGGATCAAGGTTTCTAAAGGCGCCCTGGCAATCGTTCACATCGTTGTTCGCGGCGAATGCTGGCTAGCGCTCGCTGGCGACGAAAAACCCATACGCTTGCGCGCTGGCCATCTTGTTATGTTGACCCATGGGCACAGCCATACGATCGCCAGCGATCCGGAAGCGTTACGCAATGCCGACGCTTCATTGCGGCAAAGACAGTGTTCGCTGGCGAATGTAGACGAAAACACCGCGAGCAGAACAACATTGGCCTGTGGGTTCTTCAACCTCCACGGCCGCGGCAATCATCCGCTGTTGTCCGTACTGCCGCCGCTTGTGCATCTTAAGAAAGGCGATGCCGGCCAGTGGCTCAGCACAACCATCAAAATGATCGCCAAGAATGCGGATGGTCCCGGTGGCGATGCTTTGCTTGACCAGCTCGCGGGTCTTCTGTTCATCCAGGCGGTTCGCGCTTATGTTGAATCGGCGCCGTCGTCCGAAACAGGTTGGATCGCAGCATTGCACGATCCTGCGATCGGCCCGGTTTTGAAATCCATTCACGAAAACCCAGCCGAAAACTGGACTGTCGCATCCCTGGCCGAGAGCGCTGGAATATCGCGGACAGCCTTTGCGGCGCAATTCAAGATCGTCATGGGCGAAGCGCCAATGGCCTATGTAACCCGGTGGCGAATGCATCAGGCCGCTCATCTTTTACGAACCGAGGGGCTGACTATATCGGAACTTTGTGACCGCGTAGGATATCGGTCCGAGGCGACCTTCGCCAAAGCGTTCAAGCGCTCGATAGGTTTGCCGCCAGCCGCCTATCGCCGCAGCGCTATGCGGGCGCCGTCGATGGATCTCGACGCGGTGCGCGCGGGTCTTCTCGGCTCTTCGCCGTCTTGAACATCGCAAAAATAAAACCGGACTTTCGCGGATTGTATTCTGAGAGGAGAGAACTCGCCAGAAGCGGGCGTTGGTGTGGTGGTGAAATGGTGGGTTAATTCTCAGCAACTTCGGTGAATCTCGTGCACCAAAACGAAGAAAGACCGCCGCGACGATTTGCTCAGTTGAGTGAAGTTGGCAGACCGCCAATTATCCGAGCGGAGGTTGGCATGAAGTGGATCGACGGGGCAGCGACATTCTTGCTCTTCGCACTTGGGTGTGTTCACAACTTTATCGCAGCACCGCTCTCGTACGATTCCTTGTCCACGACATTGCTTTGGTTCGTTACGGGCGGCATCTCTTTGTGGTACGCTTCCTTCATTAATTTTCTTTGGTTGAGGAATGAAACTAGCGTGTGGACTCGAGTCATTGCATTTCTCACAAACTCGATCTTGGTGACATTCACGATCCTTTTCATGGCGACTAAGCAGAGCTGGACTGACCCGCAGAATGCCATACTAATTGGGCCGGCCGCCTGGCTGATGCTGCGGACTGTCGTACGGCGGATACCGTAATCAATTCGCCTCGTGCTGCGGGCTTCGTCACCGGCAGCAATGTGGGCAGCAATGTGCCAATGACTGCCCGTGACATAAAATTGACGATGGTCGAACATCTTCCGCGCGGTGAGTTTGCGGTTATAGTTTTTCTTTATCGAACAATAGTGGGAGCGGCGGTATTTGGAACGCTCTTTAGGAGCGGTGGCGCCATATTCGAAAATTCGCTATTGATGATAGAGAATAGCGCGGCCTATAAATGGTCCGTAAAACGACCAATAGCGGTGAAACTGATTATTATGACTTTGTTTGTAGGGATTATAGCAACTAAATTGTTTAGCGAACGGGCGAGCTAGTAACGATGTCAAAGCTAAATCACAGCTGTCCGGTTTAAACTAGTGGACTGATCGCACGACACAGCAGCGATACCCATGTAACCTCATTCGTGCAACGATGGAGGCTTCCTAGTGCGGCTTGTTATATGGATAATCAAAGGCGTCGCAGCGCTGGCCGCATTTGGTGTGACAAGCATCGGCATATTGCTGGGCGTGCTTTGGCTGGAACACAATACCGGGATCACCCTTCCTGCGCCCTCAGGACCACATGCGATTGCCCGCAATTCATTCGCTTGGCGTGACGCGGCGCAATCCGACAGGCTGGCGCCGCTGCCGGGGGCGCCACGAGAACTCGTTGGCTGGATCTGGTATCCGGCAGCGATTGAAAGCGCATCGGCCGCCCGCGCCGACTATTCGCCCGCGCCATGGCGGACGGCGATCGAACATCAGCGCGGCCCGTTGATAAATAATTTTCTCATGCGCGATCTGTCGCGGGTCGGTGTTCACAGTGCAAGCAACGCTGATGTGTCAGCGCAGGAGACAGCGTATCCCGTGGTGATCATGCGCGGCGGCCTTGCGACGTTAACAACAGAGTACACAATCCTTGCCGAGGATTTGGCGAGCCACGGATATATTGTGGTTGGTTTTGATGCACCGTACCGCTCTGCAATTACTGTCTTTCCCGATGGCCGCGTGATCAAAAGAACGCAGGAGAACAACGCCGAGGCTTTTGCCGGCGACGAACAGACCCGCGTTGTCAACATGCTACTGACCGCGTGGAGCGCCGATGTTGCGTTTGTTCTGGATCAATTGGAACAATTGAATGACGCTGACTCATCCGGAAAGTTCACCGGGCGCCTCGACATGAGCCGCGTTGGTGTATTTGGCCACTCTCTCGGCGGCGCAACGGCGCTACAATTTTGCCATGATGACGCCAGGTGCAAAGTGGGAATCAATATCGATGGCGCGCCCTATGGCAGTGTCATCGCCGACGGGCTCGATCAGCCATTCATGTTCATTATGGCGGATCACGGAGATATGACGGATGCGGTCGGCCGTGAAATCGAGGCAAATATTCGATCGATTTATGATCGGCTGGCACCGGAAGACAGAGTACGAATCAAGATCCTTGGCGCCAATCATTTCAATTTCAGCGACGGCGCTTTGTTGAGAAGCCAGATGGCGCAGCGGGTCATGCGCATGCTGGGCATTCTTCGTTTGGACGGCGGGCGACAACTGGCGATTACGACCCACAGCGTGCATCGTTTTTTCGACGCCTATCTTAAAGAAACGCCCGTTTCAGGGTTTGAGGTCTTGTCGCCGCTCTACCCAGAGATTGAATTGGTGGAGTAGGGGTAGTTTCGCCGTCGGTGCGCTGATGGGAGGGCGCCGTTGGTTTTGCTGTTACCTGAAGTTCAAGATGACAAACTGAGGCGTTGCTCAGACCACCAGACACTCAACCATTTCGCCTTCACTTGCCGCTGTCGCATTTGGAAGGCGGCGCAACAGCATATCCGAATGCGCAAAGACCGACATGAGCGAGCTTTCCTGGTTGGTGTCCGGCGCGACGCATTGCCAATTCGCTTGGGATAGGCGCATGTCGTTGCGAGCCGCGATCCATGTGAACTGGCCCCCGATGCTCGCTTTGCGCTGTGAGTGTTTTTAGAAAGTTGCGGCTGGCGGAGGTTTGCTTGCGAGATTTGGCCGCCAATTTTCTGTCGCTATCTTCACCTACAATCCATTCTTGCTTTACTTACGCGCCTCGCCCGATTTCGTGGTGCGACTGAGATAGCCGACTATACTGAACACGATCATGGCGAACGGCAACTCATTTCTCTGAAGTTGCCGTTCACCGCTCCTCATGAACTGCAGTACGTTTTTGGATTAGCAAATGCTCTGGTGACATTTTCGTGGTTGATCGCTTGCAGCGCGTCATGGCTGATCCTCGCGCGGCAGTTTTCGTCTGCTTCGGAATTATTTCTTGGCGGGCGAGAATGAAACTGACAAAGCCGGCCGGCTTGTCGGCGCACCGTCTCCGCGATCTTGCACGCGCCTTCCGGCGCATCAGCCGCCGAAATGTCGATGTCAAATGTATAGGGTTCTATTGGCGGCGAATAAGGCGGAAGCTTGAAGGCGTGCGATGTGCAAGCGCAAAGAAAAACGGTCGCGAAGGAAACTGCTAGGGTGGCCTTGAATGTCATATTGATCTCCATAGTCTCGCCGAACGCCCGGTCGCTGCGTAATCAGACATAGACACGGAGCTGGGCGGTCGAATTATTACAGATGTAAGAATTGGAAAAACTTTGGCGTTGTCGATCTCCGAGCTTCCGGAGACGGCAGCGCCTTAATGATTGGACTTAGGAAAGTTTCATCCCCAATCCAATCAAGGCGCCTATAACGAGAGCGTAGCTCGGCCACGAGGACATAATTGCTCCCGGAAGCCTGTTCTCGCCCGCCTTTTTGTAACCGAAAAAATACACGAGGCGGCCAAGCAAAAAGATAGTTCCAATACCAGCGGCCCACGTTTCGCTCACATAATACGCAAAGCCATAAATAGCCGGAATAAACAAAACGAGCTGTTCAGTGGTATTCACCTGTATGCGATAGAGACGCACCCATTGATCACTCCCCGACGTAGAGGGCGCCGCAACGCCATACTTGTTTCTGGTTCCTCCAACGACGAGGATAAAGGCGATGTACTCGAGCAATGCAATGAGCACGACCAAGTTTACATAATCCATCATATTATTATTCTCCTATATCGATCGAAATCGTGCGCGCAGGATCACCGCGATTGGCGGCTCCCTGCGTCACACAATTAAGACGAATGAGGAGGACGTAATGCGTCAAGTAATAGCCTCAGCTGGTCCATTTTTTCGATGCTGACCTCACGATTCAGATGTGGAGGGCCGTCTGCTGTCTCCCCAAACTCATCGTTGGGTCCCCTTCGTGAAGCGAAAAATTGAATTTCATAGGCGGCAGGCGCTTTTCAGCATTAAGGATCATGGCGGAGCGCTTAGCACCCGCGCCACGGTACTTTGGGATGATATCCTGTCAGCGCCATTCGCCTATATTGACGGGCTCCACGACGCGAAATAAACGCGCATCCACGATAAGTCCGCATGCCGAACGCTCAACAGCAAATTCCACAAAGCGGAGCGTCCGCGTTTTGAAGGCCTGCTCGGAAAGGTCCTTTCCAGCATCTTTCCAGACAAACGTCAAAACCGCCGCATCGCTGTTGAACTCGCACCGGGTGAACGGATTGTCTTCGAGCCGTTCCAGCGTTTAAATCTTTTCTTGCAATCAGGTATCGTCCACCTCAAGTTCAGAAACGCGTCGATCAAGGAATTTACGAACCGCGGTATTTTCCACTTGCGCTGCGGCAGCCTTGTAGGCGTTGAGCGCTTCGTTCTTACGCCCGGCTTTTCTCAAAAGGTCCGCGCGCGTCGCCGCCAACAGATAGTGGCTTTCCAGGGCGCCTTCTCGCTCAAGTTCTGCGAGGTCTTCAAGGGCTGAGAGAGGCGAGTCGGCAAAGGACACGGCGACGCACCGGTTTAATCGATAAATAGCGGAGTTCTCGATTTCCAGCAGGTGATCGTAAAGAACTACAATCGCCCGCCAATCAGTACTGCTATGGCTGGTGACTTTCGAGTGCTCGGCGGCGATAGCCGCCTGGAACGCATAGCGTCCTGGCGACCCCTGTCGGAACGCATGGGTCAGGTGCTTTATTCCGCTAGAGATTAATTCCTGGTTCCAGAGCGCCCGGTCCTGGTCCTCAAGAGGGACCAACAAGTCCGGCTCCGGCAGGCGCGCAGGCGTCCGCGCATCAGTCAGCAATAAAAGCGCCAGCAGCCCATGCGCCTCGCTGTTTTCAGGCAGGAGTTCGACGAGCTTGAAGCCAAGCCGACGGGCTTCGGTGACCAATTCCGGCCTGCGCGCGTCATCACCCTGGCTGACCAGGTATCCCTCATTAAAGATCAAATAAATGACGCCGAGGACCTGGTTAACACGGGCTTCAAGTTGATCGGCTTGCGGTAGACGGATTGGAATGCGTGCACCACGAATTTTTCTCTTCGCCCGAAGAAGGCGTGTCCGCACTGCTTCACTCTGGGCAAAAAACGCGGCGGCGATCTCTCTGGGACGCAAACCCGCAACCGTGCGCAACGTCAACATCACCTGGTCCGTCACCGCGATTGCAGGATGGCAGCATAGAAAGATCAGCGCCAGCTCGTCGTCTTTTATGGATCTATCCATGTTTTCAATTTCTGGCTCTTGGGCAGCATGTGGCTCAAGATGGGCAAGGCGGTCCAGCGCCTCTCTACGGCTGCGGCTCGACCGTGCGCCATCGATGAACCTGTGCTTCGCTGCTGTACGTATCCATGCACCGGGTTTATTGGGCACGCCGTCGCGCGCCCAATAAACAAGCGCCGCCTCAAACGCATCCTGAACACAATCTTCCGCTGTCTGGAGATCGCCGGCGAGCCTCATTAGGAAGGCGACAGAGCGCCCCCATTCAACCTTGTAGGCTTCATTGACTTGATGCCTAATGCTCTCTTTTGGCGTGGTGGGAGAGGGCATTCAACACTGTTATCCCTTTGAAAAGTCGACGGTGGGACGAATTTCAATGGCGCCGAATCCGAGATCGACGACGGGTAGTTTTGAAGCCCATTTGATCGCTTCATCCAGGTCATCGCATTCCACAAGATACCATCCGATGATATTCTCCTTGGTTTCAGCGAACGGACCGTCATGCAATTTAATTTCGCCGCCATGCTTGCGCACGGTTGTCGCGCGTTCGGGAGGTTGAACCGGTTCTCCCCCCTTTAGAATGCCTGCCTTGCCGGCTTCCTCATTCCATGCGCCGTAGGCGGCCGCATAATCCTTCCATTCGTCGCTGCCCTGGACCGGTCCGGCCCCTGGCTTTGCTACTAAGATGTAAGTATATTTCATGACTAATTCTTTCCAGTTTTGCGATGTTATAGCCTGATCCGTGGCAGGCATAAATCTAAGACGGTTCAGCAAGCGCAGATGCGTCACTTAGGTGATCAATGATCGGTATTTGCGGCATAATAAGCGTCGCTGCTACAATTTTAACACCAATATGCGTCATGCTCAAACTCTTGAGCCGGGCGACTCCGTGAACCCCGATCAGACTAATCGCCAGTCGGCGCTACGTCTCGAGAGGCGGCCATTAAGACGATGACGCGCTGAGGCGCGCGGGTACGATGTGTGACGCCCTTTGGCACGACGAATCCCTGGCCAGACTGCAGCTCATGGGATTCTGATTCAAGATCGAGCAATAGTGTTCCATCGACAACAAAGAAGAGTTCATCTTCATTGTCATGCTTGTGCCAATGGAACTCTCCTTCCAGAACGCCCAATCGCAAGACGCTGTCATTTACAGCAACCAGCGTTTGATTAAACCACTTATCCGTATTTTCGGAAATTACGTCCTTGATGTCGAATTTCGCCAATAATATGCATCGAACCGCGTTCGTTTCTCGCTCATGCGCGCATCTGCACTTGGTGTTTGATTTGTACTATCACGATTATTAGCGATCAAGGTCCTCTCTGATTGAAGGCGGCGGATGGGCTCGTTCGGCGCTTGCCGCGATTGCGGCTTCGGATGTTCGCTCTGATTTGCGATAATAACCGTATCGTGAGTACCTCAGCGGCCGTCGTCGCGTGCGAGACCGTCGGCTGCTATCAAAAAATTGCGCGCAAAATCACAATCGCCGCTTTCGACATTGCGTACGGCGCAACGAAACGCTCAGTTATTCATGAGCGAGCGACTAAAAAAATCAGCACCAACTTCAGTTCTTGGGACAAAGTTTTTTGGGAATTCCCTCAACAGCTATGCAAATTGTTTTCAA
This sequence comes from Hyphococcus sp., assembly GCA_021776395.1. Taxonomy (GTDB): domain Bacteria; phylum Pseudomonadota; class Alphaproteobacteria; order Caulobacterales; family Parvularculaceae; genus Hyphococcus. The sequence goes on along the minus strand of JAJFFZ010000165.1, from coordinate 1,451 downwards.
AAATCTATTTCCTGTGAATAGATCGTTCTCGTTCTGCGCTCACCAAGAGCTTTGAACAGGACAGCCCTTTGAAATTCGATTAGCCTAACAAAGGAAAAAAATGCAGCGGTGAATTCGTATGAAATGGAATGCAATCAACTGCAAAATTGACTTTGGATCGGAGCGGAGTAAATATGTTGACGCTGAATGTCGTGACCGACTAAGAGCAGATGCAGATGGTCTTCTGTTATTTGGTCATGAAGCCAATAGGGTTTGGAGCTGCGAATTCTAGTAATTCGCATCCCATTGCCGGCCCGATATTTGGGTTGGCGCCCTGGGTCCGTACGAGCAGCAATTTTCACGGACCGCGGCATTTGCCGTCTGCTCATTTTAACCCTTGCGGGTGCGACATGCACCCGTTGGGTCATGACGCTCCCGCTTTTTTATGGAGAGCGTCATGACCTCAACGGACGAAAAACCTCAAGAATACTTTGACCTACACACGACAGGCATCGGTTATGCCAACAACCACCGTCCTGTTCCCGCAAAAGGCGGGCGACAACACGATGAATATACATGTGTGCAAATTGCTGCTCGGCACGGACGAAAGGAAAGTCCTTCGACGGTATATTTCGACGCGAAGATCAGTGGCGCGGATGCCAAAGAATTGCTCGCAAAATATGCTGGCGACATTAACGACCGCGCAAGTAAAGTGCTGATTGGTTTCAAGCTTGATGGAGTAAGGCCTGAAATTTTCACTTTCCAGAAGGGCGATCGCGCTGGCGACCGGGGAGTTTCCCTTAAATGCCGACTGCTGTGCGTGAACTGGATACGTATTAAAGCCGAAGGCGATGACACGTATCGAGAAGTTTACAAGCGCGAACGACCCAATTCAACTGAGAACGAGGAAACGGGCGGCGAAGAAATAGCTGCTTAGCATTCAGACGTCCCAGTCCTCACGGCGTCCCGCTTGAAAAAAGGCGGGACGCATCGACCACGCGATCCTCAGGGCGGAAGTCCGATCGCGGTTATCCCCACACCTCAACAACAACTGCGCACAAGCATCGTCTTCTTAGGAAGAAGCCGAGAGGTTGCGCTTAATTGATAGGAAGAAAGACGATGGCGGAAAATGCACCAACTCAAATTCACATCCTCGAAGCCGCAATGTGCGCTTGGGAGGAAATTGACTTCCAAACAACGAGTAAATTGGCCAATAAGCCACGCATCTGGGCGTTAATGACCGATCTCCGCGCTGCATTGGGATCGCCAACGATGCGATACTACACCGGCTCTATCGCAGAATCGATCAGCAAGGCATTTAAGATCGCCGAGGTGTCAATGACGGTCTAAAAATGTACCGGGTTGGCGCCGCAAAACTGTACCAGTGAAGCTTCTATGGTATGCTCGCTGGATTGTGGGAAAGCGCGCTGACCGCCCCACGAGTCAAAGCGCGCCTTTTCCACAGTCCAGCC
>JAJFFZ010000164.1 GCA_021776395.1 Hyphococcus sp. | reverse complement strand
GGCGTGAAGTTATCGCCGGCAAGAACTGGCGCAACGCACCCGTCTGTTTGCTTGTTCTGCTTCTCGCAATCGGTAATTTAATCTGGCATGTCCACACCGCACGCGGCCAGAGCGGCGCCTTTGGCCTTCATTTCGGGGTGGGTGTTGTTGCGATATTGCTGGCGTTGATCGGTGGCCGGATAACACCCAGTTTTACACGTAACTGGTTGGCGAAAAACAGCAAGCAACAGATCAACACGTCGTTCTCGGCAATTGATAAGCTTGCTATTAGTATGCTTATCGTTGCGATTGTGATGTGGGTTTTCCTGCCGCTACACACAGCCACCGGAGTTGCACTTCTGCTTGCCAGCCTGTTGCATTTTGTTCGTCTTTCCCGGTGGCAAGGTTGGCGGACGTTATCAGAACCCATGGTGTTCATTCTGCATGTCGGGTACTGCTGGCTAGCAACGGCTATTGCACTATTGGGCGTCTCTGTATTAGCGCCGGTTTTTTTACCGGCGGCAACTGCGTTGCATGCGCTTACCGCCGGCGCCATGGGCGTGATGACGCTCGCCGTCATGACGCGCGCGACACGCGGACATACAGGACGCGCTTTAACCAGCGACAGCGCCACACTTTTGATTTTTTGGCTTATTAATTTGGGTGCTCTTGCGCGCGCCTCCGCGATATTTTGGCCGATACCTTATCCTACAGCCGTGATGATTGCAGGCCTCATCTGGGGGAGCGCCTTCGCGGTCTTTTCAATCGTCTATGGGCGCTACCTACTGGCGCCAAAGATTGGCGGAAAGTAAAGGGCGCGAACCCGCCGTCTCACCTTGATCTGCGCATATATTGGTTCCTTTTCCTCGCTCACGATCCCTCACTTGAACGATCACTTGATAAATATCAAGTGATCTTCAGGCGTGAATCAAGACCATCAATGCTCTCATGCAATCGTAAGGATCGGCATCCGTAATTTAACGAGCTGCGTTTTCAAAGCACGGCCTTATTTCTTCGGTTTACGGAGGAAACAGCCGCGACAGCGATTGCGCCCGTGGCGTAAGTCCATCAGTAATTGATTCACAATTCGCTTTAGCCTACGCAAACAAATCGGGTGACTCTCATGCAACACGTCGAATCCGTAACCCCCGGTCAACAAAGCCGCGCCCTGGGCGCGAGTACGATTTCGTTCACGGTGTGCTTTGCCGTCTGGACAATATTCTCGATTATCGGCATCCAAATAAAGCAAGATTTAGGCCTTAACGAAACCCAGTTCGGGCTGCTTGTCGCAACGCCAATTTTGACCGGCTCGCTAAGCCGTATTTTCTTAGGCGTGTGGTCCGATCAGTTTGGCGGACGGCGCGTCTTTACGGCAGTTATGCTGTTGACCTCGATTGCGGTGTTTCTGCTATCGACGGTTTCAACCTACCCAATGTTCCTTCTGGCCGCGCTCGGGATTGGTCTTGCCGGCGGGTCTTTCGCGGTCGGCATCGCCTATACATCGCGATGGTTTGAAAACGAGCGCCAGGGCACCGCGCTCGGCATCTTTGGCATGGGTAATGTCGGGGCGGCTGTGACGAGTTTCGGGGCGCCTTTTTTACTGGTCGCATTGGGGTGGGAAAAAACCGCGCAAATTTATGCGCTGGTGCTGCTCATCACGGCAGTGTTGTTTTACCTCTTCACCAAAGAGGACCCGGTGACGGTTGCAAGAAAAGCGCGCGGAGAAAGACCGTTCAACGCGCTCATGGAATTGTCGCCGCTTAAAAGGCTGCAAGTTTGGCGCTTTGCGCTCTATTATTTCTTCGTCTTCGGCGCTTTTGTTGCGCTGGCTTTGTGGTTGCCGCGCTATTTGATTGGCGTTTACGGCCTCGACATCAAAACCGCAGGCATGCTCGCCGCATTTTATGCAGTGCCGGCCAGTCTTTTCCGCGCTTATGGCGGATTTCTTTCTGATAAATATGGCGCCCGTAAAGTCATGTATTGGACATTCAGCGTGGCGGCGGTCGCCACCTTTATGTTATCCTATCCGCATACGGATTACACAATACACGGCATCGAAGGACCAATTTCATTTTCAACGCAAATGGGCCTTGTCCCCTTCGTTATTACCATATTTGTGCTTGGCTTTTTCATGTCTCTGGGCAAGGCCGCCGTCTATAAGCACATTCCGGTTTACTACCCCGAACATGTTGGCGCAGTTGGTGGCCTTGTCGGCATGGTCGGCGGGTTAGGCGGTTTTATTCTGCCGATCGCATTTGGCGTGATGAACGATCTCACTGGTATTTGGACCAGTAGTTTCATGTTGCTGTTTGCGATTGTCGTCATCGCCATGGTGTGGATGCATGTGACGATCCGTCAAATGGAACGAAAAGTTCTGTCGAGCGAGCTGGATGCGCTACCGCAATTCCCGGAAATGCAGGAAGTTCACACCGCAGAACACAAAGCCCGCGTTAGCCCAGTGCTTGAGGACTGGCGGCCCGATGATGAAAATTTCTGGAAAGAAAAGGGCGCGCGTATCGCCAGGCGCAATTTGTGGATTTCTATCCCGGCGTTGCTTCTGGCGTTTTCCGTCTGGATGGTGTGGAGCGTGGTTGTCGCCAAACTGCCCTCGGTCGGGTTCAACTATTCAACGGACCAACTGTTCTGGTTGGCGGCGCTGCCAGGGCTTTCCGGCGCAACATTACGGATTTTCTATTCCTTCATGGTGCCTATTTTTGGCGGACGCCTATGGACGACGCTGACGACAGCCTCCTTGCTGATCCCAGCCTTTGGCATCGGTTATGCGGTGCAAAATCCGGATACGCCCTATTTCATCTTTTTGGTGTTGGCGCTGTTATGCGGTTTTGGAGGCGGCAATTTTGCCTCGTCCATGGCCAATATCAGCTTCTATTTTCCCAAGGCGCAAAAAGGCAATGCATTGGCGCTCAATGCCGGGCTTGGCAATCTCGGCGTCAGCGTCATGCAGTTCCTGGTGCCGCTGGTGATAACCGCCAGCGTATTCGGCATTATCGGCGGCGAGCCGCAAACCACGAGTACCGGTGAATTAATGTGGCTGCAAAATGCTGGCTTCATCTGGGTGCCGTTCCTTCTCATCGCAACCGCGGCGGCATGGTTCGGCATGAACGATATCGCATCGGCCAAAGCCTCTTTCAGCGAGCAGGCGGTGATTTTTACGCGCAAGCACAACTGGATCATGTGCTGGCTTTATACCGGCACATTCGGGTCTTTCATCGGTTATGCCGCGGGTTTCCCGCTGCTGATGAAAACTCAGTTTCCCGAAGTCAACGCCTTAAGCTTTGCCTTCTTGGGACCACTGGTGGGCGCTCTGTCGCGCTCGATGACTGGCTGGATGGCCGACAAATGGGGCGGCGCGCGGGTTACCTTCTGGGTCTTCATCTCCATGATCATCGCCGTTGGCGGCGTTTTATATTTCCTCAGTATTAAAGATCAGCCGGGCGCTTTCTGGGGCTTCTTTGCAATGTTCATGTTCTTGTTCTTTGCAACCGGCGTCGGCAACGCCTCTACCTTCCAGATGATCCCGGTCATTATGCGCGAAGAAATATCGCGGCTGATGCCTTCGCTCAACCCGGCGGAACAGGTGCGTCAGGCGGAAAAAGAATCCGCCGCCATCAT
>JAJFFZ010000163.1 GCA_021776395.1 Hyphococcus sp. | reverse complement strand
GGCGCGACGAGGCGGAAAAAATAACGCGGACGCGACGACCGGACCTCTGGGAGAGGTTTTTAGCTGACGGTCCTATCCGGCGCGACAAAAACAAGGAACCGAAACGATGAACATCATCGAGCAGCTCGAAAAAGAGCATATCGAAGAATTAGGCAAGCAAGTGCCGGAATTTGCACCGGGCGACACGGTGCGCGTTAATGTCAAAGTCAAGGAAGGCGAACGCGAACGCATCCAGGCGTTTGAAGGCGTCTGCATCGCGCGCAAGGGCGGCGGGCTCAATGAGAGCTTTACGGTGCGCAAAATCTCGTTTGGCGAGGGTGTTGAGCGGGTGTTCCCGATCTACTCGCCGCTTGTTGATTCCATTGACGTTGTCCGCCGCGGCAAGGTGCGCCGCGCGAAATTGTATTACCTGCGCGAGCGCCGCGGGAAGTCGGCCCGGATCAAAGAAAAGGTCGACCGCCGCCCACGCAAGAAAACCGCGAAGTAAGGCGAGCGAAAATCAGGAATTTGAAAAGCGGCCCTTCGGGGCCGTTTTCTTGATGTCCAACAGTCACTATGCTATAATACTCTGTAGATCACATTTTGGGGGACTCTTATGAGTAAAACTATTGCGACTTTCGTGGCGACTGCCGCGCTTGCATTAAGCGTATCATCTACAGCTTCTGCTACTGTCTATACCGACGAAGCGGCCTGGCGCGCTGCTGTCGGCGGTGTTTTTGCGGTTGAAAATTTTGACTCGCTCAGCACCGGATCTGACGTCAATTCGCTTACAAACCTGGGTATCGCGTTTGACCCGTTAGATGACGGCACGCAACCAACGGTTCAACCTTACAGTTCAACTGGCGGCATCCCGCGGTCGGGACCGAACAATCTGCTCAATGACCGGGATTTCACACTACCGGGTCGTGGGCCCATCAATGTTCGCCCTATCAATTCAGGTGATTTCATCTTTGCCCTTGGCTTATGGAATGTCGGCGGCGACGACCAATTACAGTTAGCTTTTTATGACGAAACCGACACGCTGATTGAGCTAGTTGTCTCAGCAGTAGCCTCTGGGTTTTTCGGGATCGTTAACGGCAACGGCGCCAAGCGTGCAGAAGTTAGCTTCGTTGGCGGCAACGGTTATGCGCCTACTGATGATTGGCAAACAGCGACAAGAGAAATTTTTGATCCGAATATCCCACCAGAAATTCCCATCCCGGCAGCTCTGCCATTGTTCTTGTCTGGGCTGGCCGCTGGCGGGTTTCTTACACGGCGCAAGAAAAAGACCTCTTAAACAGCACGCAAAATAGACACGGGCACAAAGTAAAGCGACCGAAATCAGGAATTTGAAAAACGGCCCTTCGGGGCCGTTTTTTGTTGGCTACCGCGCCGAGCGATTATTCATATCCAGGCCCAAATCCACTTCCCGCTCATCCCCGCGAAAGCGGGGATGAGCGGAATGTTGGTGCGTGACTCAGATTTATCGCCCGGCATTTACTGCGCATGCGCCAAAACGACCGTTTCGTTCATCACGGTTTCGCCCGCGCCATTGTGGATTGCGACGTCAACGGCGCGCTTTTCCCAATTAATATCAATCACCCCGTAATTGACGTCGTAATACATTTGCGAAATACGGTTTGGCCCCGGCTCGACCCAGGTCTCGCCGCTTTCTGCGCGCCATTTCGAAGCGGGAAGATTGAGCGATGATGACGTCGCCTCAAACAACGGATAATCTACAACGCCTTCTTTGCGATAGAGCGACGCCGAGTGGCGGTCTCCGGAAAGGATGATGAGATTATCCGCATCCGTCTCATCGATTAACCCATAAAGCCGGTCGCGGTCTGCGGGCAGCATCTTCCACCCCTCCCAGCCGTGACCGTCAGCGATAACTTGCACCGATGAAACAAGAAGCCGCAAATCTGCGGGCTTTTTCAACTCCGCTTCCAGCCACGCCCATTGCGCGTCGCCCAGCATGGTTTTTGAGGGATCGGGATCGGGAACGTAACGCTCCTTGCCTTTGGCGCCCCGCTCATCTGTCTTTTTCAAAGGCGAGCGGAAGTACCGCGTATCGAGCATGATGATCTGGACCTGCCGGCCTTCCTCAGCCCCGATCACCCATGAGCCATAGACACCGGGGCGCGCGCGGCGTGGGTCACCTTCCGGCAACGCCCAGACATATTCAAACAGCGCCTCTGATTGCGCTTTGTACGGATAATCCCCGCCGCCATCGCTGGCGCCATAATCATGGTCATCCCACACAGTCAGCATCGGGGCTGCGGCGCGGGCGCGGGCAAACGGCTCGGACTGGGCAAGGCGCATATAGGCCGCCTTCAGCGCCGGCAGCGACGGGTCGTCAAACCAGACATCGCCATAAACATTGTCGCCAACATAAAGCATCAGGTCCGGGTTCTCAGCCGCGAGTTGATCCCAAATCGACTGGTCTTCATTTTGCTGCGCGCACGAAGCGAAAATGATCCGCGTCAGGGTTTTGTCGGCGTCAAGCATCACCGCCGGCATTGGAACCGCGCGGATGGCGCCGTCCGGAGCTTCGGGAGCGATATTGTCGGCGGCGCCTATTACAAATTTGCGCGCATCATCATGAACGCCCGAACATCCAGCAAGCACCGCAATAGCCGCGCCTAAAAGTATTTGCCTTAACATCACCACCCTCCATTACCCCAGCAAATTGTCTGCCGCGACACCATCGTAACGTAACGCTTCACGCGCAAAGGATAACTACACCAGCCGCACACCTAACCGCTCAAACAGCGCCGCATCTTTATCCTGACCCGGATTATTGGTTGTCAGCAATTCATCACCGATGAAGATTGAGTTGGCGCCTGCAAGGAAGCAAAGCGCTTGCGCCTCATCGCTCATATTCTCGCGGCCCGCGGACAGACGCACATAAGATGTCGGCATCAAGATTCGCGCGACCGCGATAAGCCGGGCGAACTCAATGGCGGCAATTGGTTCCGACTCTCCTAGCGGGGTGCCTTCAATCGGCATCAGCGCGTTGATCGGGACCGATTCCGGCGGCGGCGTCATATTGGCCAGCGCCAGCAAAAATCCGACCCGGTCTTCAGCCGCCTCGCCCATGCCGACAATGCCGCCGCAGCACACCTTCATGCCGGATTTGCGAACCCGCTCCAGCGTATCGATGCGATCCTCAAACGTCCGTGTCGAGACCATGCGGGGATAATATTCCGGCGACGCATCGATATTATGGTTGTAATAATCAAGCCCGGCCTCGCTGAGCTGAGCGGCTTGCTCGTCCGACAACATGCCCAGCGTCATGCAAGTCTCAAGGCCGAGCGCTTTTACAGCCCCCGCCATCTCGCACAGAGCCGGCATGTCGCGCGCATTGGGCGAGCGCCACGCCGCGCCCATGCAAAACCGCGAGGCGCCTTCGGCTTTGGCGCGCCTGGCTTCCGCGACAACGTCTTCCACCGCGCTTATTTTCGAGGCTTTGAGCCCGGTTTTGAAATGCGCCGACTGGCTGCAATAGCCGCAATCTTCCGGGCAGCCGCCGGTTTTAATCGACATCAGCCGCGAGGCCTGAACTTCGGTTGGATTGAAATGCTGACGGTGGATTTGCGCCGCACGAAATATCAGCTCGGTGAAGGCAAGCGCCATCAACGCTTCAATCTCCTCGCGCGTCCAAATCCGCGCGCGCGCGCCAGCCCTTAAATCACCATCCATAAAAAAATCCCTTCGCAGCGCGCCAACATACTACGCCGCGAAGGGATCGTCACCACCCGTGAAGGGTGATGATTTGGGTCACGTTTAGTCGAGACTGATCACGCCGACCATATTGGGGTGGAAGGTGCAGACATAATCGCCAGTGCTCGTATCGGCTTCGATGGTCAGCGAAAACTCGTCATCCGTCTCCATCAAGCCGGAATCCCACGCGCCGTCTGCGGCGGTTGCCGTATGAGGAACGACGTCTTTGTTTATCCAGACGATAGTGTCGCCAATGGCGGCGTTGACCTCGGCTGGGAAAAACTCAAAGCCGCGCATCTCCACCACATGAGTTTCCGCCGAGGCTGATGTCGCCAGCGATAATACACCGCCGGCGATCAGAGCGATGAGGCCGGCCCATAGTGCCGACCGCATCACATTGGCGCGTTGGCTTGTCGCCGCAACCATTATTTGCCCAGCTTTTTAACAAGCTTTTCAGCATGACTTTCATGGACTTTAAAAGTCGCCAGGGCGACGCCCAAGAGGTCCTTGAATTCTGCATTTTGCGCTGCTGGAATAAACGTGCCTTCAACAGTTTTGTTGACGAACTGATGGTAGGAAAGCTCATTGGCCGCATAGGCCCGGTCAAACGCTGCGCCTTTCAGGGCTTTCAGTTCAGCGCGCTTGGCGGCGGCCGAGGCGAGCAGCGACTTGCTGGTTGGGTTATCTTCCGGCGTGGCGCCAAGCTTTTCAAGCAAAGCGAGCGCGGCGTCATTGACCGATTTATGGTCACGCAGCATGGTTTCGGCGAAAGCACGAACATCGGCATTGTGCGAGCGCTTCATCGCAATTTCCGCATATTGAATGTCGATTTGGCCGGCGACATAAGCGATATGGGCAATCTGCATATCGTTAAGACCGCCATCTTCGGCATTTGCAGCCGAAGCGCCCAGAACGGCAAACAGACCTGCGGCGCAGGGTAGAAAGATTTTACGAAACATCGTCGAATTCCTTTGTTTTGATGCAGCCGGAGACGGCATGATTGCCGCCCTCGGCGAGGGAAGAACTTTACATTTACTCAGTTACAACATATTTATATGTCATAACTAGATTATATGACAATAGAACGCAATACAGGCGGACCCGATGTCACGAAAAACTGAACAGGCGTTAGAAACTACGCAGCCAGTGGCCGGTTTTGGTGCAACACAAAGCGCCTTGTTGCGGCTTTTGCTGCACCACAAGGCCGGGCTGACCGTTGAGCGCATCGTCGGGGAGATCGGCGTCACGCGCACCGCGGTGAACCAGCATCTGGCGGCGCTGGAACGCGACGGCCATATTGCCAGCAACGACGTAGTCGCCACCGGCGGCCGGCCCGGGCGGGTCTATGCGCTAACAGAAAGCGGATTTCACCGGTTCCCCAAAAACTATGACGCGTTCTCGTTGCGCGCGCTCGAAGCGTTGATCGACAGTTTGGGCGCAGAGCAAACCAATAAAATTCTCGAACAGATTGGCCGCAATCTGGCGCAAGATTGCGCCGCGCTCCTGGACGGAAAAAATCTCGACGCGCGCATTCACGCAATTGTCGCCATTTTGCAGGAGCTTGGCTTTGATGCGGAGGTCAATGCGTCACCCGACGCGAAGGCGCCGCCGGAAATCCGCGCCTATAACTGCATCTATCATACGCTCGCCAAGGCGCATCCGGATGTGTGTGCGCTCGATCTTGCGTTCTTGCGCGAGGCCGCCGACGCGGATGTGGAACATGCTTCTTGCATGGCGACGGGCGCCAATACTTGTCGGTTTCGGTTTGCTTCAGAGCCGGAAGATTAGCCTCGCGCGCTAAATTTTTTAGCGCTCAATCCGCTTCATCGCGAAACCCGCCATCCATCTGCGAAGCGAGATAGATGGTCGCCGCCCAGGCGGCGACATTTTGCTGAACAGCATCCGGGTTTACCTTGTCGAGCGTATCATCCGGCGTGTGATGAAGGTCGAAATAGTCCGAGCCGTCCTGATAAAGCTCGACCACCGGCACGCCAGCATTGCGTAGCGGCGACACATCCGGCCCGCCAGAAGCCTGGTTATCGCCGGCGTCAACGCCAAGCGGATGCAACAGCCGTTGAAAGGTTTTTGCTTTCGTCAGCGCCCCGTCGCCGAACCGTGTCTGGAATTTCCAAATGCGCGCCGCGCCAAAATCAGATTCCGCCGCCAGAACATGACGCGCCAATTCTTCTTCATGCGTCTTGGCATAGGCTCTTGCGCCCCAAAGCCCGGTTTCTTCCGCGCCCCACATGACGACGCGAATGGTGCGGGCGGGCTTGCCTTTAACATCGCCGACCAGCTTTGCCGCCGCCACCGTGATGGCGACGCCCGCCCCGTCGTCAATCGCACCGGTGCCAAGGTCCCAGCTATCGAGATGGCCGCCGACAACGATAAGCTCATCGCTCTTGCCAGGAATTTCCCCGATTACATTACCCGATATCGCCGACTTTTTAAACTCAGTCTGGATATCAAGCCGGACGCGCACCGGCCCTTTGGCGAGCCTCAACGCCCGCGCCAATTGATCGGCATCCGGATTGGACAACGCCGCAATGGGCGCCGGCGCCAGCGCCGCACCGCCGCGAACCGAACCGCCAGTATGCGGGTTGCGGTGGCTGTCGGTGCCGACCGAGCGAATAAGCGCAGCGATAGCGCCTTTCTCAGCGGCGACAATCGCGGCGCGGCTGCGCTTTTGCACCGCCACGCCATAGCCTGACCCGTCTTGCGTTCGGGTCATCGCCTCATCGACAAAGATGATTTTGCCGCTGAGATCGGCGCCGGATGTTTCTAGCGCATCAAGGGTTTCAAACCGCGCCACTTCGCCGGCAACCCCGCCGTCCGGGGTAGAGGGTGAGTGCCCAAGCGCGGTTACAACTAATTTTTGTGGGAACGGTGAGACTATTTCTGCGCGTTCAGAAATTCGGTTCCAATAGGTCAGCTCAAACGTCTCTATACGAACATTTTTGAACCCTAGTTGCTTCAGCGTCCGGGCGCCCCAAATCCGCGCACGCGCTTCGGCCTCAGACCCGGCCAGGCGCGGGCCGACCTCCGTGGTCAGGCTTTCAAGCAACGTCCAGGCGGTATCATCCTTCAGGCCTTTATCGATCAGCCGCTTTGCGGTCTGCTCTTGTTTGGCAGTGATAAATTTTTCTTCACCGCCCGGCGCTTGCGCCGCTACAGCCGAAGCCATCGCGGCCAGCCCGACGACAAGCGCCATGTCGACGCCGAGTTTCCTATTCAACATTTTACATCCCGTTTGTTTGAGCGCATTCACAAAAAGTGTGCGCGGTTTTTGGGTTCGAGTGAGGCGAGGAAGCGCCGAACGCGACTACTAAGGAATCTAGACCACGTTCTACGGTTTAGTAATTTGTGAACATGGTCTAGTTTAGCGCCATCCTCACCAGATTGGACGCGCCGTCAACAAGACCACGCTCACCCGAACTGTTCGAGCCAGACATTGCGTTCCGCCGCCCATACTTCGAGCTTGAAACCCCAGTAATCATAAATCTCGCCGGTATTTTGTTCACCAATTTTGCGCGCCACCGCCTGGCTGTTTTGATTATCCGGATCGATCACCGATATAATCCGGGAAAGCTCCGGAAATTTCTCAAATGTCCATTTTATCGTGGCGATCGCCGCTTCCGGCGCATAGCCTTTGCCCCAATACTCACGTTTTATCGACCAGCCGCATTCAAGGCCCGGCCAGCCTTCGGGCATCCACGGGCCGACCCGACCGAGCCATTCGCCGCTATCCTTTTCAAGAACCGAAAACCAGCCAAAGCCGCGCATTTGCCAGTGGCCGAGATAGCTGGCGAATTGCCGCCAACGGTCGGCCCGGCTGTCCGGCGTTTTGTTCGCGGTGAGAAAACTGGCGACATCAGCGTCGCCCATCATCTCAATATGCGCGTCGGCGTCGCCGGGCCCGATTGGGCGTAGTACTAAACGTTCCGTCTCGATACGGATGGTCATGCCTTGTCTCCTTCAGAATTGTTGCCAAGAAGCATCTTCGCAACCGTCTCTACGCGCCGGGCGTTGCCGGCCCAGGTTAAATCCTGACGAATGAGGCTGGCGCGCGCCGCCGCGCCAAGCCGGGTGCGCAAATCACCGTCGTCGATCAGCGCCTCCAGCGCAGCGTTAAAATCACCGCCGTTTTGCTCGGCAAACAGCGCCGCATCTTCGCGGTCTTTAAGCACTTCGCAAATATTGGCGCTGGCCGGCGCCAGGATTGGCTTTGCCAGCGCCATATATTCAAAGAGTTTCAACGGCGAGGCGTAATCTGTCACTGCCGGCTGTAACGCAATATCAAATGCGGCGATATGGTCCGGCATTTCGATGCGCTGCACAACGCCGGTGATGGTGAGTTGCGAGGCGATACCAAGCTCGCGCGCCAGCGCCTCCAGCCCCGCCCGGGCCGGCCCGTCGCCAACCAGCAGCAGATGCAAATCCGGGCGATGGAGCCTTGCAATCGCCCTCACCACCCGGTCAACGCCGTGCCAGTCGCGCACAAAGCCGGAAAACCCGAGAATAAGTTTGCCTTCAAGATTATAGCGCGCGCGAACAGCGCCGCCATCATGCGAGCTTAAAAATTCTTCGCTGGCGCCATTTTGAATAACCGTAATTTTCTCATCGGCGACGCCTGCCGCGCGGAGCTTTGCGGCCAGTACATGCGTCACCGGCAACACCATGTCGGCGCCGCGCCAAATCGCCGCCTCGCTTTTGCGCGCCAGGCCTTCAAGGCCAAGCCCGCCATGGCGCGCACGCTCCTCAGCCAGCGGCGCGTTGACTTCGAGCATCAGCGGGATGTTTTTCGCGCGCCTCAACCAGACGCCGGAATGAAAAAAAAGATTGTGACGTTGGTAGACAATATCCGGCCGGGTTTTTGAATACATCTCCCGCAGCCGCCAATAGGCCGGCGCACAATAGGCAAGCTCGGCCAGCTCATAGAGCGCGCCCGGCAGCGCTGAGCGCCATTGCCCGCCGCCGGCGTTTAAATCCTTCGCGGCGCCGTTCCCGTCCGGACCGGCTATGACAATATCGTGACCGCGCGCGCGCAATGCATCCGTCAGTTCACGGATGTGTACATATTGGCCGTCAGCCGAACGCGTCCGGTGGGAATAGAGGAACCTCATAACACCCGTCTTATCGTGATGCGCGCGGCTTACAATACGCGCGATGGGCGAAACTTTGCCGCCGCCTCGCCGCAAAGGTGTCGGAACCGTGAAAAACTTGATGCAGCGCGCACAGAAACATGACCCAGCGCTTGCGAAAGCCCCATTCACGGAGCAGGCTGTTGGCGTGTGAGCAGGAGAATAATTATGCGCCTAAAATTCATCCTCGCGGGCGCCGCCTGTGCAAGCCTTATCGCCAGCGCTGCATCGGCGCATCCGGGATCGGAGATTTTAACCGCCGGCGCCGCCAAACAGCGTGCGGCGATGACGCAAGGGGTCTCGTTTGAAGAGGTAAACGGGGTGCATCTGTTTCGCGGCGGCAAAGCGCAAGCCAGCACCAAGGCCCGACCGTCCATGATGGCGCGAAATCAAACCATCCGCATCAAAATCGCAGCGCCGAGATTTGTCTGGCGTTCATTTCGCGGCTTGCGCACGCAAGGCTTTTATTCCGGCAAAGCCTATCCGTCGCGGCGCTATCGGCGCGGATTTTATTCCGGCCGATAGAACCCGGTCTTTAATCTTCGCGCCTTAGCCCAAGCTCGGATCGAGCTTGATGCAGGCGGCCATCAACTCGTGAACCGCGGCCACTGAATTGTCGAACATCGCTTTTTCTGCATCATTCATTTTGACTTCGACAATGCGCTCCGCGCCGCCTTCGCCCAGCACCACCGGCACGCCGACATACATGTCGTTCAAGCCATACTCGCCGGAAAGATGCGCAGCGCAAGGAACGACGGCTTTTTTGTCCTTCAAATAGCCCTCCGCCATCTGGATCGCCGACGCGGCCGGCGCATAAAACGCCGAGCCGGTTTTCAACAGGCCAACAATTTCACCGCCGCCTTTGCGGGTGCGGTCAACGATGGCGTCAATTTTTGCCTGCGTCGTCCAGCCCATATCAATAAGGTCCGGGAGCGGAATACCGGCGACCGTTGAATAACGCACCAGCGGCACCATCGTGTCGCCATGACCGCCAAGCACAAACGCGGTGACGCTTTCGACCGAGACGTTGAATTCTTCTGAAAGAAAATAGCGGAAGCGCGCAGAATCCAGAATGCCGGCCATGCCGACGACTTTCTTGTGCGGCAGGCCGGAAAATTTTTGCAGCGCCCAGACCATGGCGTCGAGCGGATTGGTGATGCAAATCACCAGCGCATCCGGCGCATGCTTGGCGATCCCCTCGCCAACTGCTTTCATCACTTTGAGATTAATGGCGACCAAATCATCGCGGCTCATGCCGGGCTTGCGGGCGATCCCGGCCGTCACAATACAGACATCGGCGCCGGCGATATCGGCGTAATCTTGCGTGCCTTTAAGGCGCGAATCATAGCCGTCGACCGGTGAGGATTCGGCGATATCGAGCGCTTTGCCTTCCGGTATGCCTTCGACAATGTCAAACAGGACAACATCGCCAAGCTCTTTCTGGGCGGCGATATGGGCGAGCGTGCCGCCGATCATGCCGGAACCGATCATTGCGAGTTTTCTGCGGGCCATGGGAATATCTCCTTGAAATGGCAGCGCTCGGAGCGCCGCCTATGGATTGTGCTGCGCCGGTCTAGCCGATGGTGATGAGGTTTGAAAGCCGCTGCCGGGTTTTCGGGCCGCGATATATTTGCCCAGCTTCAGTGCTGGCCGTAGCAGGCCCGGTGGTCAGAACTGTTTGCGCACAGACACCATCACATTCGAGGCCTCATAGCGGTCGCCATCAATGCGCGGACCGATGGGGCCGGCGGGCGTGAACTCTTCGTCTTCCGGGCCGTAGGACAATTTGCTGGTGCGCAAGTATATGTATTCGGTATCGAGGGAGAACCCGCCGCCGACATCAAACGAGACCCCGGCGCGGCCCTGATAGGCAAGCGCGGCGTCGCGGGCGCCGGTTTCGTTTTCAACAAACGCGCCGCCGACGCCGCCGCCGATAAACGGCGTGAAGCGAGAGTTATTGCGCCAGTCGAAATAAAAATTCGACATCAGGAAATGCACGTTGATGTCGTCATTGACCGGCGTCGCCAGTGTCGGGCCGAGCAGCGGATCGTTGATTGTGACGGCGTCGATGCTGGTTGAGGCGTAGCGATATTCAAGCTCGGTGCGGATGCCGTCGGCATAATCAAACCCGATGGCGCCGCCGATGACATAGCCGTCGCCATTGGCCGCCGTCTGGCCCGTGGGCGGCGAACCAACGAACGCGGTATTGGGATTGAACGTATAATCCTGGCTCCAGTCGGAGGCGAAAGATACGCCGCCGCCGACGCGGACATAAACGCCGTCAGACGCGCCGCCGTCTTGCGCCAACGCAGCGGAACCGCAAGCCAACATCCCCGCCAAATACGCAACCACTCGTTTCACTGCGCCAACTCCTTTGCCTCAAGCGGGCAGATTAACCCGCGCATTGATCGCGGGGCAAGCAGCCGCGCGATCAACTCACCTTTATTTGACGCTATTTCAAACGCCCCTTCTCACGCGCCATCGCCACCACCACCGGGCTCAACAGCAAGATCGCAATCAGGTTAGGGAACGCCATGGAGGCGTTGGCGATATCGCCGAACCGCCAGATGAAATCGATTTCCTGCAAGGCGCCGATAAATACCATGGCGACCCAAACGAAGCGCAGCGGCTTGGCGATCCAGTCGCCAAATAAATAAGTCGCCGCCTGCTCCATATAATAGGCCCAGCCCAAAATGGTCGTGAACGCAAACAGCCCCAACGCCACGGCAATGAAAATGCCGCCAAACGGCATGCCCTGGCTGAAGACAGCGGTTGTCACCTGAGCCCCTTGAAGGGTCGATTGCCAGGCATAATCCACAATAGCGCCGTCAACGCCCGGGAACTGTCCTTTCACCGACAAAATAACCAGCGCTGTCATCGTGCAAATCACAATTGTGTCGATGAACGAGCCAAGCATGGCGATCTCGCCCTGCTTAACCGGGTCGTCAGTTTTCGCCGCTGCGTGAGCGATCGCCGTTGAGCCCTGGCCGGCTTCATTTGAAAACAGCCCGCGCGCAACGCCAAACCGCACCGCCTGCAACACAGCAAAACCGGCGACGCCGCCGCCTGCCTGTTCCAATCCAAACGCATAGGTGAATATCTCCATGAACGCCGCCGGCACATGTTCGGCGTTAATGATCAGCATAATGACGCCAACAAGAATATACCCAAGCGCCATCGCCGGAACCACCTTGCCGGCGACGGAGCCGATGGATTTGATGCCGCCAATGATGACGATGAACGCCAGAACCGCGATGACGGCGCCGGATATCCATGTCGGAATATCCGCGGCCGCCTCCGCTGCTGTCGCAATGGAATTGGCTTGCGTCATATTGCCGGTGACGATGGCGGAAAAAATCGTTCCGATGGCAAAGAAAGCCGCAAGCCACCCCCATTTTTTGCCGAGACCGTTCTTGATGTAGAACATCGGCCCGCCATGAATGTGCCCGTCGGGATGGGTCTCGCGATATTTCACGGCGAGGCTCGATTCGGCGAAAGACGCGGCCATGCCGAAGACCGCCGTCACCCACATCCAGAAAATGGCGCCCGGCCCGCCAAGCGTGATCGCGGTCGCCACACCGGCGAGATTGCCGGTGCCGACCTGGCCGGACAGCGCCGTTGAAAGCGCATTCCACGGCGTGATCTCGCCCTTGGCGTCAGGGTCGGTGCTTGCGGTGCGGCTGCCGGTGAACAGAGTAACGAAGGCCGGGATCAGCCGCCTTATGGGCAAGCCTTTGAGCCGGATCATGAAGAACAGGCCGGTGCCCAAAAGCACCACCACCATCGGCGCCAACGGCAGGATGACTTCGCCATTCCAGGTGCCGCCCCAGATAAAACCGCTGACATTGTCAACGCCGGTGTAGAAACTCTCCATGCCGCTAAGTACCCCTTGATGGCGCCCGTGACGGGCGCTTGATTAGAAAAATTGCGCCAGACATTAGGCGGGGCAAGCCCTCGGGGGCAAGGCTTTTCGTGCTTGCATGGCCGCGCCTCGGCGCTGTAAAACCTTGTTATGGCGCGCAAATACTCTCTTTGCCGGGCGGCGGCTTTCGTGATTGTGATGGCCGGGCTGGGATATGGCTGCACCGGCAAGGACACAAGCACCGATAGCGAAACGCTGGCAGTCGAGGGCCGCGGCGGCGATACCGCTAAATGGTGGGAAAAGCTGCCTCGGGCGCAATGGGCCAGTTATGAGCGCGTTGCCAAGGACCTTGAGTGGTTTGAAGTCTACCGGATCTTCGAAAATATCTATGCGATCTATGAGCCCGGCCAGTTCGAGGAAGTCATCTCGTTCCTGATTGTCGGCGAGACGCGGGCGTTGTTGTTCGACACCGGTCTCGGCATCTCCAAACTGCGTCCGGCAGTCGCGCGCCTCACCGATCTCGATATTTTAGTTTTGAATTCCCACGGCCATTACGATCATATTGGCGGCAATTATGAGTTTTCCGAAATTGGCGGCGTTGACGTCGCCTACGCCCACGCGCAGGCGAAAGGCGCCAAACATGAAGACGTCGCCGACTATGTGAGCGGCGATTGGCTATGGAAGAAAACCCCGGACGGGTTCGATCCGGAGGCCTATGAGATCAAACCCTATCAGGTAACGATGACCATTAAGGACGGCGACATCATCGACCTTGGCGGGGTGCGGCTTGAAATTTTGACGACGCCGGGCCACTCGCCGGACTCTATTTGCCTGCTCGACCGCGAGGGTCGGCGCCTCTTCACCGGCGACACATTTTATCCGGCGCCGCTCTACGCCCATCTCGAAGGCTCAAACGTCGCCGACTATAAAGCGTCGATTGACCGGCTCGCCGCGTTGGAGCCGGAAATCGATCATCTGGTGACAGCGCATAATGTTCCGCTTGCCGAGCCGGCTTATCTCAGCCGCACCAGCGCCGCCTTCGAAGCGATATCAAGCAAAAGCGCCGCCTATGTGGAAACAGACGGCGCTTTTGAATATCAGTTTGACGGATTTTCCATCATCGTCCCCGCGAGCCAGCCGTAATACCAGGCTGCATTGACGAAAACCTTTATCAGTTCAGGGGTCCTTCTCCCCGTCGGGGAGAAGGTGGCCCGAAGGGTCGGATGAGGGGGCAGATAGGTTCAATAAAATCTCTAATGCTTCTTCCCCCTCACCCGGAATTTGTAAACAAATTCCGACCTCTCCCCGATGGGGAGAGGTAGATACTCTTTCGGCTCTATGGGTTAAAGCCAACTAAAGTTAGTATAAACGAGGCCGGCGCGGCGCCGAATTATTCGGCCTTTTCTTCCGCCTCAGGCGCGGCGTCTTCTTCAACGGCAGGCGCCTCTTCCGCCGGTGCGTTTTTCGCTTCTTCAAGCGCTGCGGCTACGGCTTCGGCCTTGTCTTTCTTTTCCTGCTCACGCTCTTGGGCTTTCTCACCCGGCTTGCCCTTATTGGGGTTGTTACCGTGTTCCCATTTGACGAGATCGTTCGCGGCCAGGAAGCGCGCGACGCGGTTTGTCGGCTTGGCGCCGACGCCGAGCCAATGTTTGATGCGTTCTTCATTATACTGAACACGGTTTTCGTCGGTTTTGGCGAGCAGTGGATTGTAATGTCCCACCTTCTCAATAAAGCGGCCATCACGCGGCATGCGCGAGTCCGCAACAACGATATTGTAATAAGGGCGTTTCTTCGCGCCGCCCCGGGCGAGTCTGATTTTTAGTGACATGTTGGTGTTCCTTCTATGTTTAGTTTTCGGTTGAAAATTAAAATCTATTCCCGCTCACCCCGGCAAAAGCCGGGGCCCAGCAAATGAATAAAGCCGGGCGATGCCCGTCATTTTTTGCTGACTGGATTCCGGCCTTCGCCGGAAAGAGCGGGGGATGGATTGGTTGGGGAGGGTCATATCAATTAGCGCTCGTTGGGCGGAAAACTACGCCCCGTAATTCCGGTTCGTCGCTTTCATGGAAAAGAAGTGAGCCGGGTATGCAGGAAACAACTGAACCTGAACACCAGCCGAAACAATCACCGATAGCATCACCAATCGTTTTCCACTCACCACCACACTCGTTACTATTATTTAGGACGAGCACCTCATCACGAGCGCCGTGCCCTTTGAGCAAGTTCAACACATCTCGCTCTGTACCTTTGGTTCCTACTTCGATGAAAAATTTTCCATCAAATTGCAAACTGTGATGAAACATTGAGACGAGTTTGGAGCGCTTAGTTTTCGAGCCCGCCAAGGCGGACACGCGGCGTTTTTGGCGGCTTTCGACCAAATCCGCTAACCCTAGCCAATGCTGATTTTCACGTTCACTCACTTCTTCTTCCCCAAACCCGGCAACCCACCCATGCCCGGCGGCATCGGCGCCTGACCGGCGAGCGCTTTTTCAATCGCGTCAAAATCTATTTCTTCCGACCCCGGACCTTTCGCGCCCTTGGCCGCTTCCAGCAGCGCCGGGTCGGGCGCGCCGCCCATCATCCCACCGGGCATTCCGCCACCCATACCCGCGAGCTGTTTGGCCATGCCTTTCATGCCGCCTCTTCCCATCTTTTTCATCATGTCGGCCATCTGGCGGTGGGCTTTGACAAGCTTGTTGATCTCCTGAACGCTGGTGCCGGAGCCTTTGGCGATGCGTTTTTTGCGGCTTGCGTTTAACAGCTTCGGCGTTTTGCGTTCGGCCTTGGTCATTGACGAAATGATCGCTTCCTGATGGATGATTTCCGTGTCATCAAGCCCGCCGGCCTGGTCGACCATCTTCTTCATCTTACCCATGCCGGGCATCAGCCCGAGGATGGCGCCCATGCCGCCCATTTTGCGCATCTGGCGAAACTGGTCCGCGAGGTCGTTCATATCGAACTCGCCTTTGGCCATTTTCTTGGCGGCTTTTTTCGCCTTGTCAGCGTCGATTTCCTCGCTGGCTTTTTCAACCAGACTGACAATATCGCCCATGCCGAGAATGCGCCCGGCCATGCGGCCCGGCTCAAACGTATCGAGCTCGTCCAGTTTTTCACCAACGCCGATAAATTTAATCGGCGCGCCGGTGACCGCGCGCATGGACAGCGCCGCGCCGCCGCGCGCATCGCCGTCAATCCGTGTCATGACGATCCCGGTGACGGGCACGCGGCTTTTAAATTTCTCCGCCGTCTGCACCGCGTCCTGCCCGGTCAGCGCATCGACGACCAGCAAGGTTTCAATCGGGTTGGTTTCGCGGTTGATATCGGCGATCTCCGCCATCAACTGCTCGTCGATGGAGAGCCGGCCGGCAGTGTCCAGCATGACGACGTCAAAGCCGCCAAGCCGGCCCGCTTCCATCGCCCGGCTGGCGATATCGCGCGGGGTTTGGCCAGCGATAATCGGCAGGGTTTTCACCTCAGCCTGTTCGCCTAAAATCTGTAGCTGCTCCTGCGCCGCCGGGCGGTTGGTGTCGAGCGAGGCCATGAGGACGCGTTTTTTATCGCGTTTTGTTAGCCGCAGGGCGATCTTCGCGGTCGAGGTGGTTTTGCCCGAGCCCTGAAGCCCGACCATCATAATCGCCGCCGGCGGCGTGGTCTGGAAACTGAGCGATGCATCCTGATCGCCGCCAAGCATATCGGCGAGCGCATCGTGAACAATTTTGACGACCTGCTGGCCCGGCGTCACCGAGCGCAAGACTTCCGAGCCAATGGCGCGCTCTTTCACTGTGGCGATGAAATCCTTCGCCACGGGCAAAGCAACATCGGCCTCAAGCAGCGCAACACGCACCTCGCGCAAAGCCGCGACAACGTCTTTTTCTTCGAGCGCGCCCCTTCCTCTGAGGCCGTCGAAAATGGCGCCCAAACGATCGCTAAGCGTGTCAAACATCAGGCGCCCTCATCTTCAATTAAAAACATCACCGCACGGTCAGAAATCGCACGCGGGCGATGACGGCCATCAGCACCCGCCGGAATGAGCAACGCATCGCCAGCGTGAAAGATGGTCTTGTCGCCGTCAAAGTCGATTTCAACTTCGCCCTCGACAATCATGCCGGTGTGACCGGCCTCACACCAATCAGGGTGCTGCGAGGCCGGCGTCATCTCAACCAAACGAAACACCTTGCCGCCGCGCAAGACGCGCTTCAGCCGAGCCGTCCCCTCAAGGGCCGGTTCCCAATCAACACCAGAAAAGTCAATCCGATAGTCCAAACCATATCCTTCAAACCAGGCAACTCTAGCCGCCGCACCCAACAACACGAGCACAACACCCGCAAACCACAACGACCCGCCGCACCCCGTGCGCGAAGGCGCACAAACAAAAAACCTCGCGGCAAAAAACGCGCCACCACTTCAATGGGAGCGCAAAACTCACCAAACGAATTTACCCCCCGCGAGGGCGTTACCCCGGCGGCGGTGCATCCCCGGCCTCATCCCTTTCATATAGGGGGGCGTGCCGGCAAACGCGGGAAAGCATAGATTTCCCGAAAGTCGCGGGTTCTATAGGGGGTAGATAAGTTCAAAGCAAGCAAAGCGAGGAAACAGGACGCACTTAGGGGGAGACACAAGCGATAATCGCCCTGTTTCCTGCTTTGCTTATGAAAGCCAAGGCGGAAACCCGTTGTGAGCTTTCCTGCTTTCATCTGGGGGTCGGTCGCCCGAACCCCGGTTAGCCGGCTTAATCATGGGGCAGATTTTTCCTTAGGTAAAATAGATAATATTCATTCAGACTTTCGGAAATTTCGATACTAGGCCATGACCGGGCTGCGACAATGATTTGACCCGCAAATAGCGCCGGGCCACAGACTAACCCCAATACACAATAAGTGCGGTTTCAAGGAGCACCCCAATGAGCAGCGCAATCAGGATTGGAACCGAGGGCGCGGTGCGCCGCCTGACCCTTTGCCGCGCAGAGGAATACAACACCATTACGCCGGGCTTTCGTGACGAATTGTCCGCTGCGCTTGATGAGGCTGAGGATGATGACGCCGTCAGGGTCGTGCTGCTCGATGCGGAAGGGCCCGCCTTTTGCGCTGGCTACGGTCTCGACTGGTCGGCGCGCAGCGGGGTCATCGCCGAGGACGATCCCGGCCGGGTGTGGGACAGCGTTGCGGATCTGCGCGAGATTGGCAGCTACGCAAAAACCTGGGCGCGGTTGCACGAGTTGGCCAAGCCGACCATCGCGGCGGTCTCCGGCTGGTGCATCGCCGGCGGAACCAACATTGTCTTTAACGCCGACATCATCATTGCGGCCGAGTCTGCACGGTTCGGCTATCCGCCGTCGCGGGTCTGGGGCGTGCCCGAAGCGCCATGGACATGGGTGGCGCGGCTCGGCCTTGAAAGGACGCGCCGCTATATGCTCACCGGCGATGAGTTTACCGGCGCGCAGGCCGCCGCATGGGGCGCGGTGCTGGAATGCGTTGCCGATGATGCGCTGGCGGAACGCGCAACAGCGCTCGCAAACCGCATGGCGCAGGTTCCCTTAAATCAGTTGCAGATGGTCAAGCTCAACCTCAATGAGGTTGCCCGGCAGATGTATGACCCGGCCCGCTCACGGCTGTTGGGCACGCTGTTTGACGGCGTCGCCCGGCACACCCAGGAGGGGCTGGATTTCGTTAAGCGCTGCGAAGACGCGGGCTTTCGCGAAGCCGTGCGCGAGCGCGACCGACCGTTCGGCGATTATGGCGAGCGCTCCGTAGACGGACGCAAAGATAAATCCTAAGCCACCGACTTCGCCTTAAAGACCTCTTCATCGAGCGCGCCTTCCCATTTGGCGACCGTGACCGCAACGGCGGCGTCGCCGGTGACGTTGGTTGCCGTGCGCATCATGTCGAGGAGGCGGTCGAACGGGAAAATCAGCGCGATGATGAGCACCGATTGCTCCGCCGTTACGCCGAACACCGACAGCACCGTCGCCGCCAATAACAGCCCCGCAGAGGGAATGCCCGCAGCGCCAATGGAGGCCAGCGTCGCGGTTAGCGCGATCATCAGGTAATCGCCGGCGTCGAGCGGAATGCCCAGCGCTTGCGAGGCAAACAGCGCAATCAGCCCGAGATAAATCGACGTTCCGTCCATGTTGATGGTGGCGCCGAGCGGCAACACTGAGCCGGCGACCGACTTATCGACGCCGAGATTTTCCGACACGTTAGCGATGGTGACCGGCAGCGTCGCATTTGATGAGGCGGTGGAATAAGCGACCGCCAGAGCATCGACAATGCCGCCGAAAAAGCGCCGCACCGGCAGGTTCACAACAAAACGAATGATCGATCCGTAGGTGACAATCGCATGCACGAAACAGGCAAGGTAGAGCGCCATCGCCAGCTTGCCGAGATTGACGATAATATCGAGCCCCTGGGTCGAGATTACCCACGCCATCAGCGCATAAACGCCATAAGGCGCAACTTCCATGACGATCTCGGTGACTTTTAAAACCGCTTCCGCCGCCGATTCAATCACCGAGGCGACGGGCTTGCCGCGCTCGCCGGCCATCAATATGCCGACGCCGAACAAGATCGCCCAGAAAATGATCGCCAGAACATCAGTTGAGGCGAGCGCTGCTACCGGGTTTTGCGGGATGATGGCGAGCAGCCGGTCAACAACGCCGCCGGAAGCTTCCGCCAGCGCAAGCTTGCCTTGGACAGAGGCCACCGCATCCGGGCCCACCGCCGAAAGGTCGATGCCAATGCCGGGGCGGAAGATAAGCCCGAAGACAAGCCCGAGGCTGACCGCAATGATGGTCGTGCCGACATAAAGCCCAATCGCGCGCCCGCCGAGCGAACCGAGGCGTTTGGGATCGCCCATGGCGATGACGCCCGCGGTCAGCGTGGTGAAGATGAGCGGTACAATCAGCATACGGATAAGCCGCACAAACGCATCACCGATAAACTTCGACGACGCCGGCACGCAAGCCACACCGTCAGCGCACCCCGCCGCGCCGCCGCCAAACGCAAACCCCATCGCCCCGCCGAGACCGAGGCCTATAAGGACGCGCGCCCAGAGCCGCATTTTGAAATTTCGCGCCAGCGCAAACAAGACGCCGAACAACAAGATCGTAATCACCCAATAGGCGATAAGGGCAGGGGTCATGCAGACAGCTCCTCAGATCAAAATCTCGCGAACTCTAGAGCGCATTCGCAAAAGTGGAAACCGGTTTTGCGCGAAAATGCGCGTAAAAACAAAAAACTAGACCACGTTCTCCGATTCGGTGATTTGTGAACTGGGTCTAGGGTAATTTTGTACAAAAAGGGAATGGCGCGCGTTTATTTCGCTCACTGCGTCTCATCCATCAGCTGGCGGAAGAAATAGATGTATTCCAGCGCCGTGCGGCGGGCGAGTTGCTTCTGGTTGGCGGCGCCGCCATGTCCGCCTTCAATGTTCTCATAGTAGTAAAAATCATAGCCAAGCTCGGCGAGCCTGGCGGCGGCCTTGCGCGCATGACCGGGATGAACGCGGTCATCCTTGGTGGAGGTATAGAGCAACACTTTCGGATAGGGCTGGCCCGCTTCGAGGTTCTGATAGGGCGAATATTTGGAAATATAGTCCCACTCTTCTTCGATATCCGGATTGCCATATTCGCCCATCCAGGAAGCGCCCGCGAGCAGCTTGTTATAGCGCTTCATGTCGAACAGCGGCACGCCGATATCGATCGCGGCGTAAAGCTCGGGCCGCTGGGTGAGCATCACGCCCATCAGCAATCCGCCGTTGGAGCGGCCGATAATGCCGAGCCTTGAAGGGCTGGTGACGCCGGTTTCAATCAGGTCTTCCGAGCTCGCAATAAAATCATCAAACGCCCGCTGACGGTTTTGTTTTAGCGCCTCTTTGTGCCAGCGCGGGCCATATTCCGAACCGCCGCGAATGTTGGAAAGCACCATAACGCCGCCGCGTTTGACCCACATCAGCCCGGCCAGGGCGCCATTTTGCGGCCGCGCCGGGTCTTCATAATAGGCCGGCAGGATCGGAATGAGAAATCCGCCATAGCCATATTGGATGGTCGGCGCATTGCCCTGTTTCAGGACCGCATCCTGGCCCATAATAAAATAGGGAATTTTTGTTCCGTCTGCGGAAGTTGCAAAGCGCTGCTCCACCATGACGCCCGTTGCGTCGTAAAACGGCGCCGTCTCGGCAATTATTGAAACCTTGTTTTTCGCCGTTACGTAAAAAAGCGAATCCGGCGTCGTCATGCTTTCAAATGACAGCATGGCATCGTCAGTCCCGCCGCCGGCCGAGACAAGAGCGACAACGCCATTGGCGGGTAATTTTATGTCTTTGGACTTCCACCCGCCTTTTTTGCTGCGGGAAATCCGTGCGGCCTTTCCTGAAACATCATCAAGATATTGAACAATCAGATCCGATCTGCCGACACCAACATCTTCAATCGACTGCCTATCGCTGGCGGCAAAGATATTCTCAACCGCGCCGCTTTTGAGATCATAGCCGATCAGCGCGCCTTGCGCATAATCATGGCCGCGATAGACCCAGTCTTCACGCAGGAGAAAAATCGCAACGCCGTCGAGGACGCCTTGCATGTCCGCATTAAGCGGCAGCGGCAGCTTGGCGAGAGCGCCGTCAGCGCCGACCTGATGATATTCCCGCTCAAAGAATGACGGGCCGCGCAAGATAAATTCATACGTGTCGTCGCCGTCATGCTCGACCACCGGGAACGCCCAGACATCATCAACGCCGACCGTCATGATGATCTCAGCGTCGTCCTTTGAGGCGCCGCGCTTCCATCGCCGGACTTGTCTTGGATAGCCCGACGTCGTCAGCGCATCCGCGCCCCAGTCGGTCGCGACAAGGAGCGTATCTGCATCAACCCATGAGAGCCACGACTTTGCTTCCGGCAGATAAAATCCGTCCTCAACAAAAGTCTTGGTTTCAAGATCGAATTCGCGCCAATAGGCGGCGTCTTTGCCGCCATCGGAAAGCTCAACCATGCAGTGGCGATATGCCGGAGACAGGCAGGCAATCTCGCCCTTGATCCAGTTTTCGCCCTCGGCTTTGGCCAGCGCGTCAAAATCTATCAGCGTTTCCCAATCCGGCTCGCCATTGCGGTAACTCTCAACGTCTGCGCGCCGCCACAGCCCGCGGATATGGGTTTCGTCCTGCCAGAAATTATAGACTTGGCCGTTATGGATTTCTCCATACGCCAGGCGCGCATCGGAGGTTAACACCGAAAGCACGTCTTTATAGAGGTCGGCAAAACGCGGATCGCTCTCCAGCTCCGCCAGCGAGCGTTTGTTTTGCGCGCGCACCCAGTCGAGCGCCTGCCCGCTTTCAACCTCCTCAAGCCACAAATAGGGATCGCTCGCGTTAACTGTGGTCATTGCCGCCATCGCAGCCGTCATAACTGCGGCGATAGTTTTTTTCATGTTGCAAAAACTCCCGAGATTGTTTGGCGGGGCCCCCGTTGATTAACCATACAAAAGCTTGTCCGCGCCCGCAAACCCGGCGCGTCCGTAGCCCAATAAATCCACGAAGATCGATAAAAATGTATCTTACCTTTTAGAGAAGGTTTGAATGCTGGCCGATAGTTTGCAGCTATCGGCAAGACTATGTCTATATTAGGATAATTATCAATGGCGAAATCCGACGCCCGTCGCTTCAAGCGCGTTAGCCTCAATATGCCGGCGCATATTGTCATTAACGCCGTCGATGAGTTTGAGGGCCGCCTGTTGAATATCTCGCCAGGAGATATGGCGCTGATCGCCGACACCAACGCGGCGCCCGGCGACGCGGTTATTGTTCGGGTCAAAGACCTTGATATCATCGAAGGAACGGTGGCGCGAACTTTCCCCGATGGGTTTGCGGTGTCGTTTATGTTGTCAAAAAAGCGCCGCACGCAACTCACCGAAAAGCTCATTTTACTGGCCAACCAGCCCTTTGCTGAAGGGCTCGGCGACCGGCGCACGACACTGCGGCACCGTCGTTCAGACGTCCGCACCAGCAGCCGTCTTGCTGACGGTTCATCGCTCTATGTCCGGATTATCGATATGTCCGTAGACGGCGTATCTGTCGAAGCGCCGCGTCGCCCGCCGCTTGGATCGGAGATCCACATCGGCCAACAATGCGGCGTGGTCGTCAGACACACGCCGCGCGGTTTTGTTGTTGTCTATGAATCCAAAAACCAGAAACCGCAAGCAATCCTACATGCGGTTTAAATCGTTTTAATAGCCAGCCGCCGCCGGCTGCTCGCCCAACACCACTGGCCCAAGATTTTTGATGACTTCGCGTGCGGAAAACGCCCGTGAATTGTCCGCAGGTTTTTCACCGCGATACATAGCCACGAATGCAACCGCAGAGTATCGGGTAATTTCACGCGTATAGCCGTCATAGGGATAGCCCCAGCCGAAACCATAGGCGTAATAGGGAAAGGCGTAAGACGAGCCATGGAACCCATGCCCGTAACTATAGCGTCCATAGAATGGTGAATAGGCCCCCGGATAGGTCGATGTGCTGGAATAGTTTGTGCGCGCCTCAGTGTCGTTTTCAACCACCACAAAATAATCGTAACCGCCCTGAACGGTTAGCTCCGCCGCCCGGTAGAGCAGGGAGTTCTCCACCGTTTCGCGCGCTGTCGAGGAGTTGCCGCGAAACGTAATCCGGTATCGGCCTTGCTCGATTTGCTGTTCTGAAAATCCATAACCACGATCGCTCGCCGCTGGCGCATATGGCGTTGCGGTTGCGCATGCCGCCATCAGCAACGCTATGCCGCCCATTGTCAAAATCTTGATCATCATCGTCTCCCGACTATCGCCGTATTTTTGCCCGACGATCATCATAGCCCGCCGGCGGGGCGGTGAAAAGGCGTAATGACGCCGCGGTCTAGTCCTCGCGGGAAGTTGAAACCGGGCTTGCCGCCTCATTTTCAAGGGCGTCGCGCAAGACCTTAGGCGCTGATTTTATGTGCAAATCGCGCTGTGGGAACGGGATTTCGACGCCTTGTTGGCGAAGCATATCCCAGATCGCCAGCAACACGTCGCTGCGCACATTAGAGGTGCCGTTAGCGGCGTCGTTAATCCAGAACCGCAGATCAAAATTGACGGAATTATCGCCGAACTCCATCAGATTGCAGCGCGGCACGGGAGATTTCAAAACCCGCTCAACGCTCAGTGCAGTTTCCTCGGCGCGTTTGGCGAGCCCGCGCAAATCTTGCGTGTTGTAGGAAACCCCGAACGGCGCATGCAGACGAACGACGCGGTCAGAGTGCGACCAGTTGGTCACCCCTTCATTGATAAAAATATCGTTCGGGATCAGGTGCGCGGTGCCGTCGCGGGTGCGGATTGAAACATAACGCGAATTCATCTGCGTCACCCAGCCATAGGTGCCCCCAACCTCGATGACGTCGCCCGGCTTAATCGATTTATCCGCAATCAGCGTAAAGCCTGCAAAAAAGTTCGACACTGTACGCTGCATGCCGAGGCCAATGCCGAGGCCGACCGCGCCGCCGAAGATCGCCAGCGTGCCAAACGGAAAGCCGACAATCTGCAACGCTACGATCAGCGCGATAATCGGCAACATCACATCAAGGATTTTTGACAATAACGCCTTAAATGAGACCGTCAGCTCATCAATTGCACTGATGCGGCCTTTGACGAATTTGCTGGCGAAGCTCGCGCCCCAGAACAAAAGCGCGAAGATCGCCAGCATGCGCACAAAGTCTAGCGCTGAAAAATGTTGCGTATTGCCAGCTTCGTCCGTGCCGAGAGGAATGGAGAACGCATCAAGCTGGCGAACGACATCGTCGAGGACGCCGAGAATATCCAGCGCCGCTATCGGCCAGGCGACGGATATCGCCACCCGCGACCAGAACGGCGAGCGGATAACCAGCGCCACCAGCCGGATGACGATCCAGGCGCTCAACAGGCTGACGCCAGCCTCGACTAACCCATTGGAAATACCGACCCCGTCAAGAATAACGACCGCTGTTTGCAGCGTGATAAGTAGCGCAATCGGCGTTGCAATATGCGCAAACGCGTTTGCTGCGCGGCGCAAAACACCAAACGGCGCGCGCGGCGCAATCTGGCTGCGGATCAGTTTTTGCAGCTGCGGGCCAAAAACCGTCGCCGGCGCCAGCGCAAAAAACAGGATGCCCGCCTGAATGGCGACATCTGTGGAAAGCATCTGGCTTTGCAACGAGGCTAGCCACTCAGCGGATTTGTCACGCAAAGCGTCGAAGCCGAACAGGGTTTCAATGCCCGAAACGTCGGGCTGGCTTTCAGCTGGAGCGACGTCTTCCTGAAGCATCGAAACTCCTCTTGGGGCGGGGCCGCTAGCGGCGCCTGATACGGCGCTTAGCATGTACCGTCGTCGTCGATCAAATCAGCTGGAATTTGGTGGTGCATCAGTTTGAAATAATGAGACGTGGTTGTTCCCTCCCCTTGAAAAGGGGAGGGTTAGGGAGGGGATCACGGGCGTTCGGCAAATGCGAGCGTTTAAATTTGCTGATAGGTTTGATCCCCCCCTAACCCCTCCCTTTTCAAGGGAGGGGAATAGCCCTCGCTCGGACGAAAACATCAGGCTTGTAGCAAGCCATTGCGCTTAGCCGGCGATTTCCGCCTGCATCTTAGAAATTTCAGCGCAGCCGTCTTTGGCCAGCGACATCAGCGCTGCAAATTGCTCCTCTGTGAACGGATCACCCTCCGCCGTCGCCTGCACCTCAACCAGTCCGCCCGAACCTGTGATAACAAAATTGGCGTCAGCTTGGGCTGAGGAATCCTCGTCATAATCGAGATCCAGCGCCGGCGCGCCGGCGACCAGCCCGCAGGAAATCGCCGCCACCCGATCAGAAATCGGGCTGGTTTTGATGATCCCTTGCGACAGCGCCCATTTGCAAGCCTCGTTCATCGCCACCCAGGCGCCGGTAATCGACGCGGTTCGGGTGCCGCCATCGGCCTGAATGACATCGCAGTCGACAAGAATCTGACGCTCGCCAAGGACTTTTAAATCCACCACCGCGCGCAGCGAGCGGCCGATCAACCGCTGGATCTCCTGGGTGCGGCCCGATTGCCCGCGCTTGGCCTCGCGCTTCATGCGCCCGCCAGTGGAGCGCGGCAGCATGCCATATTCCGCCGTCACCCAGCCGCGGCCGCCGCCGCGCAGCCATGGCGGCGTGGTTTCATCCCAGCTTGCGGTGCAAAGCACATGGGTGTCGCCGCATTTCACCAGGCACGAGCCCTCGGCATGTTTTGAAAAACCCGGAACCAGCTCAATCGAGCGCAGTTCATTGAAGGTGCGGCCTGACGGTCTCATAATATTCTCCAAGATAAAGTGAGGCGTTCCTAGCGCTGCGCAGGCCGGCTTGTCGACCCGCAATCGAGGAAATCGCACCCCTTTGCCTACCCCTTTGAATGTTTGCGCAACTACGCCTATTTTCCACTAGAGGCGAAATGAATAGGGCCATGGACGTATTCAACGATATTGACGAGCGCTCGCGCGATATCTTTCGCCAGCTGGTGGAAACCTATCTCGCCACCGGCGAGCCGGTCGGCTCGCGCACGCTGAGCCATGACCAGACCATTCCGTTCTCCGCCGCCACCATCCGCAATGTCATGGCCGACCTCACCGATGCGGGGCTCTTACATGCGCCGCATGTCTCGGCCGGGCGGCTGCCGACGGAGCGGGGGTTGAGGCTGTTTGTCGACGTGCTGATGCAGGTTGGCGAGCTCACCGGCGAGGAACGCCGCGCCATTGAGCGGGAGGCCCGTGATGACGATGTCGAAAATGTGCTGGCCCAGGCGGCGACAAAACTAACCGGCCTCACCCAGGCGGCGAGCCTGGTGCTGACGCAAAAATCCGACACGCCGCTGCGCCAGATTGAATTTGTCTCCACCCGGCCCGGCAAGTCGCTGGTGATTTTGGTGTTTGACGATGGCCGGGTTGAAAACCGGCTGATTGAAACCCCGGAGAACCTTCCCGCCTCGGCGCTGATCGCTGCCGGCAATTATCTCAATGCGCGCCTGCGCGGGCGTTCCCTGAACGAGACCCGCGCGCAAATTCTTGACGAAGTCGAAAACAACCGCGCCGAGCTCGATGCGATCACCGCCAAGCTTGTCCGCCAGGGCGTCGCTACGGTCACTGGCGGCGAGGACTGGTCGTTGATCGTGCGCGGGCGCGGACGGCTGATTGAGGAAAGCGCGCTTCAGGATATTGAACGGGTGCAGATGCTGTTTGACGACCTTGAGCAGAAGCGCGACGTGATCGAGCTTTTGACCGCGGCCAAAGACGGCGAGGGGGTTAAAATTTTTATCGGCTCGGAGAGCAATTTGTTCTCGCTATCGGGCTCATCGGTGATCGCCGCGCCCTATCGCGACGAGACCCGTAAAATCGTTGGGGTCCTGGGGGTGATCGGCCCAACCCGGCTGAATTACGCCAAAGTCATCCCAATCGTCGATTATACCGCCGAAGTTGTCTCGCGGATGTTGAAATAACCGCAGCGGAGCCGTAAATGGCGCTTGCCCGTCAGCGAAACAGCCAAGAGAATTAGAACCTGAATATGAGTGATCACGATTACCCCCCCAATAAAGACCAGAACCCGGTTGAAGGCGACAAGCCGGTTGACCTCACCGAGGATGACCGCGCCGTCGCCGACGAGATCGCCAGCGCTTCCCAAAGCGATGAGAAGAGGGACGCAAAAAAAGGCGATGCGGACAAATTCTTGCGCCATGAGCGGCAACTGGCTGAGCTGAATGACCGGGTGTTGCGCCTGGCGGCGGAGCTGGAAAACACCCGCCGCCGCGGCGAGCGCGAAAAAGCCGATGCCGGGCGCTATGCGATCGCCAGTTTCGCGCGCGACCTTCTTGGCGTGACTGACAATTTCGAGCGCGCCCTCCACGCCGCCGGCGGCGACGATACGCCGACCTCAACCGAGGCGCTGTCGGGCATTGTCGCAGGCCTTCAGATGACGGAAAAAGAGCTTTTGGCAGTGATGGAACGCCACGGCATTCGCCGGGTCTTTCCCAAGGGCGAGAAATTCGACCCCAATCTGCACCAGGCGGTGGCGCAAATTCCGGATGGGACCGTGCCGGTCGGCCATGTAATCGACGTCGCCCAGCCGGGCTTCACCATCGGCGAGCGGGTGTTGCGCGCAGCGATGGTGACGGTGTCCTCAGGCGCCGGCGCCAAGCCGGATGACGACGCCGAGCCCGGCCAGCGCATGGATACGCGCGCTTAGAGGTTAAACTTTCGGCGCGGCAGCTTTCACTGCATCATCAACATAGCCTTCGAAGACTTTAAAGTTTTCGACAAACATCGCCGCGAGCTTTTGCGCCTGAGCGTCATAGGCGGACGGGTCGTCCCAGGTGTTGCGCGGGGTTAAAATCTTCGGGTCAACCTTTGCAACATCGCTCGGTACGGCGAAACCGAAAATCGGATCGATGGTCATCGGCGCATCATTGAGGGAGCCGTCAAGCGCGGCGGCGAGCAGTGCGCGGGTCGCTTTGATCGGCATGCGCATGCCCGTCCCATAGGGCCCGCCGGTCCAGCCGGTATTCACCAGCCAGCAATCAACATCATGCTTATCAATTAAAGCGCCCAACAGCTTGCCATATTCCGACGGATGGCGCGGCATGAACGGCGCGCCAAAGCAGGTGGAAAATGTCGCTTGCGGTTCATCGCCAAGGCCCTTTTCGGTGCCCGCAACCTTCGCGGTATAGCCCGACAGGAACATATACATCGCCTGCGCCGGGGTGAGCTTTGCAATCGGCGGCATTACCCCGAACGCATCGCAAGTCAGCATAATGATGTTGCGCGGATGTCCGGTGCGGCCATCAAGGCTGGCGTTTGGAATGAAATCGATCGGATAGGCGCCGCGCGAGTTTTCCGCAAGGCTGGCGTCATCAAGGTCAAGCTCGCGGGTGTCCGGGTCCATCACCACATTTTCAAGCACCGTCCCAAACCGCTTGGTGGTGGCGTAAATTTCAGGCTCCGCGGAGGACGACAGGCGGATCATCTTGGCGTAACAGCCGCCCTCAAAGTTAAACAGCCCGTTCGGGCCCCAGCCATGTTCATCATCGCCAATCAATGTGCGTTTGGGGTCGGCCGAAAGCGTTGTCTTGCCGGTGCCGGAAAGGCCGAAGAAAATTGCCGGGTCGGCGCGCTCGCCGACATTGACCGAGCAATGCATCGGCATCACGCCGTCTTCGGGCAGCAGAAAATTTAATATGGTGAATACTGATTTTTTCATCTCGCCAGCGTAAGACGTGCCGCCGATGAGGACGAGACGGCGGACAAAATCGACCGCGATTACGGTCTTGCCGCGGCAGCCATGCACTGCCGGGTCAGCTTCAAAACCCGGCAAGTCAACCACCGTGAAATCCGGCGCAGGCCCACGCTCATCCATTGGCGGGCGCACCAGCAGATGCTGGATGAACAGGCTATGCCATGCATATTCGGTAAAGACGCGCACGTTGATGGCGTATTTTTTGTCCGCGCCGCCGCGTAAATCCTGCATGAAAAGATCGTGGCCCGTCGCATAGCTAAGCATGTCGGCGTGGAGACGCTCAAACTGCTCCGGGGTGATCGCCTGATTGGCGTCCCACCAGATTTTGGCGTCGATGTCTTCGTGGCGGACAATAAATTTATCCTGCGCCGAGCGGCCGGTATGTTCACCGGTCTTCACTACCAATGGCCCGTCTTTGGCGATGTCGCCCTCGCCGCGTTCAACGGCATGTTGATAAAGCGCCTCCGCCGTCAGGTTCGACAGACGCTGCGGCGCGCATAGCTCAAACGATCTCGCAGCGCTATGCGCTGGCGAAACTGAAACGCTCATTCATCTTCCTCCCGATGCCTCAAAATTGAGGCGGCGCGCCCATTGTGGGTCGACGAAGACGCAGTCAAACCCATTGCGGCCACGTCACGGCTATTAATCCAAAAATCGGGCCATGACCACAGGTTGTCGGGCCGCGGGACGTCATATTCGACTTGTCTCAAGCCGCCGGCCATGCAAGATCGCGCGCTAACCATAATGCGGAGGAGATCGATGATGAGATTCAACCGGTTGGGGTTTTTAACGCCCTGTTTCGCTTTGCTGGCGGCGTGTAGCGCCGAAGTCGAGGCGCCCGACACCAAGGCCGCCACAGATGCGGCGCCTGCGAACAAAACCAGCCCCGACATCACCGGAGACGATCTCGCCCTCCACATCGCAACTCTCGCATCAGACGCATATGAGGGCCGCGCGCCGGCCACGCCAGGCGGCGAAAAGGCGCGCGCCTATATCGCTGATCAGTACACGCGCCTCGGTTTGAAGCCGGTCGGCGACAGCTTCTTTCAGCGCGTTCCCATGGTCGAGGCGACACTTAATCAGGACACGTCCTATTTCCGCATCAATTCGCCAGCTGGCGCGCGCGATCTCGAATACAAAAAAGACATCGTCTACTGGACCAAGCGCGTTGAAGAGAGCCTTAGTTTTGAAAACACGGAGATGGTGTTTGTCGGCTATGGCGTCATCGCGCCGGAATATGGCTGGAACGATTATGAAGGCGTCGACGTTACGGGCAAAACCGTTGTCATGCTGGTGAACGACCCGGGCTTTGCAACCCAGGATCCGGACCTTTTTAACGGCAACGCGATGACCTATTACGGCCGCTGGACCTATAAATATGAAGAGGCCGCACGCCAGGGCGCCGCCGCCGCTATCGTCATCCACGACACTGCGCCGGCCGCCTATGGCTGGAGCGTCGTAGAAGGCTCATGGTCCGGCGCTCAGCTCGACCTCGAGCGTCCCGATGGCGGCGCCGAGCAGGTGATCGCCGAGGGGTGGCTCTCTAATGAAGCGGCGCATGAATTGTTTGACGCCGCCGGGCTTAATTTAGACGCGCTTGGCAAAGCTGCGACCTCACCTGACTTCAAATCCGTCGCGATGCCGGGCCTTACCGCATCGGCCGCGCTCAACACCGCCATCCGCCGCAGCGAGGACGCCAATGTCATCGGCGTTATCGAAGGATCGCAATATCCTGACGATTATGTTCTTTACATGGGACATTGGGACCATCTCGGCGTTAATCCGACCACGGAGGGCGACGACAAGATTTATAATGGCGCGGTCGATAACGCCACCGGCGTCGCGGCGCTGTTGGAGATCGCCG
>JAJFFZ010000162.1 GCA_021776395.1 Hyphococcus sp. | reverse complement strand
GAAGAGACCGGCGCCGCCCAGCATATGCGCGATGCGCGCATCGCCGCGATTTATGAAGGCACCAACGGCATTCAGGCGATCGATCTGGTTGGGCGCAAATTGCAGGGCGATGGCGGTGCGGCGGCGCACGGGTTCATCCAGAAAGTCAAAGATGAAGCCGCCCTCGCCAAAGCCGCCAAGCGCCCGGAAGTGGCGGCGATTGGCGCCAGGCTCAGCGAGGCGGTTGATGCGCTGGAAGCGTCCACCGATTGGCTGTTGGCGGCAGCAAAACGCAACCAGGAAGATGTGTTGGCTGGCGCAACGCCCTATCTCAAACAATTCGGCAATGTCGCCGGCGGTTACTACCTCACGCGCGGCGCGCTTGCAGCGGTGATTGGCGCCAACGAAGAAGGCGATGATCAAGGCTATTTCGAAGCCAAAATCGCCATCGCAAAATTCTTCGCCGACAATTATCTGGTGGAGGCCGCGGGGCTGACGCCAACCATTACGGCGGGCGCAGAGACGGTGGCGCGGATTGATCCGGCGCTGCTGAGCGCGTGAGGCGGCGAGGTTGGTGAGCATCCCATTTGAACGTTCATTGCGGCGCAGTAGCCCCCTCCGTCAGCTTCGCTGACACCTCCCCCGTTATCACGGGGGAGGAATTAGGTTGAGCTTGCGACAAGACCCTTCTTCCCCCGTTTACGGGGGAAGTGGCCCGAAGGGTCGATGGGGGCCTTGCGGCGGTTCAGCATGTTCTGACGTTTGGTTTTCTTACAAGGGCAAAAGGAGATGTGTGAATCCCTTCGCCCTTTGAAGGGGTGAGTTGGCGCCGCCCCTAAAACGCAAACCCCAGCGCATCAATTTCTTTTCTGTACCAGCGCGCAACCATCGCGCGGGTCGCGTCTGAATAATGCCTGCGGTAGTCTTCATCGTCGCGGAAGCCTGAGCGCAGGCTCGGCATGTTTAGCGCGCCCATTAAACCGATATGGGCGAGAATTTTTTGAAGGCCGGCGTCCAAATTTTCATAGCGGATGATTTCATCGGCGACGATGTCGTTGTTGATCGTATAAATCGACCAGTTGTTGAGCCGCACATATTCGGTTGAACGAAACAACAGCGATTTCATGTCGCGGTCAAAATCCGCATCACCATCTTGGCCGCGCTTGTTCTTGCGTTGGAAATAAAGCGATGCCTGCCGGTCCCACGGATTGCGCTCGACGGCGAATTTAAAATAGCTGTTGAATTTTGCAGCCCCGATAACGGCTTTGGCTTGCGCGGCTGTGGCGTGAACATGCAGTCCGAACAGCTGCGGGAGTTTGCGTTTGAGGGCCCCGTGATGGACGGGCGAGAATTTCGCCCAGCCCGGCCGGCTCATATCCGCAACCACGTCGCCGGGGTCGACCATCGCTTCAAGCGCCGCCGTCAGGCTGGTGCCGGCGGTCTTTTCAGTGCGCAGAAAAATGAACTTGTATTTGTGCGAAATAATCATTGGCGGTTTTCTGGTCAAAATTGCGTGAACACGCAAGGGCTGGAGCTGATCGGCGCGATAGGATAACGTCGCCGCAATCAGCCGCCGGAACGTCCGGTTCCGGTCAGGCAAAATCAGCAAATAGGGGCGCGCCGCAATGAACAGAGCACTTCTCACCTTTCTCTTACTGTTGACGCCGGGGCTCGCCGCCGCCGAACCGTCCGAGCGCGCTATGGCGCTGGCGCAGTCGATGCTTATTGTTGACGGTCATATTGACGGGCCCTCGACCATCGCCAATGACGGCGCCGACATTGCCGCGGGCGACAAGGTGATTGATTTTGATTATGCGCGCGCCAAAGCCGGTGGTCTTGATGCGCCGTTCATGTCGATTTATGTCGCCGCCGCCTTTGAGGAAAAGGGCGGCTCGCGCGCCCGCGCGGATATTTTGATCGGCCTGATGGAAGGCGTCGCCGCGCAAAATCCGGACAAGTTCGAAATCGCCTATTCACCCAAAGATGTTCGCCGCATCGCCGGCGAGGGCAAAATCGCCCTGCCGCTGGGGATGGAGAATGGTGCGCCGATTGAGGGCGATCTCGACACGCTGAAACATTTCTATGATCGCGGCATCCGCTACATCACGCTGGCGCATTCCAAAGCCAACCATATTTCAGACTCGTCCTATGACGAGAACGAGAAATGGGGCGGGCTGTCGCCGTTTGGCTTTGAAGTCGTCCGTGCCATGAACAATCTTGGCGTGATGGTTGATGTCAGCCACATCACCGATGCGGCGATTGAAGATGTTTTGTCGGTCGCGCGCGCGCCGGTGATTGCATCGCATTCCTCTCTGCGACACTTCACGCCGGGGTTCCAACGCAACCTGCCGGATGAGCTGGTAGTCAAGATCGGCGAA
This sequence comes from Hyphococcus sp., assembly GCA_021776395.1. Lineage (GTDB taxonomy): Bacteria > Pseudomonadota > Alphaproteobacteria > Caulobacterales > Parvularculaceae > Hyphococcus. The sequence continues at coordinate 11,321 of JAJFFZ010000162.1, read as the reverse complement.
AATGGCGGTGTCATCATGATCAATTACGGCTCGCCGTTTTTGACCGAGGAGGCCAACACCTATTCCAAACCGCGCGACGCTGCACGCGAGGTGCAAGAGGAAAAAAACGGCGCCGCAATGACCGACGAGGAGTACGCCGCCTTTAACGACGCCTGGCGCGAGAGCCACCCCTATCCCTATGCCGGGCTTGATGATGTCCTCAACCACATTGACCGCGTGGTCGAGCTTGCCGGTGTCGATACGGTTGGCATCGGTTCAGATTATGACGGCGTCGGCGATAGTCTGCCCGAAGGCCTGAAAGATGTCTCATCCTACCCGGTGCTGATCGATGGATTGATCGCCCGCGGCTATGACGAGGCGGCGATAGAAAAAATCCTCGGCGGCAACGCGATGAGGGTCTGGGAAGCGGTGGAAGAGGCCCGCAAACGCCGCTGGCGGTAGGGAGATGAATGTCATGATATGGAAAATTACACTTGAGGCAGCCGATGACGGTGCGTTTGCACCGCTGCCGCCGGAAATGATGCAGAAGCTCGGCGTAAAAATCGGCGATTGGCTAGAGGTGACCGAAACTGCGACCGGATTGTTGCTGACAAAAACAGAAGATGAGCCCGATACAGAAGACCGAACCTAACCTTGTTATTTCTGTTGTCTAAATGACCGGCGCCGGCCCGCTCGAAATTCTCAAACTGGCGATATACTATGCCAGCTACCTATATTTTATCGCCGCGCCGATGGCGCTTTGGCTGGTGCTGCGCCGTCGCGGGCTGGCGCGCTATGCGTGGGCGGGGTTTGTAACTGTAACAACACTCCTAGCCTATGCGCGCTTCGTTGAGCCGCGCATTTTGTTGACGGCCGAGCATGAGGTCGTGCTCAATCAATGTTTTGAGCGCCCCGGCGCGGTGCGCATTGCGGTCTTTTCCGATACCCATAACGGGCTATTTAGCAATGCGATGCCGATTGCGCGGATTGCCGCGGCGGTGAATGCGGCGCGCCCCGACATGGTGTTTATGGCTGGCGATTATATTTATTTCCTGCACCCGGATCGCTTTATTGAGGCCTTCGCAGCGTTCGCCGATATCAAGGCGCCGATTTATGCGGTGCTTGGCAATCACGATCTCGGTCTGCCGGGGCCGGATTTAAGCGCGCCGTTAAACAAGACTTTGCCGGCGCTCGGCGTCCGGTTGATCGACAATCAGCCGTTAACGCTGTCCGACAGCGGCTTTGCGATTGAACTGGTCGGGCTGTCCGATCAATGGGCGGGGCGCCAGAAGCTGTCGCTGCTTGATGCCGCGACGGCGAACCCGCGCCTCGTCCTGACCCATAATCCGGCGACAATGCATGACTTCCGGCCCGGTATGCACGCCGATTTGCTGGTCGGCGGCCACACCCATGGCGGGCAAATCCAATTGCCTGTTTTAACCTGCCTGATGACCGGCGTGTGCGGCGACATCGCCTATGGCTTGCGCGAGGAAAAGAGCGTCCAGGTTTTTACCACCTCCGGCACGGGCATGGTCGGATTACCGATGCGGTTTCGCGTGCCGCCGCGCATTGATGTGTTGAATGTCGCCTGGCGCAGCTGCGGCTAGACTGCGTTCACTTTTTGTCGAATCGGGAACGCAGTCTAGATTCTTTAGTGGTCGCGTGTTCGAACCCAGTGAGGTTTGGTGAGAACCGAACGCGCCCACACTTTTTGTGAACACGCTCTAGTAGCCGGTATTTAATTCAAATTATTCTATACTCTTTACCAAGATTAATTCTTGTTATTGCGTCCGCACGGCGCCATGTTGCGCTCAACCGGAAGCTGTTTCAATAAATCAAGTAACGCCGCCGGTTTTTAGTGTGGTCTATCAGTATCGCCCCAATAGATAGGGCTAAGAGGGCCGAAATGTATATTTTGGCGCTTGTGAAGTAGTGTGGAAATTTTGAAATGGACGCGTTGGAAAGGATTAAACGGCATGTCGATGAGATGGGCGTCGGATGTGTTGTGGTGGGCGATCATGTGGCGATCTATCAGGCGCGGATAACGCGCGCTGCGGACGGCGCCTTGCAGCGTTCCGAGACGGTGCAACGGGTGCGCACCATGCAGGAGGCCTGCGGCGTGCTGGGGTGTGATTGCAACGAGCCGCATCACCTGGATGGGGCGCAATGTCCGATAATAGAGTGATTGCAAGACCCGCGCAGCTGCCTATGGTCGCCTCAGCGCTGCATTAGACACGCGCGGCATCGGCCTTGCCATCGCCAAACGCGCGGCGGCCGACGGCGCTAATATAGCGTTAAGGCAAAAACTGCTGAACCCCACAAACATCTGCACCTGCGGCGTGCGCGGCGCCTTCGCCTATGGCTTGCGCGAGGATAAGGGGCGTTCAGGTTTTACCGCCTCCGGCGCCGGCATGGTCGGCCTGCCCATGCGCTTCCGCGTGCCGCCGCGCATTGATGTGTTGACTATAAATTTCCAAAAATGTGACAGCAAAAATTAGGAAGCGGGTATTTTGCTTCTAAAAACATCCTTTAGTTGCGGATGTGGAAAATCATTCTAGAGATCATTGACTTATGGGTTGTTTTTTGCAACGCATAAAAACGTATCGTATTGGGGACATTCATATGACATTTCTTAACTCATTTCGTCTTGCGGCCGGCGCAACGTTCGCTTCTGCAATCTTGCTTGTCGCGCCTGCTCATGCCGCGCATTTTCCGTCTGCCGGAGAGGCGGTTGACTCGGTTGAAGTTGCCTTTGGCGCCGGCGGCGGCGTATATGACGGCGTGTTGGGCGCCAGCAGTACTTATGACTGGTTCGTGTTTAACGCCGTTGCCGGCGACGTTGTAACGCTTGAGACATTGGCGATCGCCGGTCAGTTTGACACCGGTCTTTCGCTATATTCCGAAGTCGCTAATGGCCTCGTTGAGGTCGGCGACATGGTTGGTACGGAATTATCGATGCTTGCGGAGGACGATGACGGCGGCGTCGATTTGTTGTCGCGTATCGTGTTCAACATCGCGTCAACCGGCCAGTTTGTTGTCGCGCTCGGCGGGTTCGGCGGCAGCACGGGCGACTACCGTTTCTCACTGAGCGGCAATAACGGGGACATTAGCGAAGTGCCGTTGCCGGCGGCGCTGCCATTGTTCATTGCCGGGCTTGGGCTTGTTGGCGCCGCTGCCCGCCGAAAGCGCGCCAGCGCCTAGACTGTTTGTGATCTATTGAATAAGCGGCGGCCAGTTTGGCCGCCGTTTTTTTGTTGAGATCAGCCGTTTACGAAGAAAAGTTTCGTAAGGCGGGTATTTTTCGCCAGCATTGCGTATCGAACGGGTTACCTGAACGGCCATTTGGTTTAACGTCGCGCCGCCATTCATGACGGAGACCGATAGTGACCACCCTCAAAGGCAAAACCCTTTTCATCACCGGCGCCTCGCGCGGCATCGGCCTTGCCATCGCCAAACGCGCGGCGGCCGACGGCGCCAATATCGCCGTTGCGGCAAAAACTGCTGAACCCCACAAACACCTGCCGGGCACGATCTATACGGCGGCGGAAGAAATTGAAGCCGCCGGCGGCCAGGCGCTGCCGCTGATCGTCGATGTGCGCGATGAACAGTCCGTCATTGAGGCTGTGGCGAAAACCGCAGAGCGCTTCGGCGGCATCGACATCTGCATCAATAACGCCTCGGCGATTTCGCTTACCGGCACAGAAGCGACGCAAATGAAGCGCTATGATTTGATGCATCAGGTCAACGGCCGCGGCACATTCCTGACGTCGAAAACCTGCATCCCGTTTTTAAAAAAATCCGACAACCCGCATGTCTTAAACCTGTCGCCGCCGCTTGATATGAGCCCCAAATGGTTCGGCGGCCATGTCGCCTATTCGATAGCGAAGTTTAACATGTCGATGTGCACGCTCGGCATGGCCGAAGAGTTCAAACATGCCGGAATTGCATTTAACGCTCTGTGGCCGCGCACAACCATCGCCACCGCCGCCGTGCGATTTGCGCTTGGCGGCGATGCGATGATCAACGCATCGCGCACGCCGGAGATCATGGCCGATGCGGCGCACGCGATTTTTATAAAACCAGCGCGCGACTGCACCGGTAATTTCTTCATCGACGACACGGTTTTATATGGCGCCGGCGTAACCGATTTTGAAAAATATCGGGTCGATGCCTCGAAGAAATTACTGGTCGATTTCTTCGTGCCGGATAATGCGACCCCGCCGCCGGGCGTTGAAGAGACGCTGACGCGCGACCTTCTTGGTTGAGTGCGGATGGCTTAAGTGGGTGACGCTATTTCTGCGTAACCAAGTGTTTCATATCCTTCGCGACGCGAACCTTCGGTTCGCTCCAAGGATGAGCCACTATGCACCGGCCTTCAGCTCAGCCCGCCGTCCGGCGCATCAGCGCCTCATACCAGGCCGCCGCATGGCTGAGGTTCTCAATCTTCACCCGTTCGTCGGTGCCGTGAATGCGCTGCAAGTCGTCCGGCGTATAGACGAACGGCGTGAAGCGGTAATTGTCGTCGGCGATGTCTGCATAATGCCGGCTATCGGTACCCTGAAGGGTGAGCGCCGGGGCGGTGACGATATCGCCGAATATCGCAATGCTGGTGTCTACGATAGCGCGATAGCCCTCGCCCGTCGCTGAAGATTGCGGGCTCGGCTCACGCCCGCCGGCGATATCTACTGTCACCCGGTCGTCATCGATCAGCCGCACCGCCCGTTCACGCACCGCCTCGACATTGTCACGCGGATGAATGCGGTAATTGACAATCGCCACCGCCTGCTGCGGCAGAATGTTTGACTTCTCACCGCCGCGGATAATGGTCGGCGCCGTCGTCGTGTGCAGCGACGCCGCCGTTAGCGCATCGCCTTTCAACTGGTTCTTCACCAGCGGCCCGGTGAGCCATAGGTTGGTCATAATGAGACGCCGGGAAAACGGCATTTCACCGGCCAGCGCATGTAAGAACGCCACCACATTATCGTCGAGCTTTAAGGGGTAGGGATTGTCCGTCACCGCCAGAACAGCGCGCGCAAGAATGCTGACGGCGGTGTCCGGCGCCGGGGTTGAGGAATGACCGCCCTGACCGCGCGCGGTAAAGCGCAACGTCACCGAGCCCTTCTCGGCGGTGGAGATGAGAGCGACCGGTTTTTCAATCCCCGGCACAATGCCTTGCGCCAGGCCTGAGCCCTCGTCAACGGTCCAGGCGAGGCTGACGCCGCGGGCCTTCAGATGGCTGACGATTTTGCCCGCGCCATTGCCGCCGCCAAGCTCTTCGTCATGGCCGAACAGAAAATAAATGTCGCGCGCCGGCGCGAAGCCCTCACCGGCAAGCCGCTCAGCCGCTTCCATCAGCGCGATAACCTGGCCTTTATTGTCGAGCGCGCCGCGCCCCCAGACCGAGCCGTCATAAACGGCGCCGGAAAACGGCGGCCGCATCCATTCATCTTCCGTACCCGTCTCAACCGGGACAACATCAAGATGAGCGATGAAGCCGATCGGTTTTTTTGCGCCGTCCGTTCCGGGCCATTTATAGACCAGCGAATAATCGCCGACCACTTCGCGCTCCATCACCGCATGCGCCGCCGGATAAGCCTCGCTTAAGAATTGCGCAATCGCGGCAAAGGCTTGCGCGTCGGGCGTCGCCTCAAGGCTTTTGGACACCGTGCGAAGCCGGATCGCAGCCCCAAGCCGCGCAGCAATCGCGTCGCCGTCATAAACCGTAAAACTAGTGCGCGTGACAGCCGTTTCAGAGCCGCCGCCCATCATAGCGGTGCGTGCAACCATAACCAGCACCAGCGCCGCGAGCCCGCCAGCGACGACAATCAAGAATTTTTTCATAGTATAAATCCGCACCCCAACTTGCCCCAGGCCGCCTTATAGACCGAGCCGCAGCGACGGTCGAGCTTGGGGCTCAGCGACGGCGGCGCGGCTTGTCGATTGGGCTGAGATCGGCGATAGGTAAAGCAATGACAACCTTGCTGTTCTCCCATCCCGTCTTTCAACGCCATGAAGTTCCGCCCGGTCATGTGGAGCATGCCGGGCGCTATGCGGCGGTTGATGAAGCTTTGCGGGCGGAGGAATTTGCAGCGCTCGACCGGCGCCTGGCGCCATTGGCGACGCCTGAGCAAATTGAGCTCGTGCACGCCGAACAATACCGCCTGGCGATTGAGGAAGCAGCGCCCGAGGCGGGTCTGGCGCAACTCGACGCCGACACATTTATGGGGCCGTCCTCGCTGGAGGCGGCGTTGCGTGCGGTCGGCGGCGCCTGCGCCGGCGTTGATGCGGTGTTTGCCGCGGGCGCTAGCGGCGCCGCCGCGAACGCCTTTGTCGCATCACGCCCGCCCGGCCATCACGCCGAGCCGCTACGGGCGATGGGGTTTTGCCTGTTCAACACCGCCGCCATCGCCGCCATCCATGCCCGCTCGCATGGAGCAAAACGCGTCGCCGTGCTCGACTTTGACGTCCATCACGGCAACGGCACGCAAGCTGCGTTCTGGGATGACGAAAATGCGTTCTACGCCTCGTCCCATGAATGGCCGCAATATCCGGGCACCGGCCGCGCGGAAGACCGCGGCGCCTTCGACAATATTATCAATGCGCCGCTGGCGACCGGCGAGGGCAGCGAGGTGTTCCGTCGCGCCTGGGGAGAAATACTTCTGCCGGCGTTGTCCGACTTCGACCCCGATTGCATCATCATTTCCGCCGGGTTTGACGCCCATCACGCCGACCCGGTGGGCAGGCTAAAGCTTGATGAGGCTGACTTTAGCTGGGCCACCACTGAGATTGCCGCGATTGCGAAAGACAAAGCCAGCGGGCGTCTGGTCTCGGTGCTGGAGGGCGGCTATGATCTTGCGGCGCTGGCGGCAAGCGCGGCCGCCCATGTTAAAGCCTTGATAGCGGCTTAAAAACTGCGCCATAAAGCGCTCCCACTGGCAACGAATAGAGGCATATGACTGGCCGGATCATCACCGTGCGCCACGGACGCCCAGACCTCTCGCGTGATCTGAAGATCACGGCGGCGGAATTTGGCGACTGGTGGACGCGTTACGACCGCGCCGGGCTGCACCCCGATGAGCGCTCGCCGCAAGGGCTGATTGATCTGGCAAGCGAGGCGCACACAGTCTTGTCGTCAACCCTGCCGCGCTCGATAGAGACCGCGCGCCAGGCGACCGGCGGCAAGCGCGAGGCGCCGGCCGACCCGATATTTGTCGAAGCGCCGCTGCCGCCGCCGCCGGCGCCGTCATTTATAAAGCTGCACCCAGCCGCATGGGGCGTCATCTCGCGCACATTCTGGTTTTTAGGCTATGCGCCCGGCGGCGTTGAAACCCACGTTGAGACCTGGGACCGTGTACGGAGCATCACCGCAAGGCTGTCGCGCCACGCCCATGACGGCGACGTGATGTTATGCGCGCATGGCTATCTCAACTGGATGATAGACCGACGCCTGCGCCGCGAAGGCTGGCTGCAAACCAGCAGAGCCGGCGGCAACCGCTACTGGTCCTGGCGGATTTATGAGGCGCCGCGCGCGCCGGAGAAAGCGGCGTAGGCTTGCTACAACACATGAATTTGCATCATTGCTGTTGATCGGTTTTTAGAAATGCCGCCAGTTTTGTTTGCAGGTTAGAAATGACATCTCGATCTGGCTTGTAGAAAACCCAGTTCTTGATTTTCTTCTGTGTGACTAATCCGGCCTCGGCGAGCACTTTCATATGCGTTGTGACGGTTGGCTGAGAAAGGCCGATCTTTTCAGTAATGAATCCGACGCAAACGCCGTCGGTCACAAGATCGCCATCTTCCTGGGGCGGAAAATGAGGGTGCGGATCGGTTATCCAGCTAAGAATTATCAGGCGATTTTCATTCGCCAGGGCTTTTAGCTGTAGGGTTGTTGACTCAAGTCCGGCAGTCATATAGTTACTTCTCTATATAGAAAGGTGACTATATGATGAGCCAAATTCCAAATAATGTCCAGGCGGTTGGCGAGCATGCTAGCCCGCTAAGCTTCATTCACTGTGATGTATTTTCCTCAAGGCCTTATTCGGGCAACAGCCTGGCGGTGTTTCCGGGCTGCGGCGACCTTACTGCAACGCAGATGCTGACAATCACGCAGGAATTGCGGCATTTTGAATCGATTTTCCTCCACCGCGACGGGGAATACATCAGCGCGCGCGTGTTTGATCTGTTTGAGGAATTGCCCTTTGCCGGACACCCCATTATCGGCGCGGCCTGCACTCTGCACAGATTGTATGGCAATACCGATGCACAAAAATGGGCGTTCAAATTGATGGGGGATCGGATTATTAATGTCGTTACCTGCAAGAATGACGACGGATATTCTGGTCGCTTCGATCAAGGCCGTCCGGATTTTCTTGCTGCGCCGGCCAATGAATACCGCAATATATTCGCAAAAGCTTTCGGGCTAAGCCTGCTACAACTCGCCGACCTGCCGTTGGAGGTAATCTCAACAGGTCTGAAATACCTTGTGCTGCCCGTATGTGACGGGTTGGAGAATGCACAAATTGTTCGGCCCGACTTGGAAGAGCTTCTTGCCGGGATCGGCGCTGAGTTCGCCTATGTCGTCGATGTTGATCGTTTAGAAGGGCGACATTGGAACAATGACGGCGTCGTAGAAGACATCGCCACCGGCAGCGCTGCTGGCGTTGTCGGCGCCTACGCCCTCAAACATGGCCTGGCGGCCAGCGGTCAATCCTTCACCCTAAAGCAGGGGCGTTTTATCGGTCGCCCGAGTGAGATCCATGTAACCGCCTATGGCGCCCCTGACGACGTCCAGCGCGTAGAAGTCGAAGGCGCCGTCGCCTTTGTCGGCGAGGGTAGAGTGAAAACGCCATGACGGCTTTGCGCATCTTGGGGCCAGATGAAATCCGCTCCCATCTCGATATCAAGGCGCTGATTGGGCCTATGGAAGAAGCTTTCCGTGCGATTTCTGAAGGCAGGGCGCAAGCGCCGGTTTATGTTTTGCACCCGAACGAGCTCGCTGACATTCATGTAAAATCTGCGGCGATGATGGGCTGCCCCATTTTCACTGTCAAAATGGCGGGATGGTCGCAAGTCCTTGCGGATCGCGGTGAGCCGTCTTCAAGCGGGATGATCGCGGTTTTTGATGCTGAGACCTGTCGGCCCATGGCGATTTTGCAGGATAATCATCTTATCTCGGACTATCGCACCGCCGCCGCCGGCGCATTGATCGCCAATACTCTGGCGCGCGAAAATGCAACAAGCGCGGCGATCATTGGCGCTGGCGTGCAGGCCCGTTTGCAGGCCCAGGCTGTCTGTCATGCGCGCGCCATTGAGATGCTGCATGTCTGGGGCCGCAATCATGAAAGGTGTGTGGTGCTAAAAAAGCATCTTCAGCGCGATCTGCCAAACGTTACGATAAAAATTGCCGAGACCGCCGAAGCTGCCGTTCGGATGAGCGACATTGTTATTGTTGCGACTACGGCAAAGGCGCCCATCATCGAAGCAGACTGGTTGTCTCCAGGACAACACCTCACCTCTGTCGGGTCTGACGATTCGATGAAATGCGAGGTATCGCCTGCGGCATTGGCGAGGGCTGACCTTATTGTCGTTGATGAAAAATCCTCTGCGCGAAATTACGGGAACATCCATCGCGGTTTGAGTGAGCAACAGTTAGGCCGGGAGAGTGAGCTCGTTGAGATTGGCGCCATACTCAACCGAAAGCATGTTGGCCGCACATCGCCGGCAGACCTCACGATCGCGAGCCTTGTCGGCCTTGGCGTTCAAGACCTGGCCGCCGTCAACGCGCTTTATCATAAACTGCTCTGAAGGCGCCTGCACAGCTGGCGGCGTACAAACCTCTCGCCGCCGATAGTGTTGGCATCGCAAAAGTGGCGTGCCGGCCCGTCAAGCGCACCCCTCAAACCGCCTGCCCGGCGGCCCAGCTGTATTGGGGTACCCCCTCATGGCTCGAATGATTTGCCAATCCCGTGCGTTTCAGGGGCCTCTAAACCTTCGCTAGGGTGTTTTGCTTTAGGCAGGCGAAACACAGGCCACCAGAGTTGTTGATGCCATTTGCTGTTATCTTCCGCGATTGTGCCGTATTTTTCAGGAACTTTATCGCCCAGGAATGTCGCCGTTCCAAACAGTTGATCCCAGATAAACAGGGTTTGTGCGTAATTGCCGAACGGCACGCCATTCTCACCAAGGCCATGATGTCCTCTGTGTAATGAGGGTGTGTTAAAAATGCGCTCTATACCCCGCATAACAGAGCGGACGCCCGGCATCCTGTATAATTTTCTGTCCCATTCAAGACCGTAATGGACGACAACATTATGCACGCCAATGATCATAGTAGAGACAATGACTACATTGCCTAACCCTAGGTGGATCATCAGTCCCACCCACCAAAACCCCGGCATGAAGAACAGCCACGACCAGTTTTCCCGAAAGGCGATGGTCACTTGATATTGTTGCGGCGTATGATGGGTGCGGTGCATGGGCCACATCCAGTCCCACTGATGCGCCATGCGATGATACCAATAATGCATAAAATCATCTGGGATAAAGACAATTAAAAACGCCGCCCAAAATGGCAGGCCTGCCAACGCGCCGTGACCGGCGGGCCAGAAATAAGACGCCGCAGCAACAGATAAAAATAACGCCGCCGGCTTTAAAACAAGGGCCAGCTGGGCGAGGCTAACGAGGTCAATTATCCAGTCACGACCAAACCGGTTTTCACTCTTATAAAGGCCTAACAAAAACTCCAGCAGAGCGATCGCGGCAAATACGCCAGCGACGATTAGAGATGAATAAATTTCATCAGCATGCATTTTATTGTCCTTGTGGTTGGTTCACAAAAACATATGCATATATGCGCAAATATGCAATAATTAAATGCAGCCGGCGCTATTTTGATAAGGCCTCTAAAATATCAGAAAGCCCGTGCAGCGATGATGTAATCTTGTCCGCGTCAAGCGCGTAATAGGTTTTCCGGCCCCGTTTTTCGGCGGTTACAATTCCGGCTTCCCGTAATATTTTCAAATGCCGGGACACGCCTGAAAAATCGACGCCGCAGCAGCCCGAGACTTCCGTGACTGTGGACGGCTTTCCCAGATGCGCTAAATAAGCGACGAGCGCCAAACGCACAGGATCGCCAAGGGCTTTGAAAAAATCTGGGTTAAGCTCTCCAAATTGCGCGGGATCGACACCTAGAGGTATGGAAATCGTGCGGGCCATGAACTGTGTATAGTCACACTTGCATATACCTGCAAATATCAAGCTTTATCTTTTATGCAGGCATCCCCGCCTCAAATCTCCTGCCCGGCCGCCCAGCCGCTCGACCATGCCCATTGGAAATTATAGCC
>JAJFFZ010000161.1 GCA_021776395.1 Hyphococcus sp. | reverse complement strand
GCCATAGGGAATGCCGAGCCCGCCGCCAAGATCAAGCCGTTCAATCGCACAGCCATCGCTGCGCAGATCGTTAATCAGCACGGCGATCTTTTTAAACGCGGCCTCAAATGGCGCCAGATCATCAATTTGCGAGCCGATATGAACATCGACGCCTTTGATGTTAACGCCTTTCATATTGCGGGCTGTGGCGTAAAGGGAACGCGCGCGGGACCACGGCACACCGAATTTGTCTTCGGATTTGCCGGTCGAAATATTCTCGTGACCGCCGGCCGCGACATCGGGGTTTATTCGTAACGCAATTGGCGCGCGTCGGCCTTTGGCCTGGGCGATCTCGTTGAGGGCGATAAGTTCCGGCTCGGATTCGACGTTGAATTGATAGATATCTGCTTCGAGCGCGAAGGACAGCTCATCGCGGGTTTTGCCGACGCCGGAAAAGACGATTTTTCGAGGCGCGACGCCGGCGCGTAGCGCGCGGTGTAGCTCGCCGGCGGAGACAACATCAGCGCCGGCGCCTTCGCTGGCCAGGACTTTCAGAACCGAGATGTTTGAGTTGGCCTTCACCGAATAGGCGATCAACGCGCCGGTGTCGCCGAAGGCGTCGGCGAAGATGCGCAAGTGCCGCCGCAAGGTCGCCTCGCAATAGACATAGAACGGCGTGCCGACTGTCTCGGCCAACGCCGTCAAGTCAACATCCTCTGCAAACAGACGATCGTCTCTATAGGTAAAATGATGCAAAGGGCTGGCCCTTGTTCAGCGCTTTAACGCAGCGAGTGTTCGGGCGGCTCTTCCGGCGGGCGCAGGGGCGCCTTCTTGCCGCAGGCTGAAACAGCAAACAGTATGGTCATCAGGATAATCAGGGTGCGCATGTTATGTCTCCTTGCAAAGGGCGGCGATCCAGCGGTCGGCCTGGCGTTTTACATTCGCCGGCGCCGCGCCGCCATAAGATGTGCGGGACGCCGCTGATGCGTCAACGGACAGCACGGAAAAAACTTCATCGGTAATGCGCGGCTCGATTTTTTGCATTGCCTTTAGATCGAGCGCTTCCAGCTTGAGCCCGCGCTTTTCGGCGGCGGCAACCACCGCGCCGGTAACGTGATGGGCCTCGCGAAACGGCATGTTGAGCGTGCGCACCAGCCAGTCGGCAAGGTCGGTGGCGGTGGCGTAGCTGCGCCCGGCCGCGGCCTTCATCACCTCGCGATTGGGGGTTAAATCGCCGATCATGCCAGCCATGGCGGCGAGCGCCAGCGCCAGCGCGTCAAAGCCTTCAAATGTCGCGGCTTTGTCTTCCTGCATGTCTTTTGAATAGGCCAGCGGCAACCCCTTCATGACGATCGCTAAATTGGTCAGCGAGGCGATTATCCGCCCGGCCTTGGCGCGCACCAGTTCGGCCGCATCCGGGTTGCGCTTTTGCGGCATGATGGACGAGCCGGTCGAGAAACTGTCGGACAAGCGCACGAAATCAAAATGCGGCGATGTCCATAACACCAGCTCTTCAGCCAGGCGCGACAGATGCGTAGCGGTAATCGCTGCGGCGCTGAGCGCTTCCAACGCGAAATCGCGCGCCGACACCGCGTCGAGAGAATTGGCGCAAGGGCGTTCAAAGCCAAGCGCTGTGGCGGTGGCGTCGCGGTCAATTGGAAACGAGGTTCCGGCAAGAGCGGCCGCGCCCAGCGGACACTCGTTCATGCGCACGCGCGCATCGGCAAAGCGCGCCGCATCGCGCGAGAACATTTCAATATAGGCAAGCAGGTGATGGCCGAAGGTCACCGGCTGGGCGGTTTGTAAATGCGTAAAGCCCGGCATCACCGCGTCCGCATTGTCGCGTGCTTTTTTCGCAAGGCTCGCCATCAACAGTTTCAAACCGGTCTCGGCCTGTTCGCAAGCCCCCCGCACCCAGATGCGAAAATCCGTCGCCACCTGGTCGTTGCGCGAGCGCGCCGTGTGCAGGCGCCCCGCAGGTTCGCCGATAATTTCCTTCAGCCGCACCTCGATATTCATGTGAATATCTTCAAGCGCTTTGGAGAAGGTAAATTCACCGCGCTTAATCTCACCGGCAATCTGGTCGAGCCCGTTCTGGATCGCCTGATTGTCGTCGCTGGAAATAATCCCGGCGACGGACAACATGTCGCTATGGGCGCGCGAGCCGGCAATGTCTTCGCGCCACAGCCGCCGGTCTATATCGATGGAGGCGTTGATTTCCTCCATGATGGCGGCGGGGCCTTGCGAAAATCGCCCGCCCCAGATTTGGCTTTCTTTGTTGTTGGTCTTATCTGTCATCTTAAATCTTCAATCGTCTTAAAAAGGAGCACGGCTGTGGCGGCGTTTCGGCAACCGCGATTTTGGCTACTCTTGTGGGGCGGGGCAGGTTCGCTTGCGCTCGTCTACTTTATTATAGCCGCCAGCGTCCAGCCGCGCGAAGATAATCAGCCATCAGCGCTCAATCATGACACAGCGCTTCTCACCGGTGAAATGGCCGATTTTGTCTATGCTTTCCCGCCGCGCGGCGCGCCGAAGATTTCATGCGACTATGAAGGGCAACCAATATCGCTGGCGGATTTTCGCGGGCGCGCGGTGTTGGTCAATTTCTGGGCGACGTGGTGTGCGCCCTGCCTGAAGGAATTGCCGTCGCTGGATGCGTTGCAGGAAAAGCTGGGCGGGCGCAAATTTGAGGTCGTGGCGATTGCCGCCGACCCGCGCGGGCCGGTGGCGGCGGCGGAATTTCTGGGCCGTCTCGAAATTACCAATCTCAAGCTTTACGCCGATCCGCGGCTGATTTTTGTAACATCCATCGGCGGCGCCAATGTGCTGCCGGTGAGTATTTTGTATGACGCCAAAGGACGTGAGGTCGGGCGGCTGGTCGGTGAAGCGGATTGGACCAGTCCGGAAGCTGTCCGGTTGGTCAAATCGGCCATTCCCTGATCAATACCGGCGGGTCAATAGCCGCCGCCCGCCCCTCCTAGATGAAAAGACACTTCAGATTAGGAGCATATTAGTCTACGACTTTGGCGGATATGCGCCGGCCGTTGTGGGTGTTGGGATAATCAAAGAGGGAGCAGAAATTCATGAGAATTTCAAAGATACTTATTGCCGGCGCCATCGCCTTCGCGCTGGTCGCCTGCGGCGATAAAGACGCGGGCGGCGAAGCGCCCAAAAGCGAGGCCAGCGCCAAAGCGGCGAAGGTCTCCGCCGCATCGCCGCTGGATGCTGACTTCCGGCTGAAAGGCGGCGAGGAGGTCGATATCGCATCGCTGTTGGCGATGATGCCGGACGAGGCGAACCCCACCTATGACAGCGTTGCGTTTGATAAAAAAATCGGCGCGACGGTGGTCTCCAACTTGCGGTTTGCCGATGACGATGGCGGCGAGGGAATTCTCATCAAGCGCGCGGAGTTTTACGGCGTTGATGTGGATGCGATTGCGCGCATCAACGATGCCGCTGACGCTGGCGCGGATGCGCCGTTTGAAACAGTTTTTCAAAAAATACGTTTCCTCGATGTCAGCGCCGAAGGTGTTGACGAGGCTGAGGGCGCAATGGCGATTGGCGGGATTGAATTCGACAAGCTGGCCATTCGTCAGGGCGGGCCTGAAGGCGACGGGCAAGGCAACGAGGCTGCCCGGTTCTTTAATGCGGTGAGCCTTGCCGGGCTTTATTTCAAAGATATTTCGTTTTCTGTAGAAGAAAGCGAAGGCGCCAGCATAGCGATGCTCGCGCCCGATTTCAGATTTGTCGGAATGGCCGACGGCAAGCTCACAGCCATCATCGCCAATGGCCTTGATTATCAAGTATCGCAATCCGACGAAGCGATCGCCAATCTCGGCCAGGCGTTTGGCCCGCAAGGCGCAATGTTGATGAACGGACCGTTGAAACAGTTGCTGGCGCTTAGCGATCAACGCACCACAATCGCCGCGCTGGCGTGGCGCGACATTGATTTTTCAGGCTTGCTGAGTTGGGGTTTGAAAGGCGAGACGCCGCCAGTGACGGAGCGCAACCTCATCGATCTGGGGACGATGAAAGCAACCGGCATGGAAACCTTCATCGAAGGCCGCCGCCTGGCGACGATTGAGGAAGCGACGATTTCCGCGGCTGAATTCACCTGGCTTGTGCCATCGAAAATTCGCACAGATTCAAAAGGCGGGGTTTATGATTTCACCGCCTATGTGCCGGAAACCGAAGAGGCGGTGGTTGAGATACTCAAGCGCCATGGCCTCGATAAGGTGAAGGGCGGCGGCTATGCGGAATGGAACTGGAATGCTGATAGCGGCGTTGGCGCATTGGAATATGTCATCAATGCCGATAGCGCGGCAAACTTTTCCATGGGTCTTGGCTTGAGCGGGTTGAAACTTGATGAAGCGGCTGAGGCGATGGATAACGGTGAGGATAACCCGCTTGCGGTGTTGGGCGCGTTCGACAATTTCTCGATGAAACTGGAAGATAAAAAAGCGCTGGATGCGATCTTTGATCTTTCCGCCCTGCAAATGGGCGGGTCGGGGGAAGATCTGCGCCAGTCAGCGCCGGCGATGATCCGGTTATCCGGCATGCAGCTGGCGCAGTTCAATCCGCGGGTGTCCGACTATGTTGAGGCGGTGGCCAATTTTGTCGCTAAGGGCGGGATGCTGGAAATCAGCGCCAACCCGGACGAGCCGGTCTCGTTTGCCGATCTGGAATCGGGCGGCGTTACGCCCCAGACCTTGCCGGATGTGCTGGACCTAAAAGTTACGCACACAAAGTAATCTAAGGCGCCAACAATAAACGGCCGCTCATACTGGGCGGCCGTTTTTTATGCAATCGACGCGTGTCAGCCTTTAAGGATGAAGGTGACTTTCAAGATGACGCGATATTCCTTGATTTTTCCATTGTCGAGAATCATCGACTGATCCTTCACCCAGGCGCCTTCAATATTGCTGAGTGTTTTTTGGGCGCGCTCAAGCCCCTTCTCGATGGCGTCCTGAAAGCTTATTGACGACCCGCAGATAATTTCGGTGACGCGTGCAACGGTCATGATGGTCTCCTCCCAAACAATGGCGCATTGGCCGCGCTGCCGGAAGTTAGATCAGCTAACCGGCGCAAGATCAAACGATTACCGTGTCGGCGCTGGCTCATCCCCGGAATAGTCGTAAAACCCACGCCCGGTTTTGCGCCCCAACCACCCGGCTTCAACATATTTTACAAGCAACGGACACGGACGATATTTGGAATCGGCGAGCCCTTCATACAAAACCTGCATGATCGCGAGGCAGGTGTCGAGGCCGATAAAGTCGGCAAGCTCGAGCGGTCCCATCGGGTGATTGGCGCCAAGTTTCATAGCGGTGTCGATGGCCTCGACCGAGCCGACGCCTTCATAGAGCGTGTAAATCGCTTCATTGATCTTCGGCATCAACATGCGGTTGACGATGAAGGCGGGAAAATCTTCCGACACCGCCATGGTTTTGCCGAGCCGTTCGACCAGCGTCTTTGTCGCCTCAAACGTCTCGCTGGAGGTGGCGATGCCGCGAATAACCTCGACCAGTTTCATCACCGGCACGGGGTTCATGAAATGAATGCCGATAAATTTCTCCGGACGGTCGGTCACCGCCGCGAGGCCGGTGATGGAAATCGACGAGGTGTTCGACGCCATCAGCGCGCCCGGCTTCAAGGTTTTTGACAGGGAAGTGAATATTTCTTTCTTCACCGCCTGGTTTTCCGACGCCGATTCAATCACCAGATCGCAATCGGCAAGCGCGTCAAACGCCGTCGCCGGCGCGATACGCGACAGGGCGGCGGCCGCATCCTCAGCGGTGATCGCGCCTTTGCCGGCCTGGCGGTCGAGGCCTTTCTTGACGCCCGCGAGCGCGGCGTCGATTTGCGCCGCGTCAATATCGTTCAACACCACGTCATAGCCGGCCAGCACTAAGATCTGCGCAATCCCCGCACCCATCTGCCCCGCGCCGATAATGCCAACCGATTGAATGCCCGCCATTGCTCGCTCCTGTTTTGGGGATGCGATACTGCATCGCAACATGGAGGCTGGCAAGCGTTTTGGCGGCGCTTATGGCGCGCGCCGGATTTCTGCGGCAAAGCAACCATGCATGGCGTTGTGGGCGTGAATATAGGCGGCGTCCGGCTTGTCGAAGGCGCGCTCGATTTTGGTAGACACGTCTCCGGTCATGTCGAGGTCGGCGCCGATCAGGTTTCCACCCTTGTCGAAAATTCGCAAAGCGATAGGGCGCCCCTTAAAAACAGGCGGCAAATCATCCGTAAAAGTTTGGGGCGCGCTGGCGTTTTCGCGGACATAGATTGCGTAAGACGACCGATAAGGCGTGTCTGTTTTGTGGCTCTCATAATTGAGCAGCAAGACGGTCTCGCCAGGCTCGGCGTCTTCCAGCGTGATGCGGCAGGCAAAGCCGGGTTTAGTGTCGGCGGTTTTGCGGATGACGCCGCACTTTTGAAGGTCTTCGTCGGAGAGGCCAAATAAAGGTTGGAATTCTTCCGCCGGCAGACCGGAAATAACAAAAGACATGGGAAACGCTCCTTTTCTGTTCCGAGGGATAGTCCTTCATGGGGTTGACAAAAACGACCTGATTCTTGCGGGTCCGGGGGATGCCTCACAGTCGCTCCATGCGGACGCCAAGAGCAGACTTAGAGAAAATACGTCACGATAATTTCTTTTCGATTTGTTAGCAGAAATTTGTGCGCGTAAAATTTGGCTTGCTGGCCGAATTTCAGACCCGGGCTAAGTAATAATTCATGGAATTTGTTTACGCTTGCACTATAATCGGCGGAGGCGTCTATGTTACGCAAACTAGCAGAAACATTAGACAAGCGCCATGAGAAAAAATCACTGCAACGCCTTACGACGAATTTCGGCCATGCGATGTTATCGATCAACGCCTCTGAAGATACTGTTCTTCGCATGTGGGCAGGGATGTCAGCACGCGAAGTTTATCTAGCCTTTATAGGTCGCTACCCAAATATTAAAGATTACGCGAGCGCGCCACATTCCGTGCGGATGGCGTATCTAGAGGAAGTCAAGAATCACGTTTTACAGCTCACAAAAGCTGAGCAAGCAGGTAAAAAGGACAGAGGGCATACGACTGGCGCGATTTTGGTCAACTTCTGGATCACAGCTTTGGCTTGGCGCGCCTTTGAAATAGCTGATGCGATGGCCGAACAATTGGAGCGTCAAATGGGATACCCTGTGGATCGCTTGCTGCCCCGTGAATGACTGAGGCGCTGCACGAAATCTTGTGCGCTGTCAGACAAAACAATAAAAGCGCCGAAGCGTTCAAGAGACAGTTGCTACTGCTTGTTCCAAGTTGTTTAACCGCCGTTAACCCAGCGCTTCAACCAATTCCGGCAGCGCCTTGAACAAATCCGCCACGAGCCCGTAATCCGCCACCTGAAAAATTGGGGCTTCTTCGTCTTTGTTGATGGCGACGATGACTTTGGAATCCTTCATGCCGGCCAGGTGCTGGATGGCGCCGGAGATGCCGACGGCGATGTATAGGTCCGGGGCGACGACTTTGCCGGTCTGGCCGACCTGGTAGTCGTTAGGGACATAGCCGGCGTCGACCGCAGCGCGTGAGGCGCCGACCGCGGCTCCGAGCTTGTCGGCGACAGGAAAGATATATTGCTCGAAGTTCTCATAGCTCCCGAGCGCGCGGCCGCCGGAAATAACGATTTTGGCGCCGGCAAGTTCCGGCCGGTCAGATTTGGTCAACTCCTCGCCAACGAAAGACGACAGCCCCGGATCGCCGGCGGCTTCGACCTTCTCAATCGGCGCCGCCCCGCCTTCTTCAGCGGCGGCAAAGCCGGTCGCGCGCACGGTAATGACCTTTTTTGCGTCGTTAGATTTCAACGTCAACATCGCATTGCCGGCATAGATCGGCCGTATGAAAGTGTCCGGCGCCTCGACCGCAACGATTTCGGAGATTTGCATCACGTCAAGCAACGCCGCGACGCGGGGCATGACGTTTTTGCCGGTGGTGGCGGCGGTTTTTAAAATCGCATCATAATCGCCCGCCAGCTTGACGATGAGATCGGCCAGCGGCTCGGCCAGGCGGTGGGTGTAGGCCGCGTCGTCCGCATGCAGGACTTTGCGGATGCCGGCGATTTTCGCCGCTTGCGCGGCGGCTTCACCGGCGCCATCGCCGGCGATTAAAATATCGACATCGCCGCCAATCTCGCTCGCGGCGGTGACGGTTTTGTGGGTGGAATCATCAATCGAATTACCGTGCACATCGGCAATAACAAGAACCGCCATCTTAAAGCACTCCCGCTTCGTTTTTCAGTTTATCAACCAGTTCAGCAACGCTCTCGACAATGACGCCGGCTTCGCGCTTGGGCGGTTCGGTGACTTTCACCGTCTCCAGCCGCGGCGCGACATCAACGCCGTAATCGCCGACCTCTTTGATATCGAGAGGTTTTTTCTTAGCCTTCATAATGTTCGGCAGGGACGCATAGCGCGGCTCATTGAGCCGCAGATCGGTGGTGACAATCGCTGGCAAACTCAGCGACACGGTTTGCAGACCGCCGTCAATCTCGCGGGTGACGTTGAGCTTGTCGCCGTCTTTTTCAACTTTGGAAGCAAACGTTCCTTGCGCCCAGCCGAGCAGGGCGGCGAGCATTTGCCCGGTCTGGTTGGAATCATCATCGATTGCCTGTTTGCCGAGAATGACCAGCTCGGGGCTTTCCTCATCGACCACCGCTTTTAACAGCTTGGCGACGCCGAGCGGCTCGACTTCATCGTCGGTCTTGATCAGCAACCCACGATCAGCGCCCATGGCCAGCGCCTGGCGGATCTGGTCTTGCGCCTTGGCCGGGCCGATGGAAATCGCGACGATTTCGGTTGCAATGCCAGCTTCCTTCAAACGGATTGCCTCTTCGATGGCGATTTCGTCAAACGGGTTCATGGACATTTTGACATTGGCGAGGTCGACGCCGCTTTCGTCCGACTTCACCCGGACTTTAACATTGTAGTCGATCACGCGTTTGATCGGCACGAGGATTTTCATTTTCAGCTCCAGACCCGTCTTGGACAATGCGGGGGGGTTATGCAGCTTGTGCGCTTGTCGCGCGCCGCTTTGGTAATTTCGCGGCACCATAGCCGCGCGCTAGCGGGCTTTCAATGCGCGATGGCGCCCGAAATCGTGAATTAGAATTGGTTTCAAAATCAGCTGCCGGGGCCTTTGCCGATCAACATCAAGAACAGCACCATCAGCGCGATCGCGACGGCTTGGGCGATCACCCGCATGCGCATCAGCCGGTTGGAATTTTCTTTGGCGAACGTCCCGCCTCTGGCTAGTGAGTATAGGCCGAGGCCGAGAATAATCGCGGTTGCGGCAAGCGCCAGCGGGATCAGGAAGAAAACAAAGCTGCTCATGGGCAAACCCTTTCGAGATACTGATATAGGCCCGCCTTGGAGAGATTACCACGTCCCGGGCAGGGGATTTTGAGGCCTTGGGAAAAAATCTCCGCCGCGTATCAGCGCGGCCGGGTGTGGTTGAGCCGGGCGTGCCATGCAGGAAAGAAGACAGCGCCAGGCGCAGCCCCGTCAAAGGCGACTGGCGTGATGTTGCCGCTGGGCGCATTTTCGGCCAACACATCGCCGCCGCTCAGCCCTGCGATATAGCCACGAATATCAGCGTCCGCCGGCGCTTCGACGCCAAGCCCGCCCGCCTCGGCGCTGGCGATCATCGGCGATTTCAGCTCATTAAGGGAAAAGTCCATGCGCACATCATAAGACCGCTCAGCCTGATAACGCAGAAACCGCAACGCATTATACCACTGCGCCTTGACCGTATCATCCGTACAGGTCTCAAGCTCCGCGCCGCGCGCCCCCCAGCGCCGCTCCGGGCATTGGTAGGGATTAAACGAAAGGTCAAACAAACGCTCCATCACATGGGCGAGGTTTAACCGCATCCGGGTTTTGTCTGAGCGCCAATAGGTGATGGTGCAGGCGTTCTTTTCCTCTTCGAATGCTTTGGCAAGGTCGCCGGAGAGATCGTCGCCATTGTAATGAACGCCGGGCGCGCCGTTTTCCAAATCGCGAACCAGCGCTTGTATGTCGCGGCGCAATTCGATGAAGCTAACCTTCAGCCGGGCGTCGCGCGAGGGCGTGGAATATTCCTCCCACTCGCCATAGGTCCCGTAAATATTGCGCGGTAGACGCTTGGGGTGCGGCTTCAGATAGATGCGCGACGTCATCGCCTTATCGACGGCGATTTTGCGCGCTTTGACGGCGCCGCAAATGGTCTGGAGGCCGAACCGCAACTCAGCGACCGGGTCATAGGAAAAGCCCGGCGCCGCCAGTTTGCGGCGGACATAATCGTAATATTTGTAAGTCCGGTCGTTGTAGCGAAATTCGCCATAATGCCAGACGCCGGACGGGTGGGGCGTATTGCCCATATATTGTTCAAGCGAATAATGCGGCAGCTCACTATTCGCCGCCGGGCGCAGGCGCCCGCCGCGTAAGGAACCATCAGCATTTTTCATTGCTCCCTCAACGGAAATCGGCCTCCAGGCTTTCAACCCGGCGCCCAGCGCCGGTTTGGAGCGCATGAAATTCGGCCCATAGGTTGAGCGCGTCACCGATTGGTCCGGGTGCGATGCAATCACCAGGACCCGGCCGTCTTCGAGCACTTCGTAGACAATGCCCACATGGCCATAAATGTCATAGGCGATGACGCCGGGCCGAACCGCTTCGCGGGTAATTTCGATGGGATAGAAATCATCATAGGAGCGCCCGCCGCCGGTTTCCGGATGGGTGCGGAACATTGCGGTGGAAACCTCGCCGCCAATGCTTTGCAGAAAGGCGTGGGCGTTGCGCACCGAGTTTCGGATCGTGCGCCGCCCGCTGACAATATTGCCGGCGCGCGAGTAACGGATGTCATCACCGGAGCGGTCGGCGGTGCGCATCGCGTTTTGGAACGAGAACGGCAGCCCGTTCTTCCATGCATAATAAGCGCGGAGGATATAGGCCATGTCGGCGCAGTCGCCGCGCAGCGTCGGGTCTTTATCGGAACGATAGGGATTGGCGTCGCTTTTCAGGCAGGCTTCAAGCGATGAACAGGTTGAGTGCCCGAGCTTTTGCACGAACGCCGCATAACCAGCCTCATCGCTCGCCTCCCAGCGCGCCTTAAAGACTTTCCATTCCTTACCGTGATTGACGGGGGGTGGAAATTCAGATTGCGCCGCCGCGGCGCCAAGCATCATCCAGCCGAGCATGGCCAACGCCAGCACGGTCTTGCCCGCCCGCCCGATTATCCACGTCATGCCCATGGGGGGATGTTAACGCCAGGTTAACCGAGTCGGTAGGGGGCTAGGGGCCGTAGACAGAATTTTGAAGGCTGGCCGTTGCATTGGCGCCTCGCAATCGGCAGCAGGCAGGCAATAATGCGTTAAGTGCAAGAAAAACACTTGGATTTTCAATTACATAGTGCAAAAAATCGAAATTTCAAGTCTGGCGCCGGCGGCAGATCGTCACCATCTATAGTTGTAAGCTAACAGGAGGAGAAATTTATGGGGTTCGAGATATTCGTCGCCGGACTGGTTATTCTTGCCATTGTCGTGATGTTTTCCGGGGTGAAGATTGTCCCGCAAGGGTTTGAATTCACGATTGAGCGGTTCGGCCGCTACACCAATACGCTGAAGCCGGGCTTGCATCTGATCATCCCGTTTGTCGACCGGGTCGGCCGGCGCATGAACATGATGGAGCAGGTGTTCGATATTCCCGCGCAAGAGGTGATTACCCGCGACAATGCGCAGGTGACGACCGATGCGGTGGCGTTCATTCAGATTATGGATGCGGCGGCGGCGGCCTATGAGGTGCACAATTTAGTCCGGGCGATTTCAAATCTATCAATGACCAATGTCCGTACCGTGATCGGCTCGCTCGACCTCGATGAGGTGTTGTCGAACCGCGATGACATTAACGAGCGTTTGTTGCGCGTGATTGATGCCGCGACCCAGCCCTGGGGCGTTAAAGTCACGCGGGTTGAAATCAAGGACCTGGAACCGCCGGGCGACATCACCGAGGCGATGGCGCGTCAGATGAAGGCCGAACGCCTCAAACGGGCGGATATTTTAACCGCCGAGGGCGACCGGCAGTCAGCGATATTGCGCGCTGAGGGTGAAAAACAATCGGCAATCCTTGAGGCGGAGGGACGCAGAGAAGCCGCATTCCGTGACGCAGAGGCGCGCGAGCGCGAGGCGGCGGCTGAAGCCAAGGCGACGCAAATGGTGTCGGACGCGATTTCGTCAGGCAATGTTCAGGCGATCAACTACTTTATCGCCCAGGACTACGTTAAAGCGTTTGAAAAACTGGCAACCTCGCCGCAACAGAAAACGCTTATCCTGCCGGCTGAAATGAGCGCCCTTGTGGGCACTATTGCAGGCATCGGCTCGTTGGCGAAAGGCGCGTTTGGCGCCAGCGATGAGACAGCGCAGCCAGGCGGTTCTGTACCAAACGCCTAAGCCTGATTGAGCAGGTGCGGCGGGCGCGACGCGATTGCGCCCGCCTTGCAAAAAATCATTATACAAATTACTGAATTAACGGGAGGCGCGCTATGGAAGGTTTTGTTGAATTTGTGCAGGCGATGCCGTTCTGGCATTGGTGGGTTTTTGCTATTGTCCTGCTCACCATAGAGCTCTTAACCGGCTCGACCTATTTTCTGTGGCCGGCGATTGCCGCTGTGCTGGTCGGGTTTTTAACCCTGTGGCCGCTTGACGGCGCCTGGCAGATGCAGCTGATTTTATTTGCCGGCTTTACCGTTGTGCTGTCGGTGTTTGCGCCGCGTTACGTCAAGCCATGGCTGCACAAGACCCGCGCCGATCATATGATGCTCAATGAGCGCGGCGAGCAGAAGATTGGCCGCAAGGCGACGGTCGACAGAGACTTTGCGAATGGCATTGGCAAGGTCCATCTCGGCGATACGTTATGGCTTGCCGAAAGCGAGACCGGTGAGGATTTCAACGCCGGCGCGCAGGTTGAAATCATCCGCACGCAGGGAACCAAGGTTTTCGTGAAGGCGGCGGGGTAGCTGCGAGGATTATTTCCTTGCAACGGTCCGGTCGGCCCGGGTCATTTCCCAATAATGCGAGGCCCTAACGCCGCCGCCGGGCGTCTCGCTCTCAATCTCGCCGAGGTAGCGAAAGCCGATATGCTCAAGCAGCTTTGCGGTGCGGATATTGTTCCGCGCCGCCGTTTCGCAAATCAGGTCAACGCCAATCTCGTCGAACAGCCAGCCAAACGCCGCAACGGCGCCGTCAAAACCGGTATGGGCGCCTTGACGATTGGTGCGGACCGCGCCGCCGAGCTCGCAAGCGGCCCATTCGGGCCAGAACTGAATGTCGCAATAACCGGCCGCGGTTTTCTCGCCATCATCCAAAAACATCAACAATCCTTCGCCACGCGCGCGTTCTTGCAGGTGGCGGTCGATAAAGGCGCTTACGGCGTCGCGGGTAATGGGTTTTGGCAGCGAATAAATCGGGTCTGAGATTTGTGGGTCAATGAGCAGAGCGGTGAGGGCGTCGGTGTCAGCTTGCGTGGCGATGCGTGCGCCGCAGGGCATTGTTTCAGTCGTGCGCACCGCGTTACGGATCGCTTCGGCGTGTTCCGCCGATGCCTGGCGGCGCGTAAAAGGAATTTTCGTCATAGACGCTCGCTCCGAAGAAGCGACCGATTGGCGGTTACGCGCGCAGGTCGCTGGAGACGATTGTGCGCCCGATTGGCCATAGAGAAAAGCCCGCAAGTTTCAGATGCGCCCAGGCGAAGGGCAGGCCGATAATGGTGATCGCAAAGCCTGCCGCGGCAATCAGATGGCCAAGCGCCAGCCACCAGCCGGCGAGCAACAACCAGATAATATTGCCAAGTAAGCCGAGCGGGCTGGTTCC
>JAJFFZ010000017.1 GCA_021776395.1 Hyphococcus sp. | reverse complement strand
GTCGATCTGCGACATCGCCGCTTCCAGCGCCTTAGATTTATCCACGTCACCCACCTCTACAAGCTTCAGACCGCCCTTGGCCATATACCGCCTCCGTTGCCTACAGGGGACCGCCCTGTCAATAAGCGCCTTTGTACGCTTATTGTTCTCATTTGGCAAGGTCGGTTATGACTGTGTTTTTATAGCTAATTTTCTATTTGTTCTTTTTTTGTTTTAAAAATTTCACCACCTGTACGCCGATAAAGGCAGCGCCCGCGCCTCTCGATTCGGGGGCTATCGAGGCGCCGCCGTCTGGATCCCGGCCCGACCGCAAAGCGGTCAAACCATAATCTGCGCGCTTTCGCGCGCGGGCGCTGGGATGAGCGGGTGGTGGGCTTCCGCTTCCCGGTCTCCCCGCAGAGTGCGGGTTGGCCCGCGCTACCGCCCGCGTTCTTCGCCGACGAGATAGCGATAGGCGATGCCGGCGGGAACCACCCACAATGCTGTGTAAACCATTGTGAAAAGATACGTCGAAATTACCGAGACCCAGGCGCCGGGTTTCGACAGGTCCCACATATCGCGCTGCATTTCGAGCATGCGCGTTTCAACTTGTTCCATAGCAGATGGGTCAGACATTGATGACATCATCTCCATCATCAAAGGCATATAGCGTGGTGACATCAGCGCCAAAAATACAAGGGCGACGACGATCATCAGAAATACCCATAAAATCCAGTAGAAGAACAAGCCCCAGAAATGGCCTTCAGTGATGTTCCAGGCTTCGGCGACGCCAACCGTTCTTTCACCAACCGCTGCTGCATAGACGATGGACACCCTCACAAAAAAACCAAATCAGTGCGCCGACTAAAGCGAGTATGCCAACGCCCATAAGGATGCCGCCCAAGGCGCCGGCGACCAATGACAGAATAACGCCGACCACCATAACCAGCAGGAACCCGGCAATATAAAGAATGATTGTCATAATTATCAGCAGCAAGAACGCTGCAACAATGCGAAATTCATCGGCGCCGAACCAAAGGTAAAACGGCAGGCGCGGCGCCTCCCCCCGGATCACATGGCGCAACAGCCCGGCGATCATCATCGGGTAGAGGATCGCCATAGCCAGATACAACAACGCCGTTGTGCGCATCATCGGCCCCATGACGGCGAACATGGCTGCGGGGTCGCCCCCCTGTTCCATGTTTCCAAACTGAAATTCCGCGTCGATCATCGACGGCATCAGATAGAGTTGCACCGCGATCAGCAGCAGTGTTGGCAGCCACAAGATTTTTATGATCGTAAAGAAGTGGGCGACAATATAAGCAAGCCCCGCACTAAATGCCTTAAAAACTGGAAAATTCATAACAAACCCCTCCGCCTTTACATCTAACCCTATCGCACTATTGCGCCAGAAAACAAGTTGGCGCGCGGGCCCAATTTCAGGTAATTAGTAAGCGTTAATGCATATCGTCAGGCGGGTTTGACGCATCCCGGATTACGCAACGCTAATAAGGAACCCTCATGGGCCGTATATTCTTCTTTCTGGTTTCGATTGTCGCCGTCCTTCTTGCTATTGCGGTGTTTGCACCGGGGTTGATCCCGACGGCGACGTTCAAGCCGCGCATTGAGGCGGCAGCCTCGGCGGCGATTGGGCGCGAGGTGACAATCGGCGATGACTTGTCTTTCCGGTTGCTGCCGCGCGCGGCGTGTCATGTGGAGGCGCTGACCATCGCCAATGCCGATGGCTTTGACGGCGACTATCTGATGCGCGTGGCTGAGGCTGATATCGGCGTCAACCTGTTCAAGCTGATCACCAACGCCGTTGAGGTTGACCGTTTTGTGTTGACTGAGCCGGAGATTAATCTGGCGCGCAAAGCCGATGGCGCGGTCAACTGGAATTTCGCCGCCGGCGACACACAAGACGCCACAGATAATGAAGGCGCGCGCGCGCCGCGCGACATTCGCCTTGGCGATGTCCGTATCGTCGATGGCCGCGCACACTATAGCGATGCGGCCGCAGCCAAAACCTACTCGGCCGAGGACATCGATCTCAACATCTTTTTGAAAAGCCTCAAAGAGCCGTTGGAAGTGAACGGCAAAATGATTTTTCAGGGCGAGCCGACCAAGGTCGATATTGTGCTCACCAACCTCGCCGCCATCATCGCCGGCAAGGCCAGCAATCTCAAGCTCGACGTCACCATCGGCGCGACCAAGGCCGGCGCTGACCTTAACATCGAGACCGGCAAGGCGCTGCGCTATAGCGGGCCGATTGATGTCGATGCGCCGGACCTGCCGGCGTTTGCCGCGCTTGTCGGAACCGAGCTTGCCGATGCGCCGGGCTTTGACCGGCTGTCGCTGTCGGGCGATGTCGATGGCGGCGATGATGCGTTAAGCCTCACCGATGCGCAGATCGGGTTTGACGACATCAAGGCCGAGGGCGTTCTCAATCTCGACTGGTCGGGCGCCAAACCGAAGGCCAGCGGCGTTCTGTCCACGGACAAACTCGACCTCCGGCCCTACATGCCGCCGCCGGCGACGTCGTCGGAAGGCTTTCCCGAATGGTCGACGGCGAAGATGGATTTCACCAGCCTGCGCAATGTCGATGCGGATTTCGACATTTCGGCAAATGCGATTTTCCTCAATGACCTTGAGATTGGCGAGAGCCGTTTGAAGCTGCGCATCGACAATGGCCGGATGACGACTGACATCCCCGAGCTTGCAATGTATGGCGGGCAAGGCTCGGGCCGGCTGGTGGTCAATGCGCGCGGTGCGAAGCCGTCCTTTTCCGGAAATCTTGATATGAACGCCGTCAACACCCAGCCGATGTCGCTTGACCTGTTAAAGAACGACAACCTTCTGGGGCTCGGCTCGCTCAAGTTTGATTTTACCGCCGCCGGCGACAATCAGGCGGCGATCATGTCGTCGCTTGATGGCGATGGCGGGTTTGATATCGCCAATGGCGCGTTGAAGGGCGTCAATATCGCCAAGATTGTCCGCGCCGCCGCCGCGCTTCAGCAGGGGATTAATCCAGCCGCGCTCAGCACCGCCGTCTCAGCCGCGCGCGGCGCCGATGAGGCGACCGATTTTTCGGAGTTCCTCTCCAATTTCAAAATCACCAACGGGCTGGTCAACACGCCGACGATTTCTCTTAACGGGCCGTATCTCACCATGTCTGGCAAAGGCGTCATAAACCTGCCGCAACAGACAATCGATTTGCGGCTGTCGCCGCGCGCAACAACGACGGCTGACGGCAAGGAAGGGCGCACCGTCGCCGTGCCGATGCGGGTTGGCGGGACGTTTTCTGAACCCACTATCAGCGTCGACCTTGAAGCCTATCTGCGCAGCGGCGGCGTCAAACAAATTCGCGATTTACTCGGCGGCATTGGCAAACGCAAAGCAGCGCCTGCTGATGGCGGCGGGGCGGCGCCCGAAGAAGCGGAACAGCAACAAGAAACGCCAGAGGAAACAGCGCTGCGCGCGCTTGAAAGCATTTTTGGCGCGCCTAAGGAAGAAACGCCCGAGCAATAAAAAACCGCTTCGCATAAACGCGAAACGGTTGTTGTTTTTTAGCCTGAATTCAATCCGTCGGCTTATTCATGCGCAGCCGGGTCGGGACAGGATTTTGATCGCCGCATCACCATAACAATTAAAATGATCGCGATAATCGGCGAAGCGACTATGAACAATGTCATCGCAATAGCGCCGCCAGCAGCGACAATTCCGATCAGCGCGCCAAGAAGGCCAATCACCAAACCTGCCACCGCAACGATCATGCCGAAAATAATCGCCGCAAGGCCGCCAAAGCCAACCGTCAGCGCTTCCATGATTGTCAGTTGCGTGTCGGCGTAAAAATAAGCGCCGAGCGTCAAAGCGCCGCCGAGAAACAAAATCAACACCACCGGCACATAAAACCATGCGCCGCCGCCGCGTCGGGTTTCGTGATAATCAGATGCCGCCATTTTCAACACCCCTTCGAACGGCCTTCGCCATTCGCCTTTTCTTGTGTTTTTGCGTCGGTTCTTTTGAACTCTTTACGGGCGCCATAATCGCCACATCGCCCGACCGAGACAAGCCCTCCCGCCGCGTATCGCTGTCGTTTGATCGATCCCTTGCCGGTTTTGCCGCCCTCTGCTAGGCGTCGCGCCCAACCTAACTGGCGCCAAGAAAGCGACCCGTATCTTGTCCAACCCAAAAGATAACCCCCGCGCCTGGCAGCGGATGCTGTCGGGGCGCCGCCTCGACCTGCTTGACCCCTCCCCGGTTGATGTCGAAATTGAAGATATCGCCCATGGCATTGCCCGGGTTGCGCGCTGGAACGGCCAGACATTGGGACCATTGCCGTTTAACGTCGCGCAGCATTCGCTCATCGTCGAGGCGTTTTGCGGCGAGATAAAACCCGGCTGGCCGGCAAAATGGCGCCTCGCCGCCCTCCTCCATGACGGCCCGGAATTCGTTATCGGCGACATGATCTCGCCGTTTAAGGCGCAATTGGGCGGGCGCTACAAAGTCATTGAGCACCGCTTGCAGCAGGCCATCCATCTGCGCTTTGGCCTGCCTGCGGACTTGCCGGAAACGGTAGAAAAAACCATCAAGCGCGCCGACCGCGCGAGCGCATTCTTTGAAGCGACGCAACTTGCCGGCTTTGAGTTCGCCGAGGCGCGCAAGTTCTTTGGCGCGCCGCGCGGGGTGGCGCCAATTGAGCTGAAAACCATGACCTCAAGCCAGGCGCAGACCGCCTTTCTGGCGCGCTTCAAGGTGCTGATGAAGGCTTGCGAAGGTTAAGATTGTCAACGAATAAAGCCCGCAACTTCAAAACCGCGTGATCGCCCGCCTGTTCGCCACACAAACCAGCGAGGTCGTTTGTGTTTTGTTAACGGCGCCTCTATTTCAATAGAACACACCGGATGCGGAAAGCCTGAAGTCTGATGATCATTGTCAGTTCACTCGATCACGCCGAGGCGGCGTTTAAAAAATACGCGCCCGCTTATGTGATTTCGATTCTCGAAAAGGATGAACCGACGCCGCCGGTATTTGACGCTGTATCGGAACAAAACCACCTCAAAGTAATCGAAGATTGCAGCCGCGCTGCCAATGTTGAAGATTGTGAGAACCGCTGTAAAAAACTCCTCGCCCTGGCCGAGCGCTGGCGCAACGATCCCGAGCCCAAAGCGCCAATCCTCATTCATTGTCATAAGGGCGTGGCGCGCTCTATGGCGGTGGCTTATGTTTTGATGTGCGCGATCGAGCAAGGCAATTGCGAGCGAAAAATCGCCGACCGCCTGCGCGCCGCCGCGCCCCATGCCGACCCCAATTTGATGCTGGTGTCCGAAGCTGACGCGCTGATGCATCGCGACGACCGCATGATCGAGGCGATACTCGACCTCTGCCCAAGCTGCGCGGCGGTTGAAAAACCCGTCGTCATGCTTCCCGTTACCGCATAAATCAGCCATAGACGGCGGGATGAAAAAACCGTCCGCCGCCCCTCACTCCGATGCCCTGGCGCCCCCCGCTTCGCTGGCGACCAATGTCGCCATCGCCCTCAACGCTGTCCTGGCGGCGGTTGATCGTGAGCGCCCGAAGGTCCTGTGCGTCCAGGCCGACGCATTGGGCCTTCCCTATGGGCCGTTTGATCCGGCGCGCCATCGCACCTTTGAAATCGGGATGCGCGAATGGGTCGAGCGCCAGA
Organism: Hyphococcus sp.; assembly: GCA_021776395.1. Lineage (GTDB taxonomy): Bacteria > Pseudomonadota > Alphaproteobacteria > Caulobacterales > Parvularculaceae > Hyphococcus. The sequence continues at coordinate 2,464 of JAJFFZ010000017.1, read as the reverse complement.
CCAAAATCTCGCTTGGGTTTATCGAGCAGCTCTACACGTTCGGCGATGAGGGCCGCGAGGCGCCCGCCGCCGCGCTCCTCGGCGCCAAAGCCAGCGAGCGCATCGTCTCGGTCGGCTATCTGGCGCTTGCGCCGGCGCTGTCGCAAACCATTGCCGAAGATGCGCTCTGGCGCGACTGGTATGGGTTCTTTCCCTGGGAGGACTGGCGCGGCGGCGAGCCGGCAATCCTCCGTGAGCGCATCATACCCGGCCTTGTTGATTGGGCCGGAAACGGCCGCAACAAATCAATCCAGAACGGCCGCCGCGCCCGCATCAATATCGCTTTTGGCCAGGGCGGCATGGGCTGGGCTGAAGAGCGCACCCTTGACCGCTATGAGCTAATGTATGAAGCGGGGCTTGTGGTTGAGGCCGGACGCGACCGCGCCGCCGCCGGCCTTGATGGCGGCGCATCCGCCAGCGAGACGGCGCCAGAGACCGGCGCGCCGATGATTTCCGACCACCGGCGCATTCTTGCAACCGCCATCGGACGCCTGCGCGGCAAGTTGAAATACCGGCCGGTGATTTTTGAAATGACGCCGCCGGAATTCACCCTGCTGCAACTGCAACGCACCGCAGAAGCGATTGTCGGCTTTGGATTTCACAAGCAGAATTTTCGCCGCACAATCGAAAAATCAGGCTTTGTCGAACCTACTGGCGAGGCAACGCAAGAGGCGGGCGGCAGGCCGGCGGCGCTGTTTCGCGTCAACCGCGAGGGCCTGCGCGAGCGCGCCGCCACAGGGCTCGCCATCCCGCGTTTGCGCCGCGCAAAGGATTAGACGATGATGCATGCTTCACTGTCATCAAGGGGATGTCATCGATGAAACACCTGATTGTCATAGTCGCAACAAGCCTTGGCCTGCTCAACACTGCCGCCGCCCATGACAGCGTCACCGCTGCCTATCTCGGCAATGAGGGCGTGATGGTCGTCAATGGCGAGACGAAAATTCTGTTCGATGCGTTCTATGCTGACAGCTATGGGCAATATACGCTGGTTCCAGACGCAATTACTGAGGCGATGATGAAGGGCGCGTCGCCCTATGACGGCGTCGATGCAATTTTTGTGAGCCACGTTCATGGCGACCATTTCACCGCCGAACTCGCCGTTGCTTACATGCGCGCCAACAAAGACGTTCGCCTTTACGCACCGCAGCAGGTGCATGACGCCATCGTCAATTCCGGGGTTGCCGATAACGATCCTTTGATGGCGCGCGTCTTCGGTTATGATCTGGGTCCTGAAGACAGTGCAATAAGTTTTGATGTCGAGGGATTACAGATTGCCGCTGTCGCCATCCCTCATGCCGGCAACCGGCCGCATATCCAAAATTTCGCCTGGCGCGTTACCCTTGGCGATGAAACCACTGTCATGCATCTCGGCGACGCAGGAACCGAGGTGTCCGATTTCTCGCGCCATTTGCCGCACTTCAAATCACGCAAAACCGACACCGCCTTCCCGCCCTATTGGTTTTTTGGCGACCCAAACGGCGAATTGATCCTTCGCGATATCATTGACGCCGACCAGGCGATAGGCGTTCATGTGCCGAAGCGGGCCGCAAACCATGGGGACGAATGGCGCGCCCGCGCCGGCGGTGATTTGTTCACCGACCCAGGAGAAACGCGTGAACTGGCGGGTGACGTTCATCCCCATGAGCACTGACGCGTAACCTCCCGCATCGAAAGGCCGGCGCTTGGGGGCTTTACCCCGGCTTGACCGGGCCGCCATTTCCGGTCATTTTTCAACTCAGCCCCTTGTGGGGCAGTTTTTTAACCCCATATATGCTCTAGTTGAGCACATATGCCTGATGCGTAACTCAGACGACCAGACTGGAGGCGGCGCAATGGCTGATTTTGGCGGCGAACCGACACAAACCTCACTGCCCTATACCGACGCAGTAAAGGCGAAGACCGACCATCTCTATGCCAAGGTCGCGACATTCATTCCCGAATTCGAATGGCGGCTGCACGCCCCCTATGTCGCGGCGATCAACGATCTCAAAAAGCAAATCAACGCAGTCGTCCTGGCGCATAATTATATGACGCCGGAGATTTTCAATTGCGTCGGCGATTTTGCCGGCGACAGTCTTCAACTGGCGAAAGAAGCCGCCAAGACCGATGCGGACATCATCGTTCAGGCGGGCGTTCACTTTATGGCCGAGACGTCGAAAATTCTGTGCCCGGACAAAACTGTTTTAATTCCTGACATGGAAGCCGGCTGTTCTCTCGCCGCCTCGCTCACCGGCGCGGATGTGCGATTGTTAAAACAACGCTATCCCGGCGCGCCGGTCGTCACTTATGTTAACACCACCGCCGATGTGAAAGCCGAGACCGACATTTGTTGCACCTCGTCCAATGCGGTTGAAGTGGTGGAACACGCGGCGCACGAATTTCATTCCGACACGGTGATATTAATTCCCGACCAGTATCTCGC
>JAJFFZ010000160.1 GCA_021776395.1 Hyphococcus sp. | reverse complement strand
CCGACCGGGCGGCCCGGCGCGGCCTTGGCCCGCCACGCATAAAGGTCAAAATGCATCCACGCGCGCCCCGCCGGCGTGAACCGCTTCAGGAATAGCGCCGCCGTCACCGAGCCGGCAAACGACCCGCCGGAGATGTGATTGACGTCGGCGATCTGCGACGACAGCATCGCATCATAATTGCGCCATAGCGGCATCCGCCACACCGGGTCGGCGTGCTTTGTTGACGCCGCTTGCAAGGCGGCGGCGAGGCCGTCGTCATCGCAATAAAACGGCGCAAGCTCCGGGCCCAGCGCCACCCGCGCCGCACCGGTGAGCGTCGCCAGCGAGATCATCAGGTCCGGGTCGTCCTCACCGCCAAGCGCCAACGCGTCGGCCAGCACCAGCCGGCCCTCAGCGTCGGTATTGCCAATTTCAACGCTGAGGCCTTTGCGGCTGGCCAGCACATCGCCGGGCCGGTAGGCGTTGCCGGCGACCGCGTTTTCCACCGCCGCCACCAGCACCCGCAAGCGCAGCTTCAAGCCCGCCGCCATAATCATCCGCCCGAGCGCCAGAGCGTGCGCGGCGCCGCCCATATCCTTCTTCATCAGCGCCATGCCGGCCGCGCCCTTCATATTCAGCCCGCCGCTATCAAAGGTGACGCCTTTGCCGACCAGCGTCAGCTTTGGCGCAGCGGGGTCTCCCCAGGTGAGGTCAATCAGCCGCGGCGCAACCGCAGCTGCGCGCCCGACCGCATGGATCATCGCAAACCCTTCTTCGAGAAGGCCAGCACCGGTGACGACATTGATCGTCCCGCCATATTCATTACCAATCGCCCGCGCCTCATACTCAAGCGTTTCCGGCGTCATGTCGGCGGCCGGGGTATTCACGAGGTCGCGGACCAGGCCGATAGCAGCGCCAGCGCGCAAAACCGCCTCAATATCGACGCCCGAAGGCGCGATGAGCCGCGCGCGCGCCGGCCTTTGCGATTTGTAACGATCAAAACGATAGCCGCCCATCAACCAGCCAAGACAGGCCAGCGGCGCTTCATCTTCGTTTAACCATGCCGCAAAACTATAATCGCCCTTGGGCAGCTTATCGGCGGCGGCGGCGGCAATGAACGGATCGCCGCCATCGCCGAGGCCAAGCAATACGCCGTCTGCATTGGCGAGAACCGCACTAGCCTCGCCGCTGAAGCCATTATCGGCGGCCAGCTGCTTGAGGCTGTCGGGGATATCGGTCGCGTCTAGCTCACCCTCTTTGACGGTATGGATCATCCGCGAGGCTCTGGCGAGGCCCGCTTCGTATTCCTCCAAAAGATCGTTGCCCATCAATACCCCGTCAATTTACGAATTTCGATTGCACATTAAGCATATGCTTAAGCCTTTTTTGAACTCCTGTGGGCATGATCGGCAGGTAATTATCACTGACCGAGGCACAATCATGGCTCTCAGCCCTCTTCCGCTTGGCTTAAAAGTCGCCGGCGTCGCCGTCGCCGCCTTCATGCTCCAGGCCTGCGCGACAACACAAAAGACCGCCTCGAACGGCGAGAATGTCCAATATCGCGACGCAATTGGCGTATTTTCTAGCTCTGCGGCGGATGAAAGCATGGACCCCATCGCCGCCGCCGCATTTTGGGGCACGCGCTATAACGCCGACCAGACCGACCCTGCCATTGCAACGCGATTTTCCAAATCCCTGCGCAAGATCAGCTCGGTCGATGAGGCGGTGACTGTGATGCAAAAAGCTTCCGGTCTCCATCCCGATAATGCCGACGTCGCACTGGAATATGGCAAGGTGCTGGTTGAGACCGGCCGCGCTTTTGAGGCGGTGCGCCATCTTGAAAACGCCGTTGCCGCCAATCCAACCGACTGGAGCGCGCTATCGGCTTATGGCGTGGCGCTCGACCAGATCGGCGAGCATGGCGCTGCGCGAGCAAAATATGACCGCGCCCTGACGCTGGCGCCGCGCGCCGTCTCGGTGCTCAACAATAAGGGCCTTTCCTACGCGCTTGAGGGCAATCTGGGCAAAGCCGAGGCAACCCTGCGCGAGGCGGCCAGCAAAGCCGGCGGCAATGCGCGCATTCGCCAAAACCTTGCCCTGGTGCTGGCGCTGTCGGGCGATTTGTCCGGCGCTGAACGCCTGGCGCGTTCCGATCTGCCGCCGCAAGTTGCAAACAACAATATCGACTATTTTCGCCAGCTGATGAACCAGCCGGCCTATTGGGGCGAATATGCCGCCACCAAAATCGACACGCCGACTTTCGACAGCGTTCCTGCAGCGCCGCTGACGCCGCGCCAGAGCCCGCAGCTTCGTGAACAGCCAAAACCTGAACAGAAAAAACCGGACGGCGCGCCGATTGCGCTGATCGAAACCACACCGCTAACGAATGTCTCCGAGACCGTTGACGCCGGATCAGATTCAGAACAATAGCCGCATCAGTTTTGTTGCGTAGACAAGTTGCGTCGCCGCCCCGGCTTTAACAGTCGGGGCGGTTTTTTATTGCGGCGCTGCACATTGCAGAAGCTGCACATTACAGAAATTGTCTAGCGGACCCAACCCTTGCGCTCGGCGTGTTTCGCATACCAGATCAAAAACACCGTTATCAGCAATTGCATCAACATGCCGATTATCGCCGCATCGGGACCGGCCGCACTATAAAAGTGGGCCATCATTACAATGACGCCCAGCGCAGAGGCGATAAACAGATAACCCGCCGCCGCGTTTTTGAGCAAAAGCAAAACACAACCAATCGCGCCGCCAAATACCGCAACGGCAAAACCGGCCGCAGCCCATGCGGGCCGGGCCTCAGCGATTGCACGATAGGACTCTGGCATGTTGGCGACGGTCTGTGGATTCATCTGCATAATGAAGTTCATCGCGCCCATCAAATTCCAGATTAGCGCGGCGGCGCCGATTACCCAGAAACTCCAGTGAACGCCGCCAGCGGTCTTGTCGTTCATTTGCATCTCCTGGCTTATTTCTTCGCCTGCAACTCTGCGAAAATTTCATCCATAACAGCATAGCCGCCTTCCCAACCTTTGCCCATATTGGCGACAACGCCTGCAAAGCAGGCAATCTCAGCGTCGCTCGCCTCATGCGGCGCCCAGACCAGCCGCACCTTGGTCTTCGCGCCCTCATCTTCAAACGTCACAGTTGTTAACAGCACCGCCGGCCAATCCGGCATCTTTGGATTGGATACAGTGTTCCACTGTTTGTCTGTAGAGGAGTGGTGATGCCAAACCAGCCGCTCCAGCGGTTTCACTTCTTTGAAGACCGCTTTGCTGAGCATGGAGTTTTCACCCATTTTCATCTCGTTGAGCCACTCGCCGCCGGGTTTTAAATCAAACTTGTGGATGACGGTCTCAACGCCCGGCCCATACCAACGCGCGAGCAATTTCGGATCGGTCCATGCCCGCCAAACCATTTCGCGCGGCGCATCGAATGTGCGGTCGAGAATAAATTCCGGTGAATCGCTCATAGTTGGTTTCCTATTGTTTTATTTTTTGCATACGAATTAAAATGTCATCAAGCTGGTCGAAGCTGGTCTCCCAGAACTCTTTGAATTCCGAAAGCCATTCAACCGCCGCCGCCATGGTTTCCGCCTTCAACATCGCCGGGCGGCGTTGCTCGTCAACATCGCGCGAAATCAACCCCGCCCGCTCAAGCACCTTCAAATGGCGCGAGACCGCCGGTTGGCTAATTTCAAAAGGCGCGGCGATCTCGTTGACCGAGGCCTGGCCATCGGCCAACCGCGACAATATCGCCCGCCGCGTCGGGTCCGCCAGCGCTGCAAAGACGGCATCGAGGTTTGTTTGAGAACTTATATAACCAATTTGTTCCATAATATGTTAGTTATATTATAGGCAAAACCCTGTCAATATTTTTCATGCGGCAGGCAATTTTGCACCGGCAAAGGCTGATTGCCTCATTCATTTCCGATTTCAGCCTTCGCTGAAAGGGCTTCGATTCCAACTTTCACTGGCGCCGGTTGGCTGGCCGCCTTTACCTCATCGAACCACGCGGCGCGCAGGGCGATCAATACCGCGCCCATCGCGATCAGAATGAACAGCCCCGGCAGGCCGCCGAGATTGGACAACATCCGCACCCCGGCAATGCCGGTCGTCGCCGTCATTATCCAGGCGATGGCGCCAACCAGCGCGCCCCAGAACACTTTGACAACCAGCGCCGAAGGGCCATGTTGCCCACCCGGCGCATCTGGTTTGAGACAAACGCCGGCAATCGAATGGGTGTTGGAATCCATCGCCGTTACAAATGAAATGAACGTCACCGCGACAAACGCCATGACAACAAAGCCGGTTAAGGGCAGCGTCTGGAACAATGCATAGACCACCGCCTCCGGCCCGTCGCTGTTCAACGCCGCCGTCAGCGCACCGCCGGTCGATGCGTCAATTTCAATCACCGCGCCGCCAAACACCGTCATCCATAAAGCGCCAAACGCAGCCGGCGCCGCGAGGTTGAATAACAAGAACTCACGCACCGTATAGCCGACCGCGATGCGCCCCAGAAACAGTGCCGTAATCGGCGCCCAGGCCAGCCAGTTGGCGAAATAAAACACCGTCCAGTCGCGGGTCCATGGATCGCCGGCGCGCGCGCCGAAGCTAAGGCTGCGGGGGATAAATTGCACCACATACTCCACCAGCGCCTCACCGCCGAGCGACAAGATCGCAAGGCTCGGCCCGGCGAGAAAAACAAACGCACACAATGCAAAGAAGAATTTGACGTTGAAATCAGACAGAACCTTGATGCCGCGCTGAATGCCGCTTACCGAGGAGGCGACAAAGAACACAACGATAGCCACCGTCACCCCGAGCCGCATCATTGCGCCATCGTTCCAGCCGGCGACATGGTGGAGGCCGCCGGCAACCGTCATCACCCCGGCGCCAAGCGATGCAGCGACCCCTGCAACCAATGCATAAAGACCAATCGCGTCAATGATGGCGCCGCCGCGCCCGGTCGCCGCGCGGCCGAACACCAGCGATAATGGTCCGCTTAAAGAATAAGGCCGGCCGAGATTATAATGCGCCAGCGCAAACGCCAGCGCCGGCACGGTGTAGATGGCGTAAGGCGTTATCGTCCAATGCATATACATCGACGACAACGCAAACCGCGCCGCACCGTCTGAGCGCGGTTCAACGCCGGCAAAGTCCGGCGGGCTGTTAACGTGAAACATCGGCTCGGCCGTGCCCCAAAATAAAATTCCGGTGGCGATGGTGGTGCACAAGGTAATCGCGAACCAGTTCCAGCGGCTCAATATCGGTTTCGCTGTCGGCCCGCCAATCCGCACCGCGCCGAGCGACGACATCGCGACCCACGCCAGCAAAACCACCGCGGCGAACGAGGCAAGGCTGAACAGCCAGTCAAACCGGCTCAATATCCAGCCATTGGCGGCCGTGACGGCGGCATAAAAATTGTCAAAATCGGCAAGGCTGAACGCCAGCGCCAACAGCAACAGGATGACCGGCGGCCAGAACACCAAGGCGCGGGTCGACTTCAAAGCAGTTACAAAAATCGGACGGCTCCCTCGTAGCAATGGCGCGATGAGGCTACCCCATCATGGCGCTAACCCCAAGGACACGAAGCTATCTTCGTACAGAACGTTAAGCAATGACACAAAACCCGCTCCACACAAGGCAGCCAAGCGCCGCCAGGTAAAAAGACCCGACAGGTTGCTTCAGGTATAAACTTCTTTGTAGTCGATCACCATTTGAAAGCATATGCTGCACTCAAACCCTATTATTCAAATAATAATGAAGAGGATAAGCTTCGGTGCGCATAAATGTTGGCTGTCGCCTGACGACCGTGAAAGACCAAGCCAAAAACCAACAAATCCCTATCGTCGTATTCTATCCTGCAAATCATCCGGAACAGACCGAAATGTTCGGGCCGTATTCAATTGACGTGGCGAAAAATGCGCCCGTCGCAAGCGAAAACTGCCCTTTGGTGGTGATATCTCATGGCAACGGAGGCTCTCCATGGGTTCATCGCGGCTTGGCAGCGTACCTGGCGCAAAACGACTTCATTGTTGGCCTTCCCGAACATATTGGAAACAGCCGGTCGGACAACAGCCTGGAAGGAACAATCGCAAATCTGGAAAATCGCCCGCGCCAATTGTCATTATGCATCGATGCCCTGATCTCGGATGTAGAATTGAAACCAAGGATTGACCTGAAACGTATTGGTGCAATCGGTCACTCCATTGGCGCCTATACCGCATTGGCTATAGTGGGTGGGCGACCCAAAGCCGGCCCACACGAAACACCAGATGGCGCAACCCGAAACGTGGCGGTCCATCACGATAAACGAATACAGGCTGTTGCATTACTGGCGCCTGCTACACCTTGGTTTAGAGCGCCGGGAGCGTTGGCCGAGGTCACGGCGCCCATTTTCATGCGCACAGGCGCCATGGACACGATTACAGACGGTTTCCATTCTGACATTGTGTTGAACGGCGTCTCAGACAAGTCTGCAATCGACCACAAGACCGTAGACAATGCGGGGCACTTCTCATTCCAAAGCCCGTTTCCTGAACAGATGACCCAACCAGGGTTTCCGCCATCACAAGACCCTATCGGCTTTGATCGGCCCGCTTACCAGAAGATCCTTCACCAAGAGGTTTTGGAATTCTTTCAAAAGATGGTGCCGCATAGGTGACTCGAACACCTGACCCCGTCATTACGAATGACGTGCTCTACCAACTGAGCTAATGCGGCCCAAACCCGCCGGGCCTTCAGCGAGGCCGCGTCATAGCTTGGCGGGGCGCGATCTGCAAGCCGGATTTGGTCGGCGCGGGCTTGTCTTACGCCCGCAAAACCCCGCCGGTTGCTTTGCTCGCCTGGGCGACAATCCGGGCGGCAATCGCCTCGATTTCCTCATCGGTGAGGGTCTTGTCCTGCGGTTGAATGGTGACCTCGACGGCGAGCGATTTCTTACCGTCGTCAACGCCCTTGCCGCGATAAACGTCAAACAACCGAACCCCGGTAATTAACTTTTTGTCCGCCCCTCGCACTGCTTTTATCAGCGTCCCGGCGGCGACATCTTCATCGACGACAAACGCAAAGTCGCGGGTGAGCGCCAACAGCTCCGATGCGTTGAGCGCGGGCCGGGTTTTGGTCGGCTTTTTCTTCGGCGTTGGGATGGCGTCAAGGAAAACCTCAAACCCGTGCACCGGACCGTCAACGTCCATCGCCTTCAACACACCCGGATGCAACTCGCCAAAATGCGCCAGTACTTTCGGGCCGAGGCGCAACACGCCGGAACGGCCCGGATGATACCAGGATGGCGCATCCGCACTCGCCTGCAAGCTTGATAGCGGCGCGCCCGCCGCCGCAAGCGCGACACGCGCGTCGGTTTTTGCAACAACCGCATCGGCAGGCGCGGCCGCGCCTTGCCAATGTCGCGGCGGGTTGGAACGCCGCGCGCCGGCGGCGACATTTGCCTGCGCATCAGGCGCGTCGCCCAGATAAACCGGCGCGACTTCAAACAGCGCCAAATCGTTGCGGCCATGGTCGGCATTACGCTGAAGTGCGGCGGCAAGGTTTGGCAGGATGGACGGGCGCATCGCGGCAAGGTCTGACGAAATCGGATTAGCGAGGATTAACCCTTGCGCCTTCGGCCACTCGTCGCCGTCACTTTCTGTCTGTGGACAGAACAATGCCGCAGCGCGCGCATCCATAAACGACCAGGTGACAACCTCTAAAAGGCCATGCGCGGCGAGCGCACGGCGCGCCAGACGTCGATGGTCCTGCGACAGCGTCAGCTTTGGCGTTTCAACCGCGGCGCGTTGCGGCAACATCTGCGTCGGCAGATGTTCAAACCCGATAATCCGCGCGATTTCCTCAACCAGATCGGCCTTGCCGCCAATATCCGGACGCCAGCTCGGCGCCGTCACCTGCCACGGATCGGACTTGGCGACGGCAAAACCAAGCGCGGTTAAAATCCGCTCGCAATCTTCGGGCGTCACCTCCATGCCGGTAAGGCGCGCCACTTCTGACGGCGGGAACAAAACAACATTATCCGTTTGCGGAATATCGCCGGCAAGCGCGACTTCGCTCGGCGCGCCGCCGCACATATCTAACACCTGCCGCGTCGCCATTTCCAGCCCCGGCATGACAAAGGCCGGGTCAACGCCGCGCTCGAAACGATAACGCGCATCGGAGTTAATGCCGGTTTTGCGGCCCGTTTTGGCGGTGCGCAGGGGATCGAAACAAGCGCATTCGATGAACACACTCGTGGTCTCGGCCGTGCATCCGGTGCTATCGCCGCCCATCACGCCGCCGAGCCCTAAAACGCCATTGTCGTCAGCGATCACCGTCATAGTCTCGTCGATGGCGTATTCCTTGCCGTCGAGCGCAAGGAACTGCTCGCCGCGCTCGCCAAGCCGGGCGTGGATTTCGCCGTTCAATTTATCGGCGTCATAAACATGCAGCGGCCGGGCGCGGTCAAAGGACATATAATTTGTGATATCGACCAGCGCATTGATCGGACGCAAACCAATGGCGCGCAATTTATCCTGTAGCCATTGTGGGCTGGGACCGTTTTTTACGCCCGTGATAATGCGCCCCGCAAAAGCCGGGCAGGCGTCTTGCGTCGTTTCAGAAAACCGCAGTCCGATTTTTTGCGCGCAAGGAAACTCACCCTTGACCGGTTGCGGCTGCGGCGTGATCAGCTTGCCGAGCCCGGCGGCGGCTAGATCGCGCGCGACGCCGTTGACACCGTTCGTGTCCGGACGGTTTGGCGTCACCTCAAAGTCGATCACCGGGTCATTAGCGCCAAGCCAGCCGGCGACGGGATCGCCAACAGCAGCCTCCAGCGGCGCCTCGATAATCCCGTCATGATCGTCGCCAAGCTCCATCTCACGCGCCGAACACATCATGCCGAAGCTTTCAACACCGCGAATCTTTGCTTTCTTAAGCGTAACATCAATGCCCGGAACATAGGCCCCAACCGGCGCATAGGCGATTTTGAGCCCCGCGCGCGCATTCGGCGCGCCGCAGACGATTTGCATCTCGCCATCCCTGGTGGCGACTCGGCAAACCTTCAGCTTATCGGCGTCGGGATGTTTATCAGCTTCCAGAACCTCGCCAATCGTGAACGCAGCCAGCCGTTCAGCCGGGTTTTCAACCGCCTCAACCTCAAGCCCAACCGAGACCATCGCCGCAACGATATCATCGAGACTGGCGTCTGTTTCCAAATGTTCTTTGAGCCAACTAAGGGTGAATTTCATTTTTCTCAATTCCAAACATTTTGCATTCTGCCTAAACGCGAACAAGCTTCAGTAATGGCTCAAACGCATAGAGCGCAGCCCTTGGGCCGGATGCATCTTCAAGGCACAAAAGCACGCCCGCCTTCGTTAAGTCAGCGGTAAACCGCCGAGCACTCGTGGGCGGTATTCCGCTCGCATTGATGAATTTATTTGTCCTAAAAATTGGATTTGCAAAAACAAAATCTAACGCTTGCAAACTCCATTTTGACGCCAATACTTCAGAAAACCGCACCTTCATCTCTTCATATAGAGACCGGATTGCTTCAGCTATTTCAAGGTTCCGCTTTGCCTGTTGCTCAAGAGCTTCCAAAAAGAAAACACACCAGCCCGTCCAATCGCCATTGGCTGATACGTTTCTCATTTTATCAATATACTCGTCTTTGTTTTCTTCGAGATATCCGCTGATATAGAAATGCGGCGCCGAAATCTTCTTGCGATGCCAGAGCAGCAGGGTAATGAGCATTCGCCCCACCCGTCCGTTGCCATCCTCAAACGGATGCAAGGCTTCAAATTCGACATGCGATATTGCAGTCTTGATCAAAATCTGATCCTCGGCCTCATTCAAGTACCTAAAAAGACCATCGATACCATCTCGTAGTTTTTCCGGGCTGATCGGAATAAACAGAATATCTTTTTTACTCTTGCCGGCCAAAAAATTTTGCTCGCTCTTATATTCGCCCGGGTGCTTTTCCGCACCTCTTCCAAAAAACAACAATGACTGGTGAAGCGACCGCACCAACCACTCGGAAAATGGCCGCCCCTCCTCCAGGGCTTGTTGCCCGGCCTTTAATGAGCGTTGATATAAAATCGTTTCAATAACTTCGGAGCGAACGCCTTCGGGATAATCATCGCCGCTTCCCAGTTCTGCTTCATAGCGAAGGACTTCATCTATCGTGCTAATCGTTCCTTCCATACGGGAAGATATAACGGCCTCTTGATTGCGCAACGGCGCCAGCAAAATTTCGCTGTTGTGAAGCGTGGTCAACATTTGATCAAATCGCGCGATGGCGTCTGTGGCGTTCGCTAGCGGTTTTATGAGCACTGCATAATCAAGGCGCGCAGGCGGAAAAGCGCCGTAATGGTACTTAACGGCCTTTGATAAATTGAGCTGCGTCTGCGCATCAGCCATTTCGTTGGGCGTTCCTCAGCTTTCGCTAGCCGTCGGTTTTCAAGGAAAACGGGTGGCTAGACGTCCAAGCCAACCAATATGGGTGGCAAATCCATTAGTCAACCAAAAATCATTGATTTTGGGTGTCTAATTCGGTCGCGCCATCTACAGCCCTTCCACAACCCGCGTCAGCGCCTCTTTCACCGGACCGGCGATATCAGCAAGACCGGGGTTTTCAACCGCCTGCATCGAGGCTTGCGGGTCTACCGCTGCAACCTCGACGCCTTTATCGGTTTGCTGAACGATGACGTTGCAAGGCAGCATGACGCCGATTTTGTCTTCAGCCATCAGCGCCTTGTGGGCCATTTTTGGATTGCATGCGCCAAGAATGCGGTAGGGACGAAAATCAACATCGATTTTCTTCTTCAGGGTCGCGGCGACATCGATGTCTGTCAGCACGCCGAAGCTCTCCGCCTTCAAAGCGTCAATCACCCGCGCGACAACAGCGTCAAAATCTCCGGAAACAGTTTTTGCAATGTAATAGGTCATGGTTGCTCACTCCTTCTTCCAATGTCTTGTGTTATCGCGACAATCCCGTCGCTAGGTTTGGCTGGTCGAGCGGGTCGAACCCGTAATGCTCCAGCCATCTTGCATCAGCGGCAAAGAAATCGCGCAGATCGGGGATGCCGTATTTTAACATGGCCAGGCGATCTATCCCCATGCCGAAGGCGAAGCCTTGAAATTCATCCGGGTCGAGGCCGCAATTTTCCAGAACATTCGGATGCACCATGCCGCAGCCCAAAATCTCCATCCAGTCGGCGCCCTGACCGATGCGGATTTCTTTTCCAACACGCTCATAACCGATATCCATTTCCGCCGAAGGCTCCGTGAACGGAAAGAAATGCGGGCGGAACCGCGTCTTGACGCTATCGACTTCAAAGAACGCCTTGCAGAACGCCTCCAACGTGCCTTTCAAATGGCCCATATTGGTTTGCCGGTCGATGACCAGTCCCTCGACCTGATGGAACATCGGCGTGTGGGTCTGATCTGAATCGCAGCGATAAGTCCGGCCCGGAATGATAATCCGGATCGGCGGCGCTTGTGTTTTCATGGTGCGGATTTGCACCGGCGAAGTATGCGTGCGCAACAACATGCGCTCGCCATTTTCCTTTGGCTCAAAGAAAAACGTGTCGTGCATATCGCGCGCCGGATGGTCAGCGGGAAAGTTTAGCGCGGTGAAATTATGAAAATCATCTTCAATGTCCGGGCCTTCGGCGACATCAAAACCCATCGCGGAAAAGATCGCAACAACTTCTTCGCTCACCTGGCTGACCGGGTGGATTTTGCCCTTGGACGGGGTCCGCACGGGGAGCGTGATATCGACTTTTTCTGACGCCAGCCGCGCATCTAGCGCCGCCGCCGCCAGCGTCGCGGCGCGCGCCTCAATCGCCTGGGTAATGCGCGCCTTTAACCCGTTCAGCGCCGGGCCCATCTGCTTGCGCTCATCCGCGCTCATCTTGCCCAGCGTTTTCATCTGCTGGGAGACGACGCCTTTTTTTCCGAGCGCAGCGACACGCACGTCCTCTAGCGTCGCCTCACTGGATGCAGCGTCAATCTCAGCGACAATATTTTTTTCGAGTTCGGCAATTTCTGTCATTTTATCTCTTCAACCGTGATCTTGTATTTACGGGTATAGAGCCATAGGCCAAGCGTTACGACACCGCCAATCATTAACCCTTGGCCTAGTGCGATTGCCGGAATCATTATCGGCGCCATCCAAAAAACCATCTCACCGCCTTCGGCTGTCTCCATAGGTATAAACAGCGATATCCCAGCAGCTAGCAAAAAGAACGGTAAGAAAATCATTGTCACGCCTAACGCGTGACCTACAAATACGAACTTAAAAAGCGATACCGGCTCCGCTTGACCATTTTGAATTCTCAATTTCATCAGAAGGCCCCATCAATTAAGCAAATAAAAAAAGCGTCACCCTTATCGGATGACGCTTTATCAGTATATCAATCAAACGTCACCCGGATCGTTATTCGCGTTCCCGGCGGGCGAAAAGGCTTTAAGCGAGCGCCGCTTTTGCTTTTTCCGCCAGCGCCTTGAACGCCTCGGGCTCGTGGACGGCGAGATCGGCAAGCACCTTGCGGTCAACTTCGATCCCGGCCAAATCGAGCCCGTGAATAAATCGGCCATAGGTGAT
>JAJFFZ010000159.1 GCA_021776395.1 Hyphococcus sp. | reverse complement strand
GGCGCGACATGACCGATGAGGGGATGTTGAATTCCAAATCCGTTGCGCAGGCGCTGACGACTTTGTCGCGTTTTCGGCGATTGCTGGGAGAATATGGCGCGCCGCCAACCCATGTGTTTGCAACAGCGGCGGTTCGCGATGCGACGGATGGGGATGCGTTTGTCGCTGCGGTTCGCGACCTTGGGTTTTAGGTATCGGTGCTTTCCGGTGAGGAAGAGGCCGGCCTTGCCGCGCTCGGCGTCGTCTCTTTTGAGCCGGGCGCCACGGGTATTGCCGGTGATATGGGCGGCGGCAGTCTTGAACTGGCGGCGTTGAAAAACGGTGCGACGGCGCAATCGATCAGCCTGCAAATCGGCCCCTTAAGCATCATGCAAAAGGTCGGCGACAACCGCAAAGACGCCCGAAAGCTGATCGAAAAAGAACTCGACAGGGTCGATTTTTTTACAAAGAAATCTTACCGCACATTGTACGCCGTCGGCGGCGCATGGCGCGCGATTGGCCGCATTCATATGAATTTGCGACGCTACCCGCTTTCCATTCTCCATCACTATGAAATGAGCGTGGACCAGGCGTTTGAAATCTGCGATTTGGTGTCGCAACAAAGCCAACGCTCGCTCGAAACTATTCCTGGTATTCCACGGCGCCGGATTGATACGCTGCCTTTCGCGGCGATGGCGCTGAAATCGGTGTTGCGTAGAATGGATGCTGCAAATGTAGTGGTGTCGGCTGGCGGCGTACGCGAAGGAATTTTATACCGTGACTTGTCAAAGAAGGAACGCATCGAAGACCCGTTATTTGCCGCCTGCCGGTTTTATGCGCAAAGACTGTCTCCGGACCCGTATTTTGGCGCTGCTGCTGCTGCGGTCATCATGCCGTTGTTTGAAACCTTTTCGACCAATGAGCAGCGCCTCGCTAACGCCGCCTGCCAGTTGATTGATATCGGCGCTTACTTCCATCCCGATTTGCGCGGCCGCCAGGCGCTCGATGCGGCGTTGAGCGCGCCGTTTGTCGGGGTTAGCCACCAGGACCGGGTGTGGATAGCGCTGGCGCTTTATTGCCGTCATGAGGGGCGCTCGAACTCATTGTCATATGGGCAAGTGATTAGCCTGCTTAAATGGGAAGACCAGCAAAACGCGATGCAGCTTGGCCTTGCGATGCGCTTTGTGGCGGCGTTTGCGCCGAAAGCCTGTGCGTTGCTGGATGGCTGCGCACTTGAACGCGACGGCGCCCGTGTTGTTTTCCGTGCGCCGGCGGACCGTGAAGAGCTGATAGGCGAGGCGCCGCGCAAACGCCTGGAGGCTTTAGCGGCAAGCTTTGAAGCCGAGGCGGTGGAGATTTACGAGACTTGAGAATATCTGCGTACGAACAAAATCCACGCAAAAAAAACGGCGACCCGGAGGTCGCCGTTTTCGTTATTGTTTAAACGCTTTTTCTAAAGCTCAGCACGAAGACGGAAGTAGAAGAACCCGCCATTATATCCAGCCGGCGAGAGCGGCGGGAATTTGGAACCAGCAACGCCTGCATTTGCAGCGCTAAGCGGGTCCGGTGTTGAGTCAAAGACGTTTTGCGCACCGGCAATCAGCTCGACGCCTTCAACGACTTCATACCCAAGCTCGATATCGATCGGGAATTGAGAGCCGCCAAAATGCGCCAGGCCGCAAGGAAGAGCTGGCGGTGCATCATTGTTGGTGTCGTCGAGATGGCACTCGAAGAACTTGCCATAATAGTTGACGCGCAACAAACCACGCAACGGACCGTCGGTGTGGTTGAAGGTGATGTTGCCGCGGGTCGCAGGCGTTGAGTCCTCAATCTGCTTTGCACGGCCATAAGAAAGCGGCGCCGCTGTCCCCACACCGCGGTCAGTGACTTTGGTGTCGGTCCAGTTGAAAGCAAGCGCGACATTTGTATTCGAGCCTTGGTACGCCTCGAAATTAGTGCTGGCGACGACGTCGATCCCCTGAGTGCGGGTGTCAAACGCATTCTGGAAGAAGCCGAAACTCGTCAGGTCTTCAGAGCCGGCAAAGTCAGAAGCAGTGATAACGCCAGCGGTATCCAGCAGGTTAATCACCTGGCTGGTTGTCGAGCCGCCGGGGATAGCAACAGAGTTTTCTCCAGCAACCGCTAGCAGCTCGGCAAGGAAATTCTGCTGGTCAGAGATCGAGATGCGATTATCGACCTTGATATTGAAGTAATCGACCGTGAGATCAATCGCGCCGAGACCAATGGCAACGCCAGCGGTGAAGTTTTTGGACTCTTCCGGCCCGAGGGTCGGTCGTGAGCCAGTGGAGAGTTCAAGCCGGTCGGCGATGAACTGGCCAGCCGGGGACGATAACGGGAGTGTGCCCTGATCGACCAATTGCCCGCCGCTGAACTGCGTCGTGATATTGGTGACATTCGCCTGACCAGCCGTCGGAGCGTGGAAGCCGGTGCTCCAGGTTGAACGGAATGTCAGGTTGTCATTAAGCGCATACAAGGCGCCAATTTTGTAGTTCAGCGTATCACCGAACGACGTGTAGAAGTCCTCATACCGTACAGCGCCTTGGACAATCAGCTGGTCGGTGACATCGACTTCCGTGTCGAAATAAACGGCGTAGTTTTTCTGCGCCGTGGTGCCGGCGCTGGCCGGCGTGAAGCCGCCGAAACCGTTAGAGCTGGATGCAAAACCCTGGCCGCCTGGGAAGCCCAATGAAGGAGCGGCAAGTGGGCCAATGGCGAATGAATTTGGATCGCCAGCCCGGATTGTGAACTGCTCTCTGCGATGCTCAAATCCCATGGCGATGTTGATGTCCGACGCGAACATGTCGTTCGGGACGCCATAAGACAGATCAAGATTGAAGTTGCTGTCTTCTTGCGTGTATCCGCCCGGAGTAAACGATGTCGGCGTGTTCGGCCCAAGGCTGGCGTTGATGGTGTTGTTAATGAAGAAATTAACATCATTTTGGCCATAGGTGTAGCTGACGTCGTAAAACAGGCCATTGCCAACCGGCAATTCGCCGCGCAGACCGACAACAACAGACCGGTCTTCAAGATCGCCGCCGAACCGAGGCGTGAAACCGCCTGGGAACATTTCGACAAACGAGAAGCAGTTTGCATCCGCCTGTACAGAAGCAAGGATAGTCGGGTCTGGAATGAGACCGCCGCCATCAGTTAATGGAATGCCGGCCGGGCAATCGCCTGCGCTATCGACAGAAAGGTCGCCAACCCGAACCGAGTCGATCGGCATCCCGACAACCGCGTTAGAAACCGAGTCACGGAAGAAGTCGTCGGTATCATCATTCGGCGTGCCATTATCGTCTGTAATCAGCGTGTTGAAAGTCGCAGGGTTGAGTTGCGGCCCTGCGAAAACACCACTGCGATTGGTTGGGTTGCGGAAGAAGAACCCGCCTTCAACCTGGCGTTCGGCGTAGTTGCCGAATGCGTAGAACTCAACCTGATCGGAGAACGGAACGGACATGTTGGCGAACAGTGACAAGTCGTCATTGACATTCGGCTGACCCCAGATTTGTGCAGGGTTCGCAACAGCGGTGTTGCCGGCTGCGATCAGCGCCGCGGCGTCATCGCGTTGTACTGAACGGCTAGTGGCGTCAGTTTCGCCATATTTGGCGCTGATGCTTAAAAAGCCGCCTTCACCAACCGGAATGGGTAGACCGACATTGGCCTGCACGTTCCAACTATCGCCGTCGCCTTCATAGGTTGAACCCCACTTGGCGTCGAAGGAGGCGCCGTCTGAATTATCGCGTAAGACGAAGTTAATCACGCCGGCGATGGCGTCGGAACCATATTGGGAGGCCGCGCCGTCACGCAGAACTTCAACCTGCTTTAGAGCAATGGCTGGGATGACCGAGATGTCAGCGCCTTGCGAGCCGTCGGAAATACCGTCGCCGAGGAAAGTGATAACCGCAGCGCGGTGGCGGCGTTTGCCGTTGACCAGGACCAGGGTTTTATCCGGCGCCAGACCGCGCAGCGTAGCCGGGCGGATAAGCGTCGCCGCATCAGAAATTGGCTGCGTATTGGCGTTATAGGATGGAACAGACGTCCGCAGGATATTGACGATATCCGTGTCGCCCTGGTTAAGCAGCTCGTCATTGCCGATGACGTCAACCGGCGCTGGCGTGTTGGCCGCCGACCGAGAGTCGCGGCGCGAACCCACTGAAATGACAACGTCTGTAGTGGCGGCGTCTCCACCGTCTTGCGCGTAGACAGCGCCTGTCGGCGCCCCCAAGGCGATCACGATTGCCGCCCCCGCAGCAGATCGTTTTAGTAATGTTTTCCTCACGTCGAACTCCCTCTTTATTAATCGTCTAAGTGACCGATTCGGTTAGTAGTTTTACGAAGCTATGCTGTTCGTTCCGGATAGAAAACCTGTATCGACAGCTGTTAAACAGCCGAAAAGCTGACAAAAGATTGACAAATTCTTTCCGGTTTGATTTTTTCTAATAATTACAATGCAGTATAATGTTATACCGCTGATTAGGCGGCTGTACCTATTCTGCAACATTCCAAAACCAATTATTATCGAGCGATATTTAGCTATAGCGAGGCATCGAATTGGCCAAAACACACCCTCGTAAATTTAAAAAATGATGACCTATGGATAGTAAAACATTGCCGGGGGTCAGAACATCATGCCATCGCCTTGACATCGGTTGCGATCGCAGTTGAGCGTTTTGTTTATGGGCGCTCAATCCTCCAAAAAGCCTGTTGCGGGCGAACCGGGTGCGCAGCGCAGTAAATACGGGTTTGCCACCGCCATCGCCGTGGTCATCGCCAACATGATCGGGACCGGGGTTTTCACCAGCCTTGGCTTTCAACTGATTCAGATCCAGTCTGGGTTCGCCATCCTCGTGTTGTGGACGGTTGGCGGCGTTGCGGCGCTATGTGGGGCGATGAGCTACGCTGAGCTTGGCGCGGCGCTGCCGCGGTCGGGCGGGGAGTATAATTTCCTCACCCGCATCTATCATCCCGCCGCCGGCTTTGTGTCCGGCTGGGTGTCGGCGACCATCGGCTTTGCCGCGCCGGTGGCGCTCGCGGCGATTACCTTTGCGGCCTATGCGACGTCGGTGGTTGACGAAGGCGGGGCCTATTGGCGCCAGCAAGCGCTCGCCATCGCGTTGATTATCATCATGGCCGGCATTCATGGCGGACGGCGCGGCGCCAGCGGCGCGATGCAGAAGATGTTTACACTGATTAAGCTCCTTGTCATTGTCGCCTTTTGCAGCGCCGCTATTTTTGTTCTGAAGGCGCCGCAACCGGTATCATTCTTGCCGTCGCCGGCGGATGTCGGCGTCATTACCAGCGGCGCCTTTGCGGTGTCGCTGATCTATGTCAGCTTCGCCTATGCCGGCTGGAATGCAGCGACGTATCTGAGCGGCGAAATCGAAAACCCGCAAAATAACCTGCCGCGGATTTTGACGCTGGGAACGCTCATCGTCATGCTCGCCTATATTGCACTCAACGCGGTGTTCCTGAAAGCCGCGCCCATAGAAGACATGGTCGGCAAGGTTGAGATCGGCTTCATCGCCGCTAAAGCGCTGTTTGGCAAAACCGGCGCTGACCTTACCGGTCTGGTGATGGCGAGCCTGTTGATTTCAACCGTCAGCGCCATGACCATTGCAGGCCCGCGCGTGTTGCAGATGATCGGCCAGGACTTTGCGGCGTTTGCGCGTCTGGCGCGGGTCAATCGCGACGGCATTCCGTCGATGGCGATTTACTTTCAGTCGGCGATTGCGATTGGCTTTATTATAACCTCCAGCTTTGATTTCATCTTGGTGTTCGCCGGCTTTACGCTGGCCTTGAATACGTTTTTTACGGTTCTTGGCGTCTTCGTTTTGCGCTGGCGCGAGCCAACTCTGGCGCGGCCTTACAAAACATTCGGCTACCCCTTCACGCCGCTGGTGTTCCTGTCGCTGACGGGATGGACGTTGACATATGTGCTTATCCAGCGGCCTGTCGAAGGGCTGTTTGGGTTGGCGCTGATTGTCGGGGGTGTTTTGTTTTATGGTGTGGTAAAGAGTGTAAGGGAAAGCCCGTAAGAAGACCAAGTAAGATAGGATGGTGTTCAGTGTTTAGTCTGAGTACGGAGCATATTCCCCTCCCTTGAAAAGGGAGGGGCTAGGGGAGGGATCAAGCCTATCAGCAAGCTTAAATGTTCTCGTTTGCCGAGCGCCCGTGATCCCCTCCCTAACCCTCCCCTTTTCAAGGGGAGGGAATAACCATGGCTTATTATTTTATACTGGTGCGCTACCTAAAACCCTCAAACCTCCACCAACGCCACAGCGCCGTTTTTCAACTTCAGCGCCAGCTCGCCGCGCTTCAGCTTGAGTGCGGCGTCGCCAAAGACTTCGCGCCGC
>JAJFFZ010000158.1 GCA_021776395.1 Hyphococcus sp. | reverse complement strand
TCCGGTCCATCCCGGCGCGCAAAATCACCTCTTCAACATTCGGCCGCGTTAACAGCTGCAGCCGCATCACCTCAACCCGGCGCGAATAGTCCGGGCGCACCGTAAAGCCGTTCAGCACCGGCTCCAATATGGTCTCGGTCTGAACGAACACATGCGCGCGCGATTCATATTTATCCGGGACCATCCAGACGGCGAACCAACCGGCAAGCGCAACGCCCCAGGCGACGGCGATGACAGTCCATCGCCGTCGCCAAAGGCCGTTTAAATGCCGGATGATCGGCCGTGGCAGATCCGAGAACTCAAACACTACGCGTCCTTTTCCACCCAAAAGCTACGTCTTTAAAAAATGCTTTCGGGAATTAACACAACATCGCCCGGCAACATCGGCACATTTGCGGAGATGTTGCCCTTGCGCAGCAAATCATCGAGGCGCAGGCGATAGGAATTGCGATCCGCGCCCTTGCCGCGGATCAGCACCGCGCGATTACCGGCGGCGAACTCCGTCAGCCCGCCAACCGCCACCATTACATCCAGCACCGTCATCCCCGCCTGATACGGCAACGCAATCGGTTGTTGCGCCTCGCCCAGAACACGCACCTGCTGGTCAAAGGTCGATGAGAAATTGCTGACGATGATCGTCACTTCCGGCGCTTTCACAAACCTTTTCAAAGAGCCTTCAAGGTCTGAGGCCAGTTGCGTCGGCGTCTTGCCGGAAGCGACCATATCCTCGACCAGCGGGGTTGAAATGCGCCCGTCCGGCCGGACGGTGACATTGGTAGAAAGCTCCGGCGCGCGCCAAACGAAAATTTCAAGCTTGTCGAGCGGCCCGATCATATATTCAGGCGATGAGCCGGCGACGTCGGTCGCAGACGCCGGAGCGGCTTGCAGTTTTTCTCCACCGCCAAGCCCCGCGCAGCCGGCGATCAGAGCAGCGGCGGCGCCAATAATTGCGATGCGGCAGATTTGGTAAATATTTATCATGGTTCCTTCCCTCAGGCTTTCCAGAATGCCGCCATTTGTCGGCGGGCACGTCAAAATTACGCGCCTAGCTTAGTGTCTCCGCAAATTCTTTGCCATGGCGCAACGCGCGGTTGCGGAAAGCTTTCGGAGCATCTCTGAATCTCAATAAATTCAGGGACTTGCGGTGTTAATCGCGGGGAGCGGAGTAATTGCCGCAGCCCGGTTTTCTTAGCTTCAAGCGATTGCCCGCGAAAATGGCGCCAAATGGCGCTGCGCAATGGCCGAATCAGAACGCTCGCCTTGGTTTCACCAGCAACAAATTTAGCGGCTGCCAATGCCAAACACCGCCACCCGGATGGTCATCACGATGATGATGATGTCGAGCAGCGGGGTGAAATTTCGGATGTAGTAAAGGTCATAGCGAAGCTTCTCGCCGGCGCCCTCAACGGTCGCGGCATATTCATATTTCACCTGCGCCCAGCCGGTAATGCCGGGCTTGACGAGCTGGCGCGAACAGTAATGCGGGATGGCGCGTTCCAGCTCGGCGACGAATTCCGGGCGCTCGGGCCGTGGGCCGACAAAACTCATCTCGCCGCGCAGCACATTAATCGCCTGCGGGATTTCATCGATCCGGGTCTTGCGGATCAGCCGGCCGATGCGGGTGACCCGATCATCGTTAATGCGCGCATATTGCGGCCCGTCTTTTTCCGCATCCATGCGCATCGAGCGGAATTTATACACCTCAAACAGCTTGCCATCCTTGCCGACGCGGCGTTGCCGGTAGAGCACGGGCCCGCGACTGTCGAGCTTAATGGCCAACGCCGTCAACACCAGCAGCGGCGCGAGCGACACAATCAGACCGAGGCTTAAAACCACATCGAGGATGCGTTTGAATTGCGAAATATCATGACCGGTCATCGCCGCCGCAGCGCGATTGACCGCGCGCATATCCACCGTGTCGAGGTCGAGAGCGCCGGTATTGGCGCTGGCGCCGATGAGCCCGTCATGGGATTGCCGCAAGAACACCGGCGCGCGCGTGAATGGCGCCGCAGGATCGTCATACGCCATTTTCACTAACCACGGGCCGGAGCGGATCGCGATCAGTGTCGCCAACAGACCTGTCGCGATAGCGTAGATTATGACCATCTCCCCAACGCCTCCAACGCCGTGATGTTGGTTGCAAGCTGGAACAGCGCATCTCGTCTTGGCTGTTTCAGTTTGGAACAACGCTCGAAACGAAGCAGTAAACGTGCCTAACGGTTCGTTAATGTTCTGGCGGGGCAACCGCAGAACGGCGCGTGGGGTGTTCGTTAAACGGCGCGATATATGAATGGATGAGGTGTTCCATTCCGGCGCTCCGGCCGGTTTGCTAGTTTTGATGCGAGAGCGATGCGCTTTCTGGTTTTCACAACGCTCTATCCAAATGCGCAAATGCCCGCCCACGGTATTTTCGTAGAGAACCGGTTGCGCGCGTTTTTGCAGCGCCATAACGCAGATGCCCGGGGGAACGACATCCGCGTGGTTGCCCCAGTCCCATGGTTTCCGTTCGGCAGTAAGGCGTTTGGCAAATACGCCCGTTGGGCGCAAACGCCCCATCGCGAGACCCGCCACGGGATTGAGGTTTTCCACCCGCGCTATTTTATCGCGCCAAAAATCGGCATGCATTCCGCGCCGCAGGCGCTGGCGCGGTGTTTCCGCGCCGCCATTAAAGAGGCGACGCAAGACGGCTGGGATTTCGACTTTATCGACGCGCATTATTTCTATCCCGACGGCGTCGCGGCGGCGACGGTGGCGCGGGAAGTCAACAAGCCGCTGGTGATTACCGCGCGCGGCTCGGACATTACGCAGATTGCAAAATATCCGCGCCCGCGCGCGCAAATCCTCAAAGCCGCGCTCGGCGCCGATGCGATTATCACCGTTGCCGCATCGCTGAAGGATGAGCTCGTCGCGCTTGGCGCTCCGGTGCAAAAAATTCGCGTGTTGCGCAACGGCGTCGACCTTCAGGCTTTCACCCCTGGCGACCGCGAAGCTGCGCGCGAAGCACTGGGCGTTTCCGGCCCAGTCATCGTCTCGGCCGGCCATCTTATTCCCCGCAAAGGCCATGAGCTGGTGATTGGCGCGCTCAGACAAATTCCCGGCGCCACGCTGTTGATCGTCGGCGATGGCGCGGAACGTATGCGCCTTGAGCACCAGGCGAAACGTGCGGGGCTTAGCGCTCGCGTGCGTTTCCTTGGGCCCGTGGCGCCGGAAAAAATGCCGGAGATTTATCGCGCCGCCGATGTTCTGGCGCTCGCCTCTTCGCGCGAGGGCTGGCCGAATGTATTGCTGGAGGCGATGGCTTGCGGCGCGCCCTGCGTTGCGAGCGATGTTGGCGGCGTGGCGGAAGTTATTCGCGAGCCCGCCGCCGGACGCATTGCCCATGAGCGCACGCCGGACGCGATGGCCCGCGAAATCAACGCCCTCCTCGCCCATCCGCCGGATGCCGTGCAAACCCGCGCCTATGCGGAACGCCATTCCTGGGACGAGACCGCCGACGCGATGGCAGCCATCGCCTCGGAACTGACGGCGAAATCGCGCGCGGCGGCGGCCACCGTCATAACCCCGATGACGCCCATGCAGGCCCCCTACCGACCCAGACTGCTGATTACGGTGGATACGGAAGAACAATTCGACTGGTCGGAGTTCAGACCCGACACGCACCGGATTTGCCCCGCCGCCGATATGGACCGCTTCCAGTCTGTCTGCGCTGAGATGGGCGCTAAACCGCTCTATCTCCTCACCTATCCGTTGTTGAAAAACCAGAACACCGCCCGTTACTTTCGCACCCTTAAAGACAGCGGCGCCGCCGATTGCGGGTTGCATCTCCATCAATGGGCGACGCCGCCGGGGGCGAATTTTTCGGGCGCCTATTTCTCGTTTCAAAACAACCTGCCGCGCGATGTCTCTCGCGCCAAGCTGGATGTCTTGGCGAGCGCTTATGAGGCCGCCTTTGGCGTGCGCGCCTGCGCCCATCGCGCCGGGCGCTATGGCGTCGCCGCACCCGATTACGACCTCCTTGGCGCGGCTGGCGTGCGGTTTGATTTCAGCCCCAGCGCCGGATTTGATTTCACCGCCGGCGGCGGGCCGGATTTCTCGCACATGTCCAACCGTCCGTTCACGGTCGATTCTGCCGGGCGGCAAGTCTTTGTCACGCCGGTCAGCGGCGCGCGCGCCTTGCGCCGAAGCCGGGTTTTCCTGAGCCAGGAAAACGCCGCGCCCGGCTTTGTGAATGCTGCGCCCAAACCCTCGCGCCGCACTGTTCCCATGCGGCTGTCGCCGGAAGGCGCGCGGTTTAATGACCTCAAAGCCCTCACCAAACGGTTGGTCGCCGACAAAACCCCGGTCATCACATTTATCCTTCATTCAACAAGCTTAAGCATTGGCGCCAACGCCTACGCGAAAGACGCCGCCGCCGTTGCCGATATTCTCGATAGAACGCGGCGTTATCTCGCCTGGTTTCGCGGTCCTATCGGCGGCGACATCATTACGCTGGGCGACCTCGCCGCGCTTTATGAGGCCCCGGAGCAAAACCGCCGCGCTTAACACCCCGTTAAGCATAAGGGCGGTAATTTTCATCCCGTATCGTCTCAAGGACATCGGCTCATGGTTATCGCGGATTTCGCCCGCATTCTGTTCGGTCTCACCGCCGTTATCGGCATGATCGGCATCGCCGCCTTCGCCGCCAAAAAAGCGGGCCTCGCAACCGCGTCGGGCGGCTTTGTCCGCAAGCGCCGGCTGCGCGTGGTCGAAACACTGGCGCTGGATGGCCGGCGACGCGTTGCGATTATCAAATGTGACGATGCGGAACATCTTATCGTGCTCGGCGCCAATAATGAGACCGTGATTGCGCACAATCTCGACGGCGCAAGCGACCAAGAAGACGCGCCGGCGCCAGTAGAAAACCCATTTGCGAGCATGTCGGATCTGGTAAAAAAATTCCGGCCCGCCAGCAACCAGCCCGCTGGCGACCAACTCGCCGGTAAAGACGCCGCTTAAAGAATTGGCGCCTTACGCTAAGGCAATCAGAAAATTTAACGCTGTTGGGATTCCGGTTTTCACCGGTATGAGCGGGATTTATCGCGGCTAATAACATTTTTCCGGAACACTCCTTTCAAGCTGGAAAATTACTCGAAAGGCATCATAGGACCGCTGGAATCGGTGAGGATAACTTTTCACCAAATATAGGATTTATGGCCAACTACCCTCTCAGGGTTGTAAAATCGAAGAATCGATTCGTGTGGGGGTTGTGCGGTTTTATGCGGTTTTTTCAGCGGTGACTTTTGACGCAAGACCCCCCTTCGACCGCTTCGCGGCCACTTCCCCCGTAAACGGGGGAAGAAAAGAGCCTGCCTCATGCTCGACCTTATTCCTCCCCCGTTTACGGGGGAGGTGTCCCGAAGGGACGCAGGGGGCTCTAATATCGAGACAAACGCTCAATCAAAAGGTCAAAAAATCCGTCTCGATGAACGCTATAGGCCCATTGCGTATTGGCGGGTAGCCCGGTAACGCCCCAAAAATCTACGCCCGTATGGCCCATCGTCAGTTCAGAATCGGTTTCCACACGGATATTACAGGACTTCAGTTCAAACAGCTCCGGCTGCAGCAAATAAGCAATCGTGCACGGGTCGTGCAATGGCGCGCCTTGCGCTCGATATTTTTGCGCATCGTAGCGTCCAAAAAATGACAGCATGCCGTGGGATGCTTTTGCAACGCGGTTGTCCAGCATTGCAATACGCTCCAGCACGCTGGGCGAGGTGAAGACTTGATGGGTGACATCCAAACCAAAGGCGGCAATCGGCCGGCCGCACTCAAACACAATTTTGGCCGCATGGGGGTCAACAAAGATATTGAACTCTGCGGACGGCGTAATATTTCCCCCTTCTCTCATGGCGCCGCCCATCACAACAATTTCGCGAATTTTGGGTAATATCGCTGGTTCGCGCAACATTGCCGAGGCAATATTCGTTAAAGGCCCGGTCACAACAAGCGTAATTTCGTCGTCCGCCGCCGACAGCAGCGTCTCAACGATAAAGTCAACGGCGCCTTTGGGCTGCAATTTTGTTTTCGGGCTGAAAATATCTATACCGTCAATACCTTCGCGCCCGTGTACATGTTCCGCCGTCAGGCCGACATTCGTTAACGGCTTGTCGCACCCGGCAAACATCGGAACGTTTTCGTTGCCGATAATGTCGCTTAAAATACAAATGTTGCGTTGGGTTTTCTCCAACGGCACGTTCCCCGCCACCGCGCAAACGCCAAGAATGTTTAATTCCTTCGGCGCGGCGAACGCCAAAAACAACATCAGCGCGTCGTCCTGGCCCGGATCGCAATCAATAATGACTTTTCGTTGCATGTTCGCCTGCAAATATTAGGTATGGGCTCATCCATGTAGCATGGACCGGCCGTTACGGAACAGAATTTTCAACATGACTAAATATGCAACGCCTGTCCAAGCGTTCTGAGCGCGGCTTCCTGGAACGCCTCGCCTTGGGTCGGGTGCGCATGAATAGTCCCGGCGATGTCTTCGAGCGCCGCGCCCATTTCCAGCGCCAGGCCGAAGGCGGCGGCGAGCTCTGAAACGCCGCCGCCAACCGCCTGAATGCCGAGCACCAGATGATTGTCGGCGCGCGCAACAATCCGCACGAAACCGTCCTCAGATTCCATCGTCATCGCCCGGCCATTGGCGGCGAAGGGAAAGCTCTGCGTGATGATTTCATAGCCCGCCGCGCTCGCCTCGTCCGGCAAAAGCCCGGCTGAGACAATCTCCGGGTCGGTAAAACACACGGCCGCGATCGCAACCTTGTCCCACGCCCGGTTTTCGCCGGCGATAATTTCCGCCGCCATCTCGCCCTGCGCCATGGCGCGATGGGCCAGCATCGGCTCGCCGGTGACGTCGCCAATGGCGTAAATCCCGCTCATCGAGGTGCGGCATTGTTCGTCAATTTTAATGAACCGCCCGTCCATATCGAGGACGAGATTGTCGCGGCCCCAACCCTCGGTGAGGGGCGCGCGCCCCACCGTCACCAAAATCTTGTCGGCTTTAACGGTCTCCGCCTTGCCGTCGGCGGTTTCAATCTGAAGGCCGCCCTTACCGGCGCCCTTGGCTTTCGCGCCAAGCACAACCTCGATGCCAAGCGCCTTCATCTTTTTCGCCACCGGCCGGGTCAGCGCCTTGTCATAGAGCGGCAAAATCCGGTCCAGCGCTTCGACCACTGTCACCTTCGAGCCGAGTTTGGCAAACGCAATTCCAAGTTCAAGGCCGATATAGCCTGCCCCGACAATGGCGAGGGTCTTCGGCGGGGAATCCAGATCAAGCGCCTCGGTCGAGGAAATAACATTGCCGCCAAACGGCAAAAACGGCAATTCGACCGGCACGGAGCCGGTTGCGATAATGATATTCTCTGCACGGATGGTCTGAGCGCCGTCATCGGTCTTCACCTCAACCGTCCGGCCATCGACAAACGTCGCCCAGCCGGAAATCGTACGGACTTTGTTCTTCTTGAGCAGACCGCTGACGCCGCCAGTGAGGCGTTTAACGATAGCATCCTTCCACGCAACGGATTTCTTCAAATCAATTTCCGGCCTGGCTGCTTTAACGCCGATCGGCGAACCAGCCGCGAAATGCGTCGCCTTTTCAAATTCATCGGCAACATGAATGATCGCCTTGGACGGGATGCAGCCGACATTAAGACACGTCCCGCCATGGGCGCGCGCCTCGACGATCACCGTGTCGAGCCCGAGCTGGCCGGCCCTGATAGCCGCAACATAACCGCCCGGCCCGGCGCCAATGACAAGAACTTTGCAGTCGATGATGGGCATTGTTTCTCTCCTTCAACTTAACCCGCTCATCCCCGCGAAAGCGGGGATCCAGCAAGAAGAAATGGATCCCCGCTTTCGCGGGGATGAGCGGAGATTGTTTACATATTTGAATGGGGCCCCATTCAATCAATAAAAATCATCGCCGGCGTTTCCAGCAGCTCCTTGAGGCGCTGGACGAACACCGCCGCGTCCCAGCCGTCGATGACGCGGTGGTCGAAGCTTGATGACAGGTTCATGCATTTGCGCGGGCGGAACTCCTGCCCGTCCCATTTTGGCAGCACCTGCATCTTGTTGACGCCGACAATGGCGACTTCCGGGTGGTTGATGACCGGCGTGGTGACGATGCCGCCCATGGCGCCAAGCGAGGTGATGGTGATAGTCGAGCCCGACAGCTCCTCGCGCTTCGCCTTGCCGGTGCGCGCCGCTTCTGACAGCCGGGCCACTTCTGCGGCGCAATCCCAAAGGTCGCGCGCTTCCACATGATGGGCCACCGGCACCATCAACCCGCCCGGCGTTTGCGCGGCGACGCCGATATGCACGCCGCCATGCTGGTGAACAATGCCGGCTTCATCATCATAGATCGCGTTGATCTGCGGCTGGTCGGCGACCGCCTTGACGATGGCGCGCATCAAAAACGGCAATAGCGTCAGCTTCGCGCGGCCTTCTTTGCGCGTTTCGTTTAATTGCTTGCGCAAATCTTCAAGCGCGGTCATGTCGATTTCCTCGACATAGGTGATGTGGGCGATGCGCGATTTCGCGATCGCCATTTTCTCGGCAATCTTGCGGCGCAGGCCGACCATCGGCACGTCCGTGACGCCGGTCTTGCGACCTAAACCACCGCCGCGCGCTTGGGTCTCGCCGCCACTCTCGAAATAGGCGTCGAGATCGGCGTTGGAGATCCTCCCCGCCGGACCCGTGCCATGAACGCGGCGCAAATCTATCCCCGCATCAGCCGCGCGCTTGCGCACTGCCGGCGACGCCAGCGGTTTGTCACCCTCCGCACGCGGAGCGCCGGAAGGCGAGGGCCTGGCACTAACGGGTTCGGCGGCGCCATTGGTCGCCGGTTTTTTTGGCACCGGTTTTGGCGTTTCTTTTGGCTTCGATTTCGC
The DNA here is from genome assembly GCA_021776395.1 of Hyphococcus sp. Taxonomy (GTDB): domain Bacteria; phylum Pseudomonadota; class Alphaproteobacteria; order Caulobacterales; family Parvularculaceae; genus Hyphococcus. Next base: position 468 of record JAJFFZ010000158.1, on the reverse strand, counting down.
CTCTACAGGCGCGGCGGCGGCAGGCGCCGCCTCAACCACTTCCCCCGACTGGTCGGCCCCCGGCTTAACATTGCCCGGCCCATCGACCTCAAGGCGAATAAGCGGCGAGCCGACCGCCAATATGTCGCCGACCTTGGCCGCCTGCCAGATGACTTTGCCTTCCACCGGCGAGGGAATTTCAACCGTCGCCTTGTCGGTCATTACTGCGGCCAGAACCTCGTCTTCGCGGACATTGGCGCCGATCGCGGCCATCCACTCCACCAGCTCCGCCTCAGCGACGCCTTCGCCGACATCGGGCAGCTTGATAATGTGTTCGCCCATTATGCAGCCTCCATCACTTTTCGCAGCGCATCGCCGACGCGTTTGGGCCCCGGGAAATATTCCCATTCATGGGCATGCGGGTATGGCGTATCATACCCCGTGACGCGGATCACCGGCGCCTGGAGGTGATAAAAACATCCCTCCATC
>JAJFFZ010000157.1 GCA_021776395.1 Hyphococcus sp. | reverse complement strand
CGCTTCAATCAACAAGATTGGCAGCCGCGACAAGACCAGCGCATCATCAGCGAGGGCATGCGCGATGGCGCCAGCCATGGCGTGCTGCCTTGCGCGCGCCTTGGCGTCGTCGGCGAAGTCGGAAAAATTGACAAAGGCGCTATAGCTCAGCGCGAAGAGCGCCGCGCAATAAGCGGCCTGAGAAATTCGCACCGACCCTGAACGATATAAAAACGTGACACCCAATCCGGTGAGAACGCCCGCGATTATCCATTGCGGATAGAGTGCGGCGGGAGCGTATAACACCGGCGAGGACTGGCTGATGGTCTGCATTAGAAAATAAGAAATCGCCGCCGCAACGATAATAACCAGCGTGGTCTGCCGGGGGAATGCGCCTTTCGCGGTAATTGCCTGCAATCCGGCGGCGCTTAATATGGCGATGAAGGGCAGCGCCGGTATGAAGTAGCGCATATTATAACTGCCGCCGCCATGCCACTGGTTCATCGCATAAAATACAACCGGCGCAGCAATCGCCAACAGGCAGAGGCTCGCACCTACGACATTCTTTCCACGGAGGAATTGATAGGCCGGAATGATAGCGAGTGGGAGAAAGACAAGGCTCTGGACCAGAGCTTTTTTTGCGTATCCCCAAAACAGAAGCTGGCCGAAGGAATTGCGTTCAACGCCTTCCTGAACATAAGCGTCATGGGCCTGAAGATTAATAACCAGCACATAGGCGCCGTAGAGAATTTTCCACAGTAAGTCTCCGGCGGCCAGCATGGCCGCAAGCGCCGCAATACCAACTGCTGCGGCGCATGTTTTGACGCCAAATCGCTCCATCGCGATGTGCGCCATTTTGGGTATGTTGATGAGCCACGCGCTAGCTAGCAGCGCTACTCCGGCGGTCATGATAGGGATGTAACGCTCAATACTGTCAGCGCCATCGCTTGGCCCATAGGAGAAGGGCGACAAGGCGCCAAACTTCATCAGATTGAGCTGCGACGCCAGCATGAGACCGGGAGCCATCCCTATAAGGAGGAAAATCGGGCCAATCCGGTCATCGGGTCTGGCGAACAGCCGTAGCCAGAGAAACAGTATCGGGAACGTCAGGATAACATCGACACGGATGTTAATGCCGGCGCCGATGAGCAATCCGCTGGCGAGCATCAGCGCCAATTGTTTAAACCGCGCGTTGTCTTGCGTCGCGGTGACGGCGCAGTAAACAGAACCGAGCACAAAGCCGAGCGACAATACGTGCGGCCAGATTGAAAACGCATAGCTGAGAATGAACGTCGCCAGGGCAAAGATGATTGCCGCATAGCGGGCGATTTCCGCCGTATAGAAATGTGCAGCAATGCGCCAGGTCAGCCAAATCGACGCGAAGGCGGCGCCCGCATTCATCAAAATCAGGCCGCGCACGCCCATCAGCTTATAAAATGGCGCCGCGAGCAGTGCGTAGCCGCTCGGATATTGCGGATAGACGCGGCCATCAACGCCATGGGTGAGATATTTCGTCAGCGCCGGCGCGCCCTCAACCCCGCCATTGCCGGCGATAGCAAGGGAGCCGTCATTGGCCATGGCGCGCGCCATATCGAGATAAATCCCGCCATCAATGATGAACGGCGCCGGCGCGATGAGAAAGACGCCGGCGACAATTAACGCCACCGCAAGAAGCGCGAACACATTCCTGCTTAAAGCAAGTGGCCTATAATTGGCAGGGAGGCTGTTGGCGAGCAATTCAGGCATTTTGATCCGCATTATTCTGAGCGCATCGTAATTGACCCGGCGCGCCTCTAAAATTAGTAAACATTTCTGGTTGGGTGGTTTGGTTTCGCTTGTTGGTCGCCATCGCTAGTGTTAGCTGCCGCGGCTCAGTTTAAAGTGTTAACGCTGTGTAAATTTGCCATCGCCACAGTCAGTTCGAGGATTTCGGCGTTTTACATTTTGAAGAGAATAGCGGCATGGAGGCAACATCGACAGAGGATGCGACTTTAAAACGACCCCACCGTCGCAAACGCATCGCTATTGTCGGACCGGTAGATCCCTTTCGCGGCGGGATTGCAAAACACACCACGCAAGTCGCTCTTGCGCTCAACGCGCGGTCAGATATTGAGGTTTGCGTTTTTTCGTTTCGCAGCCTTTACCCCAAACACCTGTTTCCCGGAAAAAATGAACGCTGTGACAAGACGCGCGCGCCGGAAAATTTAGACATCAGTTATATTATCAATACCGTTAACCCTTTGAGTTGGCTGCGTGCAGTGCGTAAAATTCGTGACTGGCGGGCCGATGAAGTTGTTATTCCGGCATGGACCTTTTTTGTTGCGCCATGTCTTGGCGTCATTGCGCGCATGTGCAAACGAAATGGCGCTGCCGTTTCCATGATTGTTCACAATGTCGCCGATCACGAAGAGGATAGGTGGAAAGTGTGGCTCAGTAATTTCCAAATCCGCGCAGCGGACCGTTTTTTGACTCATGGAACTGCGCTGGCCGACGCACTCAGCCAATTAGGGCTTTCCGCCCCCATTCATATTCGTCCGCATCCCATCTTTGAGCAATACCCAGATGCGACGGGCGCCCTGTCGCCGCGCGCGCCGCTTGAGTTGCTCTATTTTGGTTTTGTACGGCCTTATAAGGGCTTAGATGTCGCATTAAGAGGGTTAGCCGCATCCGGACGGCGCGATGTTCGCTTGAGTATCGTCGGCGAATTCTGGGAAGGTCGCAAAGACACGGATGCGTTGATCGAACGACTCGACATAAGCGACTTGGTTGAGATTGTTGATCGGTATGTTAGCGACGGAGAGGCGGCGGAATATTTTGCGCGCGCAGACGTGGTTATTCTGCCGTATCGTTCGGCTTCAGGATCAGGTGTTGTCCCGCTCGCCTATAGATATGGCGCGCCGGTTATCGTCTCAGATTTGCCGGGACTGACCGAGGTTGTTGATGATGGCGAAACGGGTTGGGTTACGCCGGCAGGCTCTCCGAAGGCGATTGCAGAATTGTTAAACTGTGAAGTGACGCGTGAGACTGCGGCCGGGATGCGTAGTTCAATCGCGGATGTGCGTCGAGAGATGAATTGGAATCGGTTTGTGGAATGTCTTTACCCGGAACAAAGCGCGTAGAATTACGTTAATTAGCGCAACTTGTTTCGGCGGGTGGGCGGCCTTTACAAACGATATTCACGTGATGGAGCTTTGGTTTTTATCAAGCTCTAGGCATTAGCCTTTGGCCGGCAGATGAAAATTAATGTCGGAATAATAGGACGGAGTAGAAAATAGAACCGCCGAGCCGCAAAACCCGCAATTTTTTTCGCCAGCCCTTTAAGCTCATGTGAAATGAAGATCAGCAACGCTTGTTGTGTTATGTCTTCTATGTCGAATAGCGATGCCGCCATATTACCAACGTCCGAGCGGCTAAGAAGTGCGCAGTCATAGTGCGAGCCTTTACGAAATGCGCGCATATAAACATCGGCCAATGACTTTGGTAGCCAGCTCAACAGAAATAGCTTGTAATGCGGCTCAAGCAGCGTCCGTCGGTTAGGAACGGCAAGGTAAAGCAGCCCGTCAGCTTTCAGTATACGATGGATTTCAAATAAATGGCGGGTTTGGTCGCTGGGCCCGCCAACATGTTCAATAACGTGGTTTGAAATCGCAATATCGAAACTGTGATCGGGGTGCGGGATTGTTGTTCCGTGCGCCAGTTGGAAATCGACAGAGCTCTGATGGCGTATTTGGTTCGAGGTGTCGATGCCCGCCACCTTTCCCATCGGCCCAACGCGATCAGCAAAATATTCCGTGATGTGCCCGGCGCCGGCGCCAATGTCTAAAATAGCAGCCCCGTGGATTGAGTGAAAGGACGAGATGATGCGCTCTATTTTCTTTGCTTTTATCGATCGTGATTGACGGTCAGTGATTGCGTGCGTTTCCAGGTTTTTATTTTTCGTAGAGTGAACCGCGTTGTCGTTCGTTATAGTGTTCAGCGCACTCGTCTCTGGTTTTGTGACCGCAACAATTGCGGCTGCGGGTAGCAAAAAGACCAGCCAGACGATGCGGAATATAGCGGCGGCCAAAAACGCAACGGCTGGGGAGACTGCAATCAGCGCGGCAAGCGCCGCCGCGACAGTTTCTGTAACGCCAAGCCCCGCCGGGACAAATGAAACGGCAACACCTGCGACGCCGGCGACGGAAAATATAGAGGCTTCTTGAAGCGATAAAAACACCCCAAGCGCTGCAAATCCCCACCATATGCCCAATACGCCAATTGCGCTGGTGAGAATTTTCAAAATACTGACGATTGCGACTAGTTTCATTGATGAGCCAAGACAGCGTATCCCGGCTACCGACAAAACAATTGCGGCAAGTCCAAGCGTCGTAAACAATCCCCCCACCCAGAAAGTTTTCATCACGCAAAACCAAAACCCCGCATAGGCAAAAACGATTCCGAGCGACAGCGCTGCGACGGCGACGACGACGCCGCCGCTTTTTGTGAGATTGACGCCAAGATCGTTCAAGGCTGCTGCGCGCACGATTGGGCCGCCGGGAAGCGGCAAAACATTTGCAGCGCTTGATAATATGGAGATGCGCAAAGCCCTGCGCCAGCCAAAGCTGACGCCGAGGATGCGTGCGCTCAGCTCTGTTTCCAACGTGTTCATAAGTACGGTCAGCGGCGCGGCGAGAAAGAAGATGAAAAGGAGATACTTCCAGTCTTCGATTTGTAATCCGTCCGGTAAGGCGCGAAGCGCAATGAACAAACCGCCACTGAGAATGACCAGCGCTGCACAATAAATCGCCGCACGAAAATGCGGTTGCGCCGCCGCGTTATGAAGGTTGCGGAGTGCTTCAATGGTGTCCTGTGCAGCTTGAGGCGCGTAGTCTGCAATAGAGCGCGTAGAGCTTGCTCGTTTTCCAGACTTGATTGCAGACATTTCAGGTACTCGCTTGCACGGATATCTCGACCATCGCGATGGCTGGTCGCGGCTCGGGTCATTTAGTATGTAGCGGAAGACTTATTAATGTTTCCTTTGCTATTTTTGGCCGTAATCCCCCCTCAACGTCACTAGGCGCGTCATGACGAAACTTATTGTCCAAATTCCCTGTTTTAATGAGGAAGCAACGCTCGCCGAGACGATTGGCGATATTCCGCGCCAAATCGAGGGCGTCGATCAGGTTGAGATTTTGGTGATCGATGACGGATCGAGCGACCGCACGGTGGAGGTCGCCAAAGCCAGCGGCGCAGATCATGTGGTCTCGAATCCGAAAAATATCGGCCTGGCGCAGTCGTTTCAGAGGGGGCTTGATGCTTGCCTTTCGCTTGGCGCAGACCTTATCGTCAACACCGATGGCGACAATCAATATTGCGGCCGCGACATTCCCAAGCTGATTGCGCCGCTGATTGCCGGAGAGGCTGATATCGTTGTCGGCGATCGCCGGCCGGCGGAGATTGCGCATTTCTCGCCGTTAAAACGCCTGTTGCAAAAATTCGGCAGCCGCGCCGTGAGCGGGCTTGCCGGGGTTGAGGTGGCCGATGCGGTCAGTGGTTTTCGCGCTTATACGCGCCAGGCGGCGATGGGCGTGACGGTGCGCTCGACATTTTCCTACACCACCGAAACCCTCATTCAGGCGGGGCGCAAGCGGCGGGCAATCGTTTCTATACCGATTAGAACCAATAAAGTTGAGCGGCCGTCACGACTGTTCCGCTCAGTACCGCAATTTCTGTCGCGCACCGGCCGGACTATGCTGCGCGCTTACGCGATGTATGAGCCGTTGAAGATTTTTCTCGCGCTTGGCGTTGTGTTGATGGCGATTGGCATGGCGCCAATTGTGCGTTTCCTGGTGCATTATTTTCTCGGTGACGGCGCCGGGATGATCCAGTCGCTGATTCTCGGTGGGGCTTTGTTTCTGGTTGGCGGCGTCTGTGCGCTGTTCGCGCTGATCGCCGACCTCATCGCTTATAATCGCCAACTGCTTGAGCTGACGCTGGAGCGGGTGCGCAAGATGGAATATGCGATGGACGAAAATGAGCGCCGGTCAGCGAAGAAAAAGCGTTTTCCCACGGAAAGGCTGCGCGAGGAGTTTTCCCATCTGAAAGATCGGATCGGCGGCCAGTCCGGTCCGCGCTAACCGCAAAAACCGGGCGGCTTTTATCATTCAGGCGTGCTATAAGCCCCGCTATGCCGGATTATTTTTTCACGCTGTTCGAAACCGCTCTCGGGCGTTGCGGTCTCGCCTGGGGCGACGGCGGCATCGTTGCGGTGAGCTTTCCCGAAACTGATGATGCGCAAACCATCGCGCGGTTGACGCGCCGCGCCGTCAGTGCGGTTGAAACGCCGCCGCCGCTGCATATTCGCCGGGTGATAGACGACATCGTCGCGCTGTTTAACGGCGAGCCGCGCGGGTTCGATTATGTAAAATTCGATATGGCGGGCATCGCCGATTTTGACTGCGATGTGATCGCGCTGACGCTGGCCATCAAGCCGGGCGAGACAAAAACCTATGGCGATTTGGCTAAAGAGCTTGGCGATGTTGCGCTGTCGCGGCGGGTGGGCCAGGCGCTGGGGCGCAATCCGTTTCCTATCCTTGCGCCCTGTCACCGCATTGTCGGCGCCGGCGGTTTAATGACCGGGTTTTCGGCGCCAGGCGGGACCACCACAAAACAGCGTCTTTTAAAAATCGAAGGCGCGCTGGCGCCAGATTTGTTTGATGCGCTTTAATTTGTGATCAGCCCCAGGGTCCGCGGCGTTTTCCTTCGAAAACGGATGGCCCGTCCGGGTCCATAACCACGCTGCCAAGCGTGTTCATCGCCAGCAGCCGGTCAATCCGGTTTTGGGTCGCCGGGTGGGTTGAAAAGAGTTTGTCGCGGCCGGCGCCGGTCAGCGGATTGATAATCATCATCTGTCCGGTTTCGGGGTGGCGCTCCGCGGTGGCGTTGGGAATACGCGCCGCGCCTTGTGAAATTTTCGCCAGCGCCGAGGCGAGCCAATCCGGCCGGCCACAGATTTCAGCGCCGATGCGGTCGGCTTCATATTCGCGCCCGCGGCTGATCGCCATCTGCACCAGCGCCGCCGCCATCGGCGCGAGGATCATAATCGCAAGCGCGCCAATGAGGCCGCCGGCGCCGCGATTGCCGCCGCGAAAAAACAGCGCAAAATTGGCTAGCATGGTAATCGCCCCGGCGATGGTCGCGGTGATTGTCATGGTCAGCGTGTCGCGGTTTTTCACATGCGCCAGCTCATGCGCCATCACGCCGGCAAGCTCGTTTTCGGTTAATATGCGCAACAACCCGGTGGTCGCCGCAACGGCGGCGTTTTCCGGATTGCGCCCGGTGGCGAAGGCGTTGGGCTGGTCGTTTTCGATGATGTAAATTTTCGGCGTCGGAAGGCGTGCATTATCAGCAAGCGCACGCACGATTAAAGCATAGCGCCGCACCGCGCCGGACGCCTGGTCAGGGTCAATCTCCTGGGCGCGATACATCCGCAGCACCATTTTATCGGAGTTCCAATAGGCCCAAAGATTGGTTCCCGCCGCGAACACAAAAGCGATCGCCATGCCAACACCGCCGCCAAGCAAATAGCCGACGCCCATAAACAGCGCCGTCAGGGCGGCGAGCAAAGCGCCGGTGCGTAAAGAATTCAGCATCTATGAGACCCTTTTGAAGTTGCTTGCCTGCAAGCCAGTATCGGGTTGTCTATGTGGCGCAGACAGGCAGGTTCAATATGGCGGACCAAGACAATGAAGCGCCGGACAAGGCGCCGGCAGGCAAAGCGTTAACGCTGGCGGCTCAGCGCGCGCTCAAAGAGGCGGAAATCCGCCGCAAGGCAGCAGCCGAGACCCAGGCTGACAGGTCTGGGTCTGCCAAAGAGACCGGCGGGCCAAGGGGCGCCGAGCCCACGCGGTTTGGTGATTGGGAGCGCGGCGGCCGGGCGGTGGATTTTTAGCGGAAGAAAAGACCTACAACCATATTGAGAACAAAATAGTAACATGCTACCTATGCGTGTATGCGATGTTTCCTATACCCGGCGGCGCTTTTAGCGTTTTTCCTAACCCCCGCCCTTATTGCGCCAGCATGGGCCGGGACGGCTCTGAAGGGCCCGGTTGCTGCCAGCGTTGAGCGGGTGATTGATGGCGATACGGTCAAGATGCGTGCGCAGATCTGGATCGATCAGGAACTGGTTATCTCGGTGCGGGTGGCGGGGATTGATGCGCCGGAACTGTTCCGCCCGAAATGTGCAGCAGAAAAACAACGCGCGCGCGAAGCGAAAATCTTCGTCGAAGACTTTTTAAGCAGCGGCGAGGCAGTCCTGCGCGATGTCGCCTATGGCAAATATGCCGGCCGCGTTGTCGCCCGCATCGAGGCGGCGGGCGCTGACCTTGGTGAAGCGCTGGTCACGGAAGGCCTTGCCGTCAACGGCGCGCGCGGTTCTTGGTGCGCAGGCGCTTGAAAACTTGGCGATGCGCGATGATGCAGCGTCTTAGCGATAAAACACCGTTTCATTGCCCGAAAACGCCCATGGCTCTTCAAGGTCAATGCAGGAAAGCGCATCGCGGCGGGCTTCGATTTTTAACAGCGCCGGGCCGGCTTCGCCGCTTTGGCGTTCGAGGACGACGACGGCGTTAATCAGGGGGCCGAGGAAGTTGGCGCGCAGTTTTTCATAGCAGTAAATCTCGCCGTCGCGAACCTCGCTAAAGGCGGTGTTAATGCGTCCGCCGCCTTGCTCAAAGGTGAGGAAATCCTTCACCGCCGCCTCGCGCTCAGCATCCATGAAGGGGGCGAGGCCTACCAGGTCCGGCGTCAGCGACGTCAGCCGCCCATGCAGTGAGAAAATCTGCCGGCCGGGGGCGATAGCGTCGGCGGCGAGCACCACGGCGCTGACTTTGGTGGTGGCGGCGTTGTGCGCCGCATCAGTAAACCAGACGCCCTGGGCTGCGCCTTTTTCGTCCGTCACCGCCGTGCGGCAGGCGTCTGCGCCTTTGGCGCGGCGGATGCCCCAGCTGTCGCCGAGTTTTGCCGCCCATATCGGTTGTTCGTCCTTAGGCAGATAATCGATTGGGCAGCGCGCGCGGCTGGTGTCCGGGGTGATCGCCTTGAGCAATGATGGCGGTGCGTCAAACACCGCAGCGCGGGCGTAAGGATTGGCGCTGTAGCGTTCGGGCCGTTCAAAGGCGGCGGGCGAGGCCGCCAAATCATGCAGGCCGACATTAAACCCGTCCGCCGCGCCAATCGCATCACCTTTGTTGACGCGAATTTGTGTTTCAACAGCGATATGGTCGGGGCCGCCAAATTCTTCAAATGTCTCAACGCCGCTGGCGCGGGCGATGATGGCGTCGTCGATCGTGTCGAGGCGGTCATAGTAAAATGAGATGTTTTTGCAGGACCGAAAATGCACCGTCCAGGAAAAACCGCGCACGCCGCCATTGCTGTCGCGGTCGATTTTGCGCTCCAGCGCGACGATGTCGGCTTTGGCGGGCGCCAGCGCGGTGGTCGTCCGGCGTTTGAAACCCTGATCGGCGCGCCGCGTGTTGATGCGGATATAGGGCGCGGGCAAGACTTCCCCCGGGGCAGTGACGCCGCCGAGCGGAGAGACGCTAAGGACATCGTCAATGGCGGCGAACGGGCCGCTAAACGCCGGCTCGCCAATCGCGCAATCGCGCGCTGAAATCGGCGTCGTTTCCACCGCCGCGGCGACCATCCTGGCGCGCTCAACCGCATTGCGGCCGGCGGTGGGATACATGATGGTTGCAACCAACAGCGCTGCGGTAAACAGCACCGCCCCCAGCCGGGTAAAATATCCTGAACCAGACAAAGTCATTCCCCACAGATTCCCCGCCAGAAAATCCTATTTGAGCGCCGGTAAGTCAAGCCGGCAGGGCCGCCCGGCTTACAACCAAACGCCTGCGCGAGGTGAGGGGGTAAATAATGCCGCTTGTGGGACAGGCTTGGTTAACGGCGGGGGCGTTATTGACCGTTTGAGGCCTCAACCACGCCAGAAGGCTGGCGATAAAATCACCAGGACGGTGAAAAATTCAAGCCGGCCGAGCATCATGCCGGCGGACAATAACAGCTTTGCAAGATCGGGAAGCGAGGCGTAATTGCCGGCGGGCCCGACAATATCACCAAGTCCGGGCCCGACATTGGCGATCGCCGAGCCGGCTGCGGAAAGCGCCGTCAGCGTATCAAGACCAAGGCCGGATAACAGGACGGCGATGGTTGCGAATGTTGCAAAATAGACAAAGAAAAAACTGAGCACCGAAACAAAAACATCATCCGTCAGAGGGTGGCCATTATAGCGCGCTACGAAAACCGCGTTTGGATGGGCGAGGCGACGCGCATAGACTTTTAGCGCGGCGAGCGCGACTTGAAAGCGGAAAACTTTCATCCCGCAGGAGGTCGAGCCAGCGCAGCCGCCGATGAACATGATGCAGAAGAAAAACGCAATCGCGACAGGGCCCCATGCGTCATAATCGGAAGTGGCAAAGCCGGTCCCGGTCATGATTGATGTGACGTTGAAAACCGCCAGCCTCAGCGCCGTGAAAACGGAAATATCGAGCTGGCGGTAGGCGTAAAGCGCGATAAGCCCGGTCAAAGCGACAATCAACCCTATAAAGAAACGAATTTGACTATCCGTGAACAGACGCTTCCAGGCGCCGCGCAAGACAGCAATAAGAATAATCCCAAACGGCAGGCTGCCAAGCAGCATGAAAACCGTGACCACCAGGTCAAGCGGCGCCCGCCCCACCGTCAAGAATGCGCCGAGCGAAGCGTCGCGGGTAGAAAACCCGCCCGTCGAGACCGTTGTCAGGGCATGATTGAGGGCATGCCATGGCGGCATGCCAAAGGCCCACAGGCTAAGGAAGCACACAACGGTCAAAAACAGATAGATGAACGACAGCGCCACGGAATATTGCGTGGCGTTGGCAATAAATTTTTCTGATGTATCCCAGGCTTCATTTTTAAATATCTGCATACCGCCGACTTTGAGCGCCGGCAGCACGGCAAACGCCATGATGACGACGCCGACGCCGCCGAACCATTGCAGCATCGAGCGCCATAACAGCGCTCCGGGCGGGGCGTCATCCAACCCGACCACAACCGTGGCCCCGGTTGTGGTCAGTCCCGACATCGCCTCGAAAAAGGCGTCCACATAGGTGAGGCCAAGCTCGCCATTGGCAAGCGGAATGGCCGCAAAAACCACAAGCGCCAACCAGCTTGCGGCGGTCAGAAGAAAACCCTCGCGGACGCTGATTTGCGTGATCGGGCCCCAACTAGCCGCCGCCGCGCCGCCGCCGGCCAGAACGCTGATGATGGCGCCGGTGGCGAAAGCGGTCCAGTCGGCGCGGTGGACATCATCCGTTGACAGAAGGTCGACGCACATCGGAATCAGCATCATCACGCCAAGCGCGGCGACGAGGACGCCGATCACCAAAACGACCGGGCGGAAAGCAAGCATCGGGCTCCAGCCTTATTGCCGCCGCCGCCCGTTCAATGAGCGCGGCGGCGCAGGTTTAATCAGTGGATTTGTCGCAATTCATGCGGACTGTCGAGGGAGAAGGCGGGAATATTCACATCAAAAGCCTCGCCGTCATTGGTCTCCATGCCGTAACGGCCGACCATCAACCCCGATGGCGTCGTCAGCGGCGCGCCGGATGTATATTCAAACCCTTCACCGGGCCGGATCACCGGCTGCTCGCCAACCACGCCGTCTCCGCTTACCTCATCGGTGAGCCCTTTGGCGTCGGTGATGCGCCAGTAGCGAGTGCGCAGCTGCACAACATGGCCCGATTCATTATCAATACGGACCGTATACGCCCAGACATAACGCGGCTCATCCGGGTCCGACTGGTCATGGAGGTAATACGGTTTAACGCTGACGCGAATACCATTGGTTACGCACTCATAATTGGGATCGTTGGGCTTACTGATGGTCATGACGCTTATACCGTTGCCGTGGCTTTGTGCCCGGTTTTCATGTCAACAATAAGGTGCTGCGCCGGGTTAGGCCAGCCGCCGGGGAATTTTCAACGCATTGGGGAAAGATGCCGGCTCAATTCGCGCAAATCTGCGGCGGCGCTCTTGCGCGTTGTTGGCCTTGCGGGCAAACCCAAGCCGATGACCCAAGCGCAGCACCCGGACGGCGTCCTCTCAGCGGAGATGATCGCCGAATTGATGAGCGCTGGCGCCCTTACTGGCGCCAGTCCTGCGCGGTTGCAGCCCGCCAGCCTTGACCTCACGCTCGGGCCTCGCGCATGGCGGGTGCGCGCCTCGTTTTTGCCGTCGAAAATGCGCACCGTCGCAGCCCGGCTCGGCGACGGGTTGGCGATGCAGGAAATTAGCCTTGAAGATGGCGCGGTGTTTGAGCGCGGCTGCGTCTATCTGGTGGAGCTGAATGAGCGCGCCGCCCTGCCAGGAGATTTGTTTGGCGCGGCCAATCCGAAAAGTTCAACCGGACGTATAGACGTGTTTGTGCGGCTGGTTGCCGATTACGGCGCGGCCTTTGATGAAATCCCAGCCGGTTATGAAGGCCCGCTCTATGCAGAAATCAGCCCCCGGAGCTTTTCCATCAGGGCGAGGGTTGGTTCAAGTCTTAACCAGTTGCGTTTGAAGCGCGGGGCCTTTCGTCTTGATGATAGAGAGCTTGCCAGCCTGCACGCGCAAACGCCGCTTGTCGGCGGTAAAGAAAATATTGAGGGCGGTCTGGGTTTAAGCGTTTCCTTGCGCGACATTGACGCTGGCGACGCGGTTATTGGTTGGCGCGCCCGGCGTCACACGGCGTTGATTGACGTTGATGAAATTGCCGCGCTGGAGCCGCGTGATTTCTTTGAGCCCATCGGCCCGCAAGCGTCCGGATTTATCATTCTTGACCCGGATGAGTTTTATATTCTGGCGTCGAAAGAAGCGCTGGTGATCCCGCCGGATTACGCCGCGGAAATGACGCCGATCAGCCCCGGCCTTGGAGAATTCAGAGTGCATTATGCCGGGTTTTTCGACCCCGGCTTTGGCTGGGCGGCGGCTGACAGCGCCTCAAATGGCAGCCGTGCGGTGCTGGAAGTGCGCAGCCATGATGCGCCGTTTGTGCTGGAGGACGGCCAGCTCGTAGCGCGCCTGGTCTATGAGCGGATGGCGGCGCGCCCGGCCCGGCTATATGGCGCTGAGGGGCAGTCCAACTATCAGGGCCAGGGGCTGAAGCTGTCGAAACATTTCCGCTAAGCGGCGGAGCGTCGAATTGAGCATGCGGGACTTATTTGCAGATGTCGTCGTTGAGTAAAATACGCGCTGCTAGAAGTTTCGTTGTCTCAATATAACGCCTTTGCGACCAACCACACGCACCGGTGAGCTGTTCCCAATTGCGCACCGACAGCATGGTCCATAAAATATCTGTCGCCTGCTTGATAGAATGGTCGCGCGACAAGGCGCCGTCCGCCTTCAGCGCCTTTACTGCGGCGTTGCAGCCATGGCGCACGGCCTGCATGCGGTCCTCCCATGCGACGGCGGCGGCTTCATCGGTATCTTTCATGGCGAGGAAGGCTTGGCCGACGCCATAGATTTCAGGAATGTAATTCCCCCACGCCTCAATAAACGCACCAAGGCGTTCAACGCCTGTGGCGGCGGTACGGCTTTTTGCTAACCGCGCGTCGATGTCTTTGACTTCATCCAGATAGCGCGCCGTGGCGATCAGCAATTCAACCCGTGCAGGGAAATGCAAATAGAGCGCCTGCCGGCTGATGCCGGCTTGCTTTGCAATATCGCTCATACGCACGCTGGCGGCGTGGCCGGCTTCAAGCTGCTTTAACGCAGCGTTTAGAATTTTCTCTCGGGTTTCAATTTTTTCGCTTGACATGGTGTCAATGTAGCTCTACTTGACGCGATGTCAACTTTACACCGTGTCAAGGAAAGGAAAAATCATGGCAAAACGGATTTTCATATGGGCCGCGCACCCTAAGGCCGGGTCTTTGTGCGAGGGCGTCGCTGACGCCTATCAGGCCGGCGTAGAAGCACGCGGCGTGGACGTGCGCCGGATCAATCTTAGCGCTATGTCTTTCAGTATGGATTTTGACGGCTATGGCGAAAATGCTTTGCCGTTGGAGCCGGACCTTCTGGCGTGGCAGGGCGCGCTCGCCTGGGCGGATCATGTGCTTATTGTCCATCCCTATTGGTGGGGCGCAATGCCGACCAAGGCGAAGGCGGTTCTCGACCGTGCGCTGACATCTGGCTTTGGTTTTAAGTATCACAGCAAAGGCATGGGCTGGGACAAGCTTTTGAAGGGCCGGTCAGCGGATGTGATCATCACTTCCGATACGCCGCCGCTGATCGACAGTTTGATTTACAGAAAACCGGCTCGGCGGGTGATGAAGAACCAGGTTTTGGAGTTCTGCGGGATTGAAACAAAAAAAATAGTCCAGTTCGGATCGGTAAAGCTGGCCTCACAGAAGAAGATCAAAAACTGGATCGGGCGCGCCCGGCAAATGGGCGCAAAAGCGGCTGCATAAATTATGCAGTTCATACAACGCAACCACTAAAACTCCCGGAGAAGAAGATGTCTATAAATTGGATTGCCTATGCATGCCTGGCCGTTGGCCTTTCTAGCGCTCTTGTCGCTGGCGTCTTTCAGTCCTTTTCAGACTTCGTCATGAAAGCGCTCATTATGGCAGAGCCGGCCGGCGGCATTGAGGCGATGCAGATGATCAACCGAACTGTTTTTCGCTCTGTGTTTCTGGTGATGTTGTTAGGGTTGGCCCCGGCAACGCTTGGCTTTGCCGCTTATGCCGGTTTCAATCTGTCCGGCCCGGTAAAGCTCTGGATCATGTCCGGCGCAGCGATTTATGTAATTAGCGTTTTCTTTGTCACAATGTTCGGCAATGTGCCGATGAATAACCGTCTCGACGCTATGAATTACGAGACGATAGCGGCGGTCAACTATTGGCGGACCTATGGGAAAGTATGGACAGGCTGGAATCATGTCCGCATGTTCGGCTCCGTCGCGACAGCGATTTGCTTCCTTTTTGCCAGCACTGTGGTGCGTTGAAGCGCCTTTATTAATCTCGCTACGGATTATTCCGGGATATAGTCTGGAATAAACGCTTCCATCTCAGTCATGATATCTCGGAGATAGGCGTCTGCCGCCTCGACACCCTGTTCGTTGGACACCGGAGTGATGAGGCGTACGATCGCGCCGTCAGAGCGGTTCTTGAAAATTGCGTCAATGATAAGCCAAATTTTCATGGTGAATTCATTAGCGACTTTGCGGCCACGTTGATCGTACCAGTAATAGACCAACTGGCGGGCGTCGCCATTTTTGATGATGAGCCGGTTATAGGTCATCGGCGCACCGCTTGATGTCGTGGTTTTCTCAATGTCGTGGCTGGTAATCCGCCAGCCGCCGCCGGGAATGCATTGCCGCGGCGAATGCCAGGAGCGGCCGTCTCTCTGGGAATCGAGATAGGCCATATATAGGTTGAAATACTGTCCATCCGGCGCAGAAAATGTGACGACGATGGTGTCATCCGCGCCCAAAACCTCCGCAACCGCTGCGCTCATAGGCTTGGTTTGATAGCTCAGCTCAGGAAATTCCGCTGGGATGCTGACGAATGTTTTGCGTTCCGGGATGATCAATAAATCTGTCGTCAGGGTTTGCGACAAGACAAAAAACGCCGCCAATGCGCCGATGATGCCGCCTGCCATCACTGGCAGCTTTAACCTGCCGCGACTTGGCGGGACCGGCTTAAGGTCGGGGGCGCCGAGCGCTTCCCACGCGCTGCGCCGCGGTTTGGAAAAGAAACTGAAAGCGGCAACCACGGCAAACAAAGCCAGCATGCACAATACGAACACCACCCAGCCTTCAAAAAAGTGCAGCGCGCCTTCGGCGTGTTGCGGGCCATAGGCCTGCACCAGCGCGCCGGTCACCGCGATGCGGAAGCTGTTCATAAAAATTGTGATCGGAAAGGTCGACAACACAATCACAAGCTTTTGCCAAAGCGGCCCGCGATAAAGATAAGCCGTCATCACGCCGAGGCTTAAAAAAGGAAACAGATAGCGCAGTCCGCTACAGGCTTCGGCGACCTGTAATTTGTAGTTCCCCAGATCGATGACATTGCCGGACAGGAAAACCGGAATATCCATCAGCTGGATCATCCACACGCCGAGGATAGAGGAGGCTGTCTGGAATTTCCACGACAGGACGGTGATCAGCCAGAATGGCGGCGGTACAGCGAAGAATAAAAACCCGACCGGCGCGGCGGTGGCGCGCAATAAAGATATGCCGCCAAAACCGGCGACAAGCCCGGCGATGGCGATTACCAGTCCGATATGCTGGATCAAGTAAATATGGATAAGATTATGACCGAGAAAAAGGAATAGACCGCCGACGATGACGGCGGCGAGACCGATTAGCGACGGTTCGCCGACGCTGCGGCGGATGGCGTCGCGATTGGTCCATACCAGCCAGGCGGAAATAATCGGGATGAAATAGCTGTGGCTGAGTTCTTGTTGGCCGCCCCAACGTTCCCAAAGGTTGCCGATCGCGTCCCAGAACAGAACGATGAGACCGACAATGGCGGCCGCCACATAATAAGCCCTGCGGGGAAACCCCATTCGCTATCTCCCTATTAACCATCACGCCAGCGCCCGCTCTGGTGCTTCGTTATAGCGGTGCGGGGGAACTCTGCAATAAACGTGCGAGGACAATCGTGCTGTTGGGGTGAGCCAAATTGGCGGCCATAGCCGTGACGTCGGGCCGTTAAGCCGGTTGGATTTGGCGCTGCGGGTTGGCCACAAAAAGGGCGGCTCCGAAGAACCGCCCTTTTGTTACGCAACTAAAATCTATGGCCGTTAGGCCGGGCCGGGAGGGCTACATCATGCCGCCCATGCCGCCCATTCCGCCCATTCCGCCCATATCAGGCATGCCGCCGCCGCTTTCTTTCTTCGGCGCTTCGGCGACCATGGCTTCGGTGGTGATCAGGAGGCCGGCAACCGAGGCCGCGTCCTGAAGCGCATGACGCACGACTTTCGCCGGGTCGACGATGCCCGCGGCGATGAGGTCGCAATATTCATCCGTTTGCGCATTAAAGCCGAATTTGAAGTCATTCTGCTCCATCAGCTTGCCGACAACAATCGAGCCCTCGCCGCCAGCATTGGAAACGATCTGGCGGATCGGCGCCTGTAGCGCGCGGCGAATGATGTTAACGCCTGCGGTCTGGTCGGCGTTTTCGCCATCAAGGCCGTCAAGCGCTCTTGATGCGAACAAAAGCGCAGAGCCGCCGCCCGGTACGATGCCTTCTTCAACGGCAGCGCGGGTAGCGTTCAGCGCATCGTCAACACGGTCTTTGCGCTCTTTGACTTCAACTTCCGTCGCGCCGCCAACTTTTATAACGGCAACGCCGCCAGCAAGTTTAGCGAGGCGCTCTTCAAGTTTCTCGCGGTCATAGTCAGACGTCGTGTCTTCGATCTGACGGCGAATTTGCGAGGTGCGCGCTTCAATGTCGGCCTTGGCGCCCGCGCCGTCGATGATAGTCGTATCATCTTTGTTGATCGCAACTTTTTTGGAGGTGCCCAGCATGTCGAGGGTGACATTTTCGAGCTTGATGCCGAGATCTTCGGAGATGACCTGACCGCCGGTGAGGACGGCGATATCTTCAAGCATCGCTTTGCGGCGGTCGCCAAAGCCAGGGGCTTTGACCGCAGCGATTTTGAGGCCGCCGCGCAGTTTGTTGACAACCAGGGTCGCCAGCGCTTCGCCTTCAACATCTTCTGCAATGATAAGGAGCGGACGGCTCGACTGAACCACAGCCTCCAGCAGCGGCAGAATAGATTGCAGGTTGGAAAGCTTTTTCTCGTGCAGAAGAATGTATGGGTCTTCGAGATCAACGACCATTTTGTCTGCATTGGTGATGAAATACGGAGACAGGTAACCGCGGTCGAACTGCATGCCTTCAACGACTTCAAGTTCGGTGTCGAGCGACTTGGCTTCTTCAACCGTAATCACGCCCTCATTGCCGACTTTGTCCATTGCCTTGGCGATCATGTCGCCAATGTCTTTTTCGCCGTTTGAAGAGATTGTCCCGACCTGTGCAATTTCGTCGGATGTCGCAATCTTCGTGGCGTGGGCTTTGATGTCTGCAACGACTTTGGAGACCGCAAGGTCAACGCCGCGTTTCAGGTCCATCGGGTTCATGCCGGCGGAAACCGACTTAACGCCTTCGCGAACGATGGCTTGCGCCAGAACGGTTGCAGTGGTGGTGCCGTCACCGGCTTCGTCGTTGGTTTTTGACGCCACTTCGCGCACCATCTGGGCGCCCATATTTTCGAACTTGTCTTCAAGCTCGATCTCTTTCGCCACCGTGACGCCGTCTTTGGTCGTGCGCGGTGCGCCAAAGGACTTGTCGAGAATGACATTGCGGCCTTTGGGTCCGAGGGTGACCTTTACGGCATTGGCGAGAATATCGACGCCGCGCAGCATTTTATCGCGCGCTTCGACGTCAAATTTGACTTCCTTAGCAGCCATGGAACCTACTCCTTAATTCTGATGAATGTGGTCTGATTAGTCGACGATCCCGAGGATGTCGGACTCTTTCATGATGAGGAGCTCCTCATCATCGATTTTCACTTCCGAGCCCGACCATTTGCCGAACAAGATGGTGTCGCCCGCTTTGACGTCGAGCGCGATAAGCTCGTTGTCGTCGCCGCGTGCGCCGTTGCCGACCGCAACCACTTCACCCTGCTGGGGTTTTTCTTTTGCGGTGTCGGGGATGATAATGCCGCCTGCGGTTTTTTCGTCTTCTTCGATACGACGGACCAACACGCGGTCATGGAGAGGCCGAAATGCCATAGTTTGCGTCTCCCTTGGTTGAGATTTATAAGTTAAAACAACCTGTTGAACTAAAAGCAGGCATTCATGACGCCTGCTAGCACTTGCCTCAAGCGAGTGCTAGCGTGGACTTAGGCAGCCAGGCCCTGGGCGTCAAGTGGGCCGGTTGAATTTCGCGGGCCTTTGGGCGCGGAGCCGGCACTGTGAAACTTTGCCGCCCTTACGGGTTTTTAATTCCCGGCGAAACGCAATAAGGCCATATTGCCCCCGCAGTTTACGGGTTGGCGAGATTTGGCGGCCCGCCGGCGCGTCACAGAAATTTGAAAATCGCAGCAAAGGAACGAGCATATGCGCAAAGCAATTATTTTGGGGGCAATCGCCATATTGGCGATTGGCTGCACAACCAATCCCTATACAGGAGAACGGCGCGCCAGCCGCACCGTAACCAGCGGCGCCGGCGGTGCGGCAGCTGGCGCTGCGGCCGGCGCCATTGTCGGCGCGATTGTTGGCGGCAATGCCGGCAAGGGCGCTGCAATCGGCGCGGCATCCGGCGCGGCGATCGGCATCGGTATCGGCGTTTACCAGGACCGCCAGCAAGCCAAGCTGCGCGAGCGCCTCGCCAATAGCGGCGTATCGGTGACCCGCGAAGGCGATAATATTTATCTTAATATGCCCTCAGACATTACGTTTGCGGTCAATCTGTCGGACATTACTCCGGGATTTTATGAAACTCTGAATTCGGTTGCGCTGGTCCTGAAAGAATTCGACCGCACGTCGATCAGCGTTTACGGCCATGCCGATTCCACCGGCCCGGAAGACTATAATATGCAGCTATCCCAGCGCCGGGCTTTGTCGGTGTCAAACTACCTTGCGGCGCAAGGCGTTATGCCGGGCCGGCTTCAGGCGGTCGGTTTTGGCGAGAGCCGTCCGGTCGCCAATAACGCGACAGAGGGTGGGCGCTCGGCCAATCGCCGCGTTGAGATCGTTATCGATCCGGTAGACAGTCAATTTTAATTGCGGATTTGTAAGATACGCTAAAACGACGTGTCTCAAATGAACCCGCCCGGCAGCCGCCGGGCGGGTTTTTGCTGTTCGCGACTTGGCGCTATGACCGGCCTCGGGATTCGTTCCAGCTTTAATCGCTTTTAAACCAAGATTTCCTAAAACTGACCGGAAACCCTGCCGGCCGGCGCCAATTGTGCTGGCGCGGCCTATTGGAGATGAGGCGGTCTGATGCATCTGAGGCAGAAAAGTTCGCGCTATTGTTCCGCAGTTTTGTTCCTGGCGGGGGTGAACTGCGTGCTCCTTCTTGCGGCGATTATTACCGCAGAATTTCAGCCCGGCTTTGAAATCTGGCTGGCCAGCGCATTGGTGGCCTCGCTGATTTTACATGCCCGCGCCGGCTTTGCCTTAACCGATGCAGAGCAGGAAATCGAACTGCTGCAGCGTCAGACGGAAAAAATTCACCCCATAGCGCACAAGCGCAATGGAGCGCCGGTGGTCAAGCTAGATTCCGCCAAAAGTTTCGTCGCCAAAGAAATCGACGCCAAGGATGTCGATATTAAAGATGCGCAGATGCTGGCGCTGGTGAAAGCCGCGATCGAAAATGACCGGATCGATCTCTATCTTCAGCCCATCGTCAGCCTGCCGCAGCGCCGGCAGCGCTATTTTGAGGCGTTCTCGCGATTACGCAATGAGGATGGCACGATCTTGCGGCCGATCCATTATCTCGAAGCGGCCGAACGCGCCAACCGGATTGGCGTGATCGACAATATGATTTTGTTGCGCGCGGTGCAGGCGCTCAGAAATCTCGGTGCGGAAAACAAGCACTACCGGATTTTTTGCAATATTTCACCGGCGACAATTTATGATCAGGATTTCTTTGCTCGGTTTACGGACTATCTTGACGTCCATAGCGACATGGCGTCACGGCTGGTGTTTGAATTTACCTACCCGGCGGTCAAACTTCTAACCGACAGGGCCGAGCGCAATCTTCAAGCGATCGCCGAGCGTGGTTATGCGTTCTCGGTCGATCACATCTCCCGCCTCGATCACAATTGGAGCGCCTTGCGCGAGAAGAATTTCCACTATGTCAAAGCGTCGAGCAAAATGCTCCTCAGCGCCAGCCAGGGCGACGCTGCATCGCGTGCGCGGGTGGCCTCGTTCAAGGAGACATTGTGCGACAACGACATCGATTTAATCGTCGAAAAGGTCGAGCTTGAGGCTCATATGCCGGAAATTCTGGCGATGGATATTGATTTTGGCCAGGGTGCGTTGTTCGGCGCGCCGCGTCCGGCCAATGTCTACATCCCGCCTAGGGTTGCGCTGGCCGAAGCGTCGTAACAACGCTGCTGCAGGTTTTCCGATCCCTCTCACAGCGGTCTTGGCTTGACCAGGATTTGCCGCGGCCTTATCGCCATTGCCTGTGAGCATTCCCCAACCCATTTCCGGCATTCGCGCATTGGCGTGCGATTATGACGCGATGTTGTGTGATGCGTGGGGGGTGATCCACGATGGCGTCAGGTTGCTGCCGGGCGCCGAGGCGGCGCTGGTCAATTTTCGTAAAACCAGCGGGCCGGTGGTCATCCTCACCAATGCGCCGCGGCCATCGTCGATTATTCCCGCCCAGCTCGACCGGCTCGGTCTTGCCCGCGAGGCCTATGACGCGGTGGTGACTTCAGGCGATGCGACGCGCGATGAAATTGTCCAGCGTTTGCCGGCCCCCGCCTATCGCATCGGGCCGGAAAAAGACGACCCGCTTTTTGACGGCCTCGGGATTAATTTTGTGGAGTTGGATGCGGCGGGGTTTATCATCTGCACCGGGCCGGTCGATGACCAGAACGATGCGCCGGAAGATTATCGCAGCGTTTTGGAGCGTGCTGCGGCGCGGGGGCTGGAAATGGTTTGCGCCAATCCCGATATCGTTGTGAATTGGGGCGGGCGCATCATCTGGTGCGCCGGCGCGATTGCCGAACTCTATGAAAAGCTTGGCGGCGTTGCGGTCTATGGCGGCAAACCGCATGCGCCGATTTACCGGCTCGCTTTCGATGCAGTGGCGCGCGCGCATGATGGGCCTGTGGATGCGACGCGCATTCTGGCGGTTGGCGACGGTCTTAAGACTGATATTCTCGGCGCCAATCGCGCTGGTGTTGATGCGCTGCTGGTCACCGGCGAGGGCGGCATCCATAATGGCTCGCCAGAGCAGGCGAACGTCCGTGTTATCGGCGCTATGGAGGGGTTGAGATGGTAGACGGCGCGAGCGTGATTGCAGCTATCGGCAATTTCGACGGCGTCCATCTCGGGCACCAGCACCTTCTGGGTGAAGCCGCACGCTTTGCCGCCGCCCATGATGCGCGGCTTGGGGTGGTTTTGTTTGAACCGCATCCGCGGCGCTATTTCCGATCCGACGATGCGCCGTTTTTGTTGACCAGCCCGGCGCAGCGCGATGCGTTGTTGCGCAGCTATGGCGCGGCAGAAATCTTTACACTGACATTTGACAAAGCGCTGGCGTCGCTCGCGCCGGAAGAATTTATTCGCCTTGTGCTGAAACAAAAACTTGGCCTTGGCGGCATTGTCGCCGGCGCAGATTTTCGCTTCGGGGCCGGCCGTGCTGGCGACAGCAAGGCGCTTCAGGCGATAGGCGATGAGGCCGGCCTCAATGTAAAAATCATCGATCTCTTACCGCAGCCTGCCGATGGCGCGAAATTCGGCTCCAGCGCGGTGCGCGCGGCGTTGCGCGATGGCGACATGGCGCGCGCGCATGTTTTGCTCGGGCGCCCCTGGGCGGTGCGCGGGGTGGTGACGCAAGGCGAACAGCGCGGCCGCACGCTTGGGTTTCCAACGGCCAATATGACCCTTGGCGAGATTATCGAGCCGCGACGCGGGGTTTACGCAACCCGCGCGCGGGTCGGCGGCGTCGCTCATGACGCGGTCTCCAATTTCGGACGCCGTCCCACCGTCGGGTCGGAGGCGCCGCTGTTAGAGACCCACCTGCTGGATTTTGCCGGCGACCTTTATGGCCGCGAAATTGAGGTCGATTTTATGCATTTCATCCGCGATGAGGTGAAGTTTAACGGCTTCGATGCGTTGAAAGCCCAGATCGCCAAGGATAGCGTGAAAGCGCGGGCCTTACTGGCGTAAATCATACTCGCGTGAATGTGTGATTTGCCGATCCCCGGCGCCACAATGTCGTCACATTGCCCATGGAAATTTAAGCTGACGAATTAGGCTGCGCAGCCCCCGCGCGGCGAGAGAGGTTGTGTGATGGCTATCAGCAGATCGAAGAAATTCATCCTTTGCGCGGCGGCCGCCGCAACCACGCTCAGTGTCGCAACGTCAGCCTTTGCCGGCGGATATTATGGCGGCCATGGTGGGTATTACGGCGGTGGCCATGGCGGCTATTATTCCGGTTACGGCCATGGCTATGGTCATGGCGGTTACGGATATAGTCATGGCGGCCATGGCGGCGGCAAGGCCGCGGCGATTGCGCTTGGCGTGATCGGCGGCGCGATCATCGTTAACGAACTGGCGGAGAGTAAATCCCGCCGCCGGGCTTATGACGACCGTTATGACCGGCGCTACGATCGCTATTCCCGGCGGGCGGTGCGGACATACGATACCGGCGCCTTTGAGCGCGGCTATGAAGAAGGTT
Organism: Hyphococcus sp.; assembly: GCA_021776395.1. Classification (GTDB taxonomy): domain Bacteria; phylum Pseudomonadota; class Alphaproteobacteria; order Caulobacterales; family Parvularculaceae; genus Hyphococcus. Next base: position 743 of record JAJFFZ010000157.1, on the reverse strand, counting down.
ATGCGCGCGGTCGCGATGGCGGCGATGGCGCGCCTGCGGACGACGATCTCGATGTCCAGCTGGAAGGCCGCGCCGATGGCGGACCGCAACCGATCCGCCTCACCTATGACGACGCCTACAAGACCTGCACCAAACATGCGCGCGCAGCGCTCGGCAATCGCGGCTTTGTTCTGGCCGCCCCCAACCGCCCGGACACGGCCGAAGACCTTGGCGGCTCGTGGAAGATGACCGCTAATGTCACCGCCCAGAACCAGAACGGCGAAAGCTGGACCCGGGCGATGTATTGCGAGGCCGATGACAGCCGGGTTTATCTGCTCGAACTGATTTAGGCCGGGCGCCCACGCGACTTCCCGCGTGACGGGCGGCTTTTGATCTGATATGACCGTCGCCATGAGCGGCGGTCTTTCCATAATTATTCGAATTATCAGCCCGGCCGGGTGCGCTGGAAGCCGTTAGGCTATATTCAAGCGCCCAGGACCGGGTCTGACTTTTTCGTTTTCCTGACACCTTAAAAGAAGAGAAATCCGATGCCAGATGCATCGTCTAAAGATTCAAAGGCCGCTGATGCCAGTGCGAGTGACAATGGGGCCCGCGACTATAAAGACACATTGTTCCTGCCGAAGACCGACTTTCCCATGCGCGCCGGCCTGCCCAAGCGCGAGCCGCAATGGCTGAAGCGCTGGGCGGATATGAATATGTATCAGCGCCTGCGCGAAGATGCGAAGGGCCGCCCGCCCTTCGTC
>JAJFFZ010000156.1 GCA_021776395.1 Hyphococcus sp. | reverse complement strand
CGCCATGGATTTTTTTGACGCCCTCATCCAGCACTTCGCCGGTGCGGAAGACCGCGCAATTTACCTGCATCACGCGCTGCATGCGGTCGCGCAGTTGGGCTGTCGGCGTTGCGCCGCTGGCATTGCGAAATCTGTCGAGCCGGGCGAGCGTTGCGTCGGTTGCTGATTGCGGCAGTTCGGGCGCGGCGCCTTGCGCGGCCACGACTTCGCCGCAACGCAGCCCCGCCGCACGGCCAAACACCACCAGATCGATTAGCGAGTTGGAGCCAAGCCGGTTGGCGCCATGGACCGAGACGCACGCTGCCTCGCCAATCGCCATCAGTCCGGGCGCCACCGCATCGGCGTCATCGCCGCGTTTGGTCACCACCTCGCCATGATAATTCGTCGGTATGCCGCCCATATTATAATGGCAGGTGGGGATTACGGGTATCGGCTGTTTGGTGACATCGACGCCGGCGAAGATTTTCGCTGATTCAGAAATCCCCGGCAGGCGGTGGGCGAGGATTTTCGGGTCAAGATGGGCAAGGTTTAGATGAATATGGTCCTTGTTCGGACCGACGCCGCGGCCTTCGCGAATCTCAATCGTCATCGCGCGTGAGACCACATCGCGCGAGGCGAGGTCTTTGGCTGATGGCGCATAGCGCTCCATAAAGCGCTCGCCTTCGGAGTTGGTGAGGTATCCGCCCTCGCCGCGCGCACCCTCGGTGATGAGGACGCCGGCGCCATAAACCCCGGTCGGGTGAAACTGGATGAATTCCATATCCTGCAACGGCAGGCCGGCGCGCAACACCATGCCATTGCCGTCGCCGGTGCAGGTATGGGCGGAGGTGCAGGAAAAATAGGTGCGGCCATACCCGCCGGTCGCCAGGATTACCATTTTTGCGGCGTAGCGGTGGATCTTACCGGTGTCGAGCTCCCAGGAAATCACCCCGCGGCATTCTCCATCGTCGGACATAATCAAATCGAGCGCGAAATGTTCGATGAAAAACTTGGCATTGTGTTTGACCGCTTGGCCGTAAAGCGTGTGCAGGATGGCGTGCCCGGTGCGGTCGGCGGCGGCGCAAGTGCGCTGAACTTGGCCTTCGCCAAAATTTTTGGTCATGCCGCCAAAGGCGCGCTGGTAAATCTTGCCTTCCTCGGTGCGTGAGAAAGGCACGCCCCAATGCTCAAGCTCATAGACCGCCGCTGGCGCGTGCTTGCAGAGATATTCAATTGCGTCCTGATCGCCGAGCCAGTCTGAACCCTTGACGGTGTCATACATGTGCCAGCGCCAGTCATCCTCGCCCATATTGCCGAGCGAGGCGGAGATGCCGCCTTGGGCTGCGACCGTGTGTGAGCGGGTCGGGAAGACTTTGGTGATGCAGGCGGTTTTAAGCCCCGCTTGCGCCGCGCCGAGCGTAGCGCGCAAACCGGCGCCGCCGGCGCCGACAACCACAACATCATACTGGTGGTCGATAATCTCGTAGCTTTGGGTCATGCGTCAGCCTGCAAAGAAAATTGTGTAGATCGACCAGGCGGCGGCGGCGATGAGACCGAGCGCGGCAAGCCAATTGATGAAAAGAAGAACGTCTTTCGCCCATGAGTGGACATAATCGACAATGATTTCCGCCAGGCCGATGCGCATATGCAAGGCGCCGATAATGAAGAATGCGCCAAGCAGAGCTGCGTTAAGCGGGACGGAGAGCCAGGCGCGCGCAGTGGCGTAATCGGCCGTCAGGGCGCTAACGATTTCAAATAAAAACCAGATCGAAAGCGGCGCCAGGATAACCGCGCTGGCGCGCTGGAGGATGAACGCGGATGTGCCTTTTTTTGACATCTAAGCGCCCCCGCCATAGCCGGCCCAGATAATGAGGGCGGTTGCGAGCGTTGCGGCGATATAAACCAGCCAGGCGGTCATGGTCGCGGTTTTCATCGCAAAGCCGCGGCCGTAATCCCAATAGAGGTGCCTCAGCCCGTTCATCAGGTGAAACAATAACGACCACACAAAGCCGACAATCAGGATAAAGCCGAGCGGTGAGTGGATAATCGCCGAGACGGCGGCGAATAATTCCGGGCTGAGCGCCAGGCCAATCACCCACAGCGCCATCAACAACAGACCGCCATAAAGCACGACGCCCGTGCCGCGATGGGTGATGGAGGCCGCCAGAGTGACGGTAAAGCGCCAGATCTGAAGATGCGGCGAAAGGGGTCGCTTGGATGCTGCGCCGTCGGCCATGAAATCCCCGTATGATGTGGTCGGCTGGAATGGGCTTTGTTGATTTGGCCCGGTTGGCCAAGCGGCAATCAGGCCTAGAGAAAATAGAGCGCCCCTTTTTCAAGTCAACACGCAGCTTCTGCGCTTGGAACGCGTGCGAAAACGCACCATTGCCAAGCCGGGCGCGGATCGGCCATGATGGGGCGGTATTGGGGTGTTCAGGCGGGGTGGAATTTCATGGGTAGTAATCTTCGAGGCTTGGCTGCATTTGCAGCGGCGATGGTGCTTTCGCTTAGTAGTGCGGCGGGGCAGGTTTTGGATTCGGTCAATGGCGATCAGCTGAGCGCGGCTTTGAGCGCGGCGGGCTTGAGCCCGACGATGATCGAGGATGCAGCGACAGGCGCGCCGGTGGCGCGCGGCGCGGCGGGAGATTTCGGCTTTTTTGTGCGGGCGCTGTCTTGTTCGGGAACGCCGCCAGCGTGTGAGAATCTGGTGTTTTTCGCCAATTTTGACCTCGGCCGCAGCGTTACCACCAAGGATTATCGCATCATCAACAGTTTCAATGACAGCCAGGTTTTCGGCCGCGCCTATATTCTGGAAAACCAGAACCAGGTCGGCGTTGATTATGTGATCGAACTTGGCGGCGGCGTCTCGCCGGAGCATCTGGCGCAGAACATCAACCGCTGGGCGGATGTGATTTCAGCCTTTGTGGCGAAATTTCAGGAAGGCTCAACTGGGTCTTAAGCGGCGGACAGGCTTTTCGTAATTACGCGGCGCGATCCAGCAGCGCCTTTAAACCTTCCGGCAGGTCTTTTCTCAAAGCGCGCATGCGCTCGATGAGTTGGCGTTCGTTGGTGTCGAAGGCGCCGTCGCGGCCGATGCGCGCGGCGAGCCAGGCGGCTTCCGCGCCGGTGATTTTCGCCGCTTCTGCAACATCGTCGTCGCGTTGATCGTTGAAATCAGCTTCATCAGAACGTTCCGAATAGGCGCCTTTCATGGCCGCAAAGCCGCCCGACACCATGCGCTTGAAGAAGCCGCCAACGTCGACCGTCTGGTCGCGCATCCATGCGTCGCGGCGAAACGCTTCCTCGCGGCTGGGCGCTTTATAGCCAAGCTGGGCCATCAGATGATTGACAATCCCCTGAACGAAAAGCTCGGTCCAGGCGGGCGTGTCCTGGCTTTTGCCGATGGCGTCATTGATATCGAATAAAAGTTCCGCCTCGCGCCGTGTCACCGCAACATTGCCGTCGCCGCCGGCGGCAAAAAGATAGCGCCGGGTGAGCATGATCTCGACTTTGTCGATCGCCGGTCCGTCCGGCTTGCCCAGCACGGCCTGTTTAATCTGCTCACCAACGAACTCAGCCATTTCCGGCGGCGTTTGCGTCGCCGTCTCCATCAGTTTGACGAGAAGCCCAAGCTCCAGTCGGTTGGCGAAGCCGTCCCGGGTTACGCGCGCTTTCAAGGTTTGAAATTCCGCCGCCGTCAGATAGCCTTGCGGTTCTTCCTCGCGCAAATAAAAATCGGCCGCGGCTTCGGCGAAAAACTGCGCCCATTCCGCATCGCCGTCCTGTGCGCGATCGCCCAGTGCAAACAACGCATCAAGCTCGTCAGCGCTAACTACGCCATCAGCAAAAACAGAGCGCCGTAAAAACAAAACTTCATCGGCGGTGACATAACCATCCGCGCCAATGGCGGCGATCCGGGTTTGCAAGGGCTGGTCGGATTTTTGCTGGTCAGGCATTTAATGGAGCTCCCATCCGAAGAACGGTTGGAAGAATAGTGGCGCAATCTGGTTAAGATGAGGGTAAAACTCAACGTCTGATTGAAGACGTTTTGCAGAATTCGGCGCGTTCGTATTTTGGGCGTTATTGTGCGGCGGACATTTCGGTTTTGTCGCGCGCCAGCGCCGGCATGTCTTCGCCAGCCTCAGCGCATTCGCGGCGGTCGCGATTAGCGACCATGCCGTCATGCAAATCTGCAATGCACTGGCTGCCGGTTTTGACAAAAAGAAACGGGAAAAGGCCGTGGAAAAAACAGCAAACACCGGCGCCAAGCATCTTCGCACTGAAGCTGAACGCCATGCCCATATGCTGGAAATAGCTCTCGCCTACGCTGGCGGGGTGTTCAGTAAAGGCGCGTTTAAGCATGGCGATGTCGTCCCTTCAGTGGTCTCTCCTGAATATGCGCGGCTTTCGAGAGAAATTTTCTCTATATAAGTGATTAGAAAAACTATTTGTTGCGACTATTTTCTATTATATGTTACAATAATAGAATGGATAGCATCGACAAGGCCATTTTAGCGCAGTTACAGCGCGATTCAGTGACCCCGGTTAGTGAAATTGCCGAATCGGTCGGCCTGTCGGCGACGCCGTGCTGGCGGCGGATCAAAAAGCTTGAGGAGGAGGGCGTGATCGCCCGCCGTGCGGCGTTGATTGACGCGGCCGCCGTCAATCTCAAGCTTACCGCCTTTGTCGCCGTCAAAACCGCCCAGCACAGCGAAAAATGGTTGCGGGATTTTTCCGAAGCCGTGCGCCGCAGCCCCGAAGTTGTGGAGCTGCACCGGATGAGCGGCGACACCGATTATCTGATGAAGCTGATGTGCCCGGATATGGCGCAGTTTGACCGGATCTATAAACTGCTGATCTCCATCGCCGAGTTCTCCGATGTCTCCTCGACCTTCTCCATGGAGCGGCTCAAACACACCACCGAACTGCCGCTCGATTATATCTAGGCGAGTGATGGACGCCCAAGCAGTGGTTGCCTATATCCCACTATGGCCAAATTAGACCTCAGCTCTAGCCCGCCGCCAGCGGCGCCCACAAACCTTGCCGGTTTCACCCGCAGCGAGTTGTGCGTGCTTCTTGGCGAGCGGTTCGGGCTCGATGAGAAGCAGGCCCGCATGCGCGCCAGCCAGCTATGGCGGTGGATTTATGATTTTGGCGCGCTCGATTTTTCCGAGATGAGCAATATCGGCAAGGAGATGCGCGCCGCGTTAGCCGAGCAGTTTACGCTTGACCGCCCGACAGTGATCGAGCGTCAGGTTTCGACCGACGGCACGCGCAAATATCTGCTTGGGTTCGGGCCGGGCATTGAGGTGGAATGCGTCTTTATCCCCAATGTCGGTCGCACCGGCGCGTTGTGTGTTTCAAGCCAGGTTGGCTGCACGCTCAATTGCACTTTCTGCCATACCGGCACGCAAAAATTGGTCCGCAATCTGACGGCGGCGGAAATTATCGGCCAGGTCATTGCCGTGAAAGACGACCTTGAGGAATGGCCGTCCGACAAACCTGACCGGCAGCTCTCCAATATTGTTTTTATGGGCATGGGCGAGCCGCTCTATAATCTCGACAATGTCGCCAAGGCGATTGAGGTGATTTCCGACGGCGACGGGATTGGCCTGTCGCGCCGAAGGATTACGGTCTCGACCTCCGGCGTCGCGCCGCAGATGCCCGCGCTGGGTGAGGACACTTCGGCGATGCTGGCGATTTCACTGCACGCCACCAACGACGCATTGCGCGACGAGCTGGTGCCGATCAACCGAAAATATCCGCTTACGGAGCTTCTGGAAGCCTGCCGAAATTATCCCGGCGCCTCCAATGCGCGGCGCATTACGTTTGAATATGTGATGTTGAAGGGCGTCAATGACACAGACGACGAAGCGCGCGAACTGGTGCGGCTCCTCAAAGGCATTCCGGCGAAGATTAACCTCATCCCGTTCAACCCGTGGCCGGGCGCGCCTTATGAGTGTTCAAGCTGGGAGCGGATTGAAGCCTTTGCCGAAATCGTCAACCGCGCCGGCTACGCCTCGCCCATCAGAACCCCCCGCGGCCGCGATATTCAGGCGGCCTGCGGGCAATTGAAGTCGGAAAGCGTGAAGAAACGGGCGAGTGAGATAAGGCGGGAAGCGGCGGTTTAGGTATTTGCCGAGTGGCTTTTGTTGGCCCAAAGCGGGCATACGGTTAGTGGTTGCCGAATGTCTTCATTCTCGACACTGAGCGCTGCTCGCTCATGATTTACTTGATGACTAGTAGTGTTGTGGGAGCAAGGTTCTCAAGGACATCAGCGGTCAACGAGTGTTTGCTTAAAACTATTCTCTTTAGATTGAACCTCGGACTGCTGAGCATTCCTGAGTAATCGTTAACTGTGATACCAACATAGCTGGCTAGCTTTTGACTGAACAGTTGTTGGATCAACCTAATCCACGATTCAAGCTCGTTGCCCCAATGTTCTGAGAGCGCTTCCATCGCCCTTTCTTCTTTCGCCTTGGTTTTATTGAGGTCGTCCAAACGGCGTTGAATTTTCGCTTCTGACCAACCCTTTTTGCGTAGATCATCAACAATTGTTTCCTCGGAAACATTTGATTGAGATTTAATTGCTCGATAAGTCGACCCGAGCCTTGTGCCGCAATCGCAATGGCCGTTGCATGTAAAATAGTAGTTTTCAGTACTGAGAACTCCCTTGGGTCGGCCGTTAGTTTCCATGGCATCCATAGCTAGCCGATGTTCAGCAAACACAGCGCGACAGGCATCGATTTTAGCAGACTTCGGCAATGTAATTGATATGAATGTGCACATTGAAAACGACCATTTGATTCATTTGAAGGCTAACCGATAGCACACTAAAACATAATATCTGTTCACTATGAATCCGTCAAATTGGCCTTTGGCGACCAACCAATGAATGTCCGCTAATGGCGAAAAACTGTCGCTCATGCTAATATGCTTCAATGCCGCTTGTCGTTACACCAAACATCGAAATCCCCGCCTCTGAACTCACCGAAACATTCATCCGCGCTTCCGGGCCCGGCGGGCAGAATGTTAATAAGGTTGAGACCGCGGTGCAGTTGCGTTTTGACGCGCTGGCCTCACCCTCGCTTGATGATGCGGTCAAAGCGCGGCTTCGGTCTATCGCCGGGCGGCGGATGACCAAGGACGGGGTTATTATTATTGAGGCGAAACGCTTCCGCGCGCGCGAGCGCAACCGCGCAGATGCGCGCGCGCGGCTTGCCGCGTTGATCGCGCGCGCCGCCGCGCCGCCAAAAAAACGCAAACCCACTCGCACGCCGCCATCGCAAAAGCGCAAGCGCCTGGAGAGCAAACGCCGCCGCGGCGAGACCAAGGAAAAAAGAAAGCGCCCGGGCGCCGACAGTTAGAGCATCGGGTGATTATTTAAATTCAGGTCCAAATCCACCTCCCGTTCATCCCCGCGAAAGCGGGGCTCCCGAGCCATATCCAGACGCGTTTTACTGGATCCCCGCTTTCGCGGGGATGAGCGGAATGTTGGCATGCGGCTCAGAGTTATCGCCTGATATTCTAGCCGCGCCACGTTACGCAGAAGTCACATTGGCCAGGCGGCGCATCATGCTACGAAGGCTTATCGCGTCGCGCCGTTACGTAAGTTGAGCGCCGCGCTAGGCAGGGAGAATAAATGATGTTTCAACGGATAATGATCGCCGCCGCGGGCGCCTTTGTTTTGCTGGCCGCCGGCGCCTCGGCGGCAGACCAAAAACCGCTTACGGAAAATCAGGCCAAGCGCTTTGTCGCCAGCCTGGAGAGCGTTGACGCCATGCGCGACAGGCTTGATGCGGAAGGCAAGATTGACAATATCGAGATCGCCACCAAGCCAAAAGCCGGCGAGGCGTTCAAGCCCTATTCAAAAGCGGTGACCGCGCTCAAAGATAAATATCCCGCAGACCATGCGCGCCTCGCCAAGATCGTTAAAACCCACGGGTTTTCCGCCAAGGACTGGGGCGATGCGGGCGACCGCGTGATGATCGCTTATATGGCGCTCAAAATGCAGGACGAAGATCCGCGCACGCTGCAGGTGGTGCAAACCATGGACAAATCCATGCTCGATATGGTCCCGCCGGAAATGCGCGCGCAGCTGGAAAGCACGTTCGCGATGATGGAGGCGGTGAAAAACGTACCCGAAGCGGACAAAATCGCGGTCGCATCGGTGAAAGGCGGCCTTGACGCCTATATGGACAAGAACGCCGAAGCCGGTTGATCGGTTCACACCTAAGGCCCGCGCAGGCAAGAATCCCTGCGCCCTTGTTGCATTTCCCGGCGGCTGCGTTAATCAGGCCGCCGGAGTTGTTATGTCCCGGATCAAGCCCTGTTTTGAAAAGCTCGCTGGTGAAGATCGCGCCGCCTTCATCGCGTTCATCATGGCCGGCGACCCGGACATGGACCGCTCGCTTGAGTTGTTAAAAAAACTCCCCGCCGCCGGCGCCGACATTATCGAGCTTGGGGTCGCCTTTACCGACCCGATGGCCGACGGGCCGGCAATCCAGGCGGCGGGACGGCGCGCCCTCGACGCCGGTCAAACTTTGCGCAAAACGCTTGCGATGGTGCGCGCATTCCGCGCAGGAGATGATCAAACGCCGATCATTTTGATGGGCTATTACAATCCGTTCTACGCCTATGGGGTTGAGGCGTTTCTCGCCGACGCGAAATCAGCCGGCATTGACGGGCTGATTATTGTCGATTTACCGCCGGAAGAAGACACCGAATTGTGCCTGCCGGCGCGCGCAGCGGGCATCGATTTCATTCGCCTTGCGACCCCGACGACCGACGACGAACGGCTGCCGGATGTGGTTAAAAACACCTCCGGCTTTGTCTATTACGTCTCTGTCGCGGGCATTACCGGCAAGGACGTCGGCGCCGGCGGTGCGGTTGAAGCGGCGGTCGCCCGCATAAAAAAGGCGTCCGGATTGCCGGTTGCGGTCGGTTTCGGCGTCAAAACCCCTGAAAAAGCGGCAGATTTCGCCAGATTTGCTGACGCCGTCGTGGTCGGCTCGGCGCTGGTTGAGGAATTTGCCAAGTCTGGCGAAACCGGGACGCAGGGCGCACCGCCCCTTGATGCCAGGGCCAGCCAGGGCGATAGTGGCGTTAACGCGGTGTTGAGGCTGGCGACGGATATTTCAACCGCGGTTCGCGCTGCGCGTAAGGAGTAGATTTTTAAATCATGAATTGGCTTTCCAACATTCCGCCGGGCATCAAAAACATTTTCAAAAAAGAAGATGATGGCGCCGGCACGCTGTGGACCAAATGCGGCGGCTGCGGGGAGATGATTTTCCAGCGCGATCTCGACGCCGCCAATCAGGTGTGCCCGTCCTGCAATTATCATTTGCCGCTGAAACCGGCCGCGCGCCTGGCCCTGGTTTATGACAATGGCGAATATCAAAAAATTGACGTGCCCGAAACGGTTCAGGATCCGCTGAAATTCCGCGACGAAAAGAAGTATACGGACCGTTTGAAAGACAACCGCAAGAAAACCGGCGACCAGGACGCGATGCAGGTGACGGCGGGCGCGATCGACGGCGCGCCGGTTGTGATTGCGATCCAGAATTTCAAATTTATGGGCGGCTCAATGGGGCTCGCCCTTGGCGAGGCGATGTTGAAGGCGGCCGAAGAGGCGATCGCGCGCAAGGCGGCGTTGGTTGTGTTTGCCGCATCAGGCGGCGCGCGCATGCAGGAAGGCATTCTCGCGCTGATGCAGATGCCGCGCACCACCATCGCCGTTCAGATGGTGAAGGAAGCGGGGCTTCCCTATATCGTTGTCCTCACCCACCCGACCACCGGCGGCGTTACCGCATCTTACGCGATGCTGGGCGATGTTCATCTGGCTGAGCCCGGCGCACTAATCGGTTTTGCCGGCGCGCGGGTGATTGAACAGACCATCCGCGAGAAACTGCCCGAAGGTTTTCAGCGTGCGGAGTTTTTGCAGGAAAAAGGCATGGTCGATATGGTCGTCCATCGCCGCGAGTTGAAGAACACGCTGTCGAAACTGGTGCGTGTCCTGATTAAAGAGCGCCGCCGCGCCGCGCCGACAACAAATGTCGCCGTGCTTGAGCCGCCAAAAGCGCCGGCGCAAACGCCCGCCCCGCTCGACAAAGCAGCGGAATAAACCCCGCCGCAACAGGAAGTCTGACGCTTTGAGCGATATTGAAACGGTTCTGGCGCGTGTCGCCGCCAGGCGGCCCCGGCTTATCGACCTGTCGCTTGACCGCGTGCATATAGTGCTGGCGCGGCTTGGCGACCCGCACAAAAAACTCCCCCCCGTCATTCATGTGGCGGGCACCAACGGCAAAGGCTCGACAATCGCTTTTCTGCGCGCCGCGTTAGAGGCGGCGGGAAAGTCCGTCCATGTCTATACGTCGCCGCATCTGGTGCGGTTTAACGAGCGCATCGTCTTGGGCGGCGCGGAGATTTCCGACGCCAAATTAATCGATGCGCTTGAGCGTTGCGACGGCGCGGCTGGCGACGACAAGCTCACCTATTTTGAAACCACGACATGCGCTGCGTTTTTAGCCTTCTCCGAGGCGCCGGCGGATTATCTCCTGCTTGAGGTCGGTCTCGGCGGACGCCTTGATGCGACCAACGTCATCGATGCGCCCGTTGCAACAGTCGTTAGCCCGGTGGCGCTCGATCATGAACATTTTCTCGGCAACACTATAGCGCTTGTGGCGATGGAAAAGGCCGGCATTTTCCGGCGCGGCGCCCCGGCGGTGATCGGCGTGCAAACGCCCGAGGCGATGGCGGTGTTGCAGGCGCGCGCAGAAGAGACGGGCGCGACGGTCTTCGCCTTTGGTCAGCAATGGAGTTGTCACGGCGAGCACGGACGGTTGATCTATCAGGACGAGGACGGGCTTTGCGATCTTGCCGCACCGCGCCTTATCGGCGCCCATCAGCTGGACAATGCCGGGCTCGCCGTCGCGGCGATACGCGCGGCTAATCTCGGCGCTAGCGACGATGCTATTTCCAAGGGTCTGGCCGCCGCCAGCTGGCCGGCGCGCATGCAACGCCTTACCGCCGGACCGCTGGTGGATCTGGCGCGAGACCTGACCGGCGCGGCGCCGGAAATATGGCTCGATGGTGGCCACAACCCCCATGCGGGCCGAGCGATTGCCCAGGCGATCGCCGATATTGAACAGCGCAGCCCCAAACCGCTGGTGATGATTTCCGGGATGCAGGCCAACAAAGACGCGGCGGGTTATTTTGCGCCTTTCGCCGGGCTGGCGTCGGCGTTATTTGCGGTGGCCGCGCGCCAGGACGGCGTTGCCACGGCCGAAGAAGTGGAAGCCGCCGCCACCACCGCGGGGCTTAACGCCAAGGCTTGCGCCTCACTTGAAGAGGCTATGCGGCTGGCGCTGGCGGGCAAAAAAAATGAGCTGCCGAGAATACTTCTCAGCGGCTCATTATATCTCGCCGGCGAAATTCTCCGCGATCATTGCTGAACGGATGATACCAACTTACACTAATTCTAACTCATAGATATCAATGGATACCCACATCTTCTGGATGCTGAATTTCCTATACTCTGACGTTTCTGATTTTTTTCCGGCGCCGTTACCCCCTCCGTCCCTCCGGGACACCTCCCCCGTAA
>JAJFFZ010000155.1 GCA_021776395.1 Hyphococcus sp. | reverse complement strand
CCCGACATTTCAGTTTGCGCGCCTTCGCGCGCGGGGCGGGGGAAGAAAAGAGGCCTGCCTCAAGCACAACTTAATTCCTCCCCCGTTTACGGGGGAGGTGTCAGCGAAGCTGACGGAGGGGGTAATTGACAGCAGTGGCGTCAGAACGGTTAGAAATGTCAGTGACGCTACAATATTGTTAAATTCAAGCTGTAGGTTACGAAACGTACTCATTGGTGCTCAAAATCCCGATCTCAGCCAAATTGAAAAGCGCCTTTCTGATTCGATCAGGTGTTCGACGCCGAACTTGAATATGACGAGTTTGGCTGCATTGGAAACAGCGGTGATGAACATAGTGATCGTCTCAAGATTTTCTTGATCTTTAGGTGTGCCAAGCATGCCATTAAGGTGGGGCGCACTTGCTCGGCCTCCAAACATGTCCATTGTTTCAGGATACCTTGCATGAACATAATTTGAAAAAGTGCGATACACGTCAGACATTAGCTGCGAGGACGGTAAGCTCATTAGGTAGTCAAGGTCTTCGATATCTTCAGGTAGTTGACTATCCTTATCTAGAAGATCTTTGGCTTCGTCCGTGAACCGACCGACGGCCTTGTTTATTTTTTCTTGGCGAATGTGATTGCGTGGGGCTACCATGCCACGTGCTCTGCGTGCGTCATTGAAATAGGCCTCAACATATTTGAACACCTCTTCTTTGATTTGACCATTCTCAACACCCTGCGCCACATATTCAGCATGTGTGGTGCACTCTGATAGTATTCTAACCAACGTGAATATCTCTTGAGTGAAGCTGCGCTCATACAAGTGAGAAACCGCATTTAGCGTGCTGACAGCTCTTCCTAGTTTTAGAATGCAAAAATGAAAAGGCGTGGGGCTGCCAAAACGAAATCCCGCTTCGTTTTCAGAAAACTCTATGTAAGAAGGTGGCTCTACCGACGAAAAGAGCATTTCAATTACATCTTGCAGTAGTTGAATCTGGTTGGCGTTAGTTGCCGGCAGCTTTTTTTCTTGAGATGCCTTCACCCTCACCCGCTTTGGCCTAAACCTATATATCCAGTGCATCCCGAACAAACTCCGCATTCTCCTGAATGAACTGAAACCGCGCCTCCGGCTTCTTACCCATCAGCCGGGTCACCAAGTCGTCGGCCTCTTCAACCTTATCTTCAGCGATAACCACGCGGGCGAGCGTTCTTGTCGCCGGGTTCATGGTGGTGACTTTTAGCTGCGCGGGCATCATTTCGCCGAGGCCTTTGAAGCGGCCGACATCGACTTTTTGGTTGGCTTTGAATTCCGACTTCAGCAACTTGTCGCGGCTTGCTTCATCCATGGCGTAGACGGACTTTCCCCCGGCAGAAAGACGAAACAGCGGCGGTTGCGCCATATAGAGATGGCCCTGGCGGATTAGCTCCGGCATTTCCTGGTGAAAGAAGGTGATGAGCAGCGCGGCGATATGGGCGCCGTCGACATCGGCGTCGGTCAGGATGATGATTTTTTCATAACGCAAATTTTCAAGGTCGAACTTGGAGCCGATGCCGGCGCCGAGCGCCTGGGTCATGTCGGCGATTTCCTGATTGGCGAGGATTTTATCGCGCTGCGCCGAGGCGACATTGAGGATTTTTCCGCGCAGGGGCAAAATCGCTTGCGTTGCGCGGTTGCGCGCCTGTTTGGCGGAGCCGCCGGCTGAATCGCCCTCCACCAGAAACAACTCCGTACCCGTACGGTCTTTCTGGGCGCAGTCGGCGAGCTTGCCCGGCAGGCGCAGCTTGCGCGTTGCGGCGGCCCGGGAGACTTCCTTTTCCTTGCGCCGGCGCTGGCGCTCATCGGCGCGGTCAACCACCCACTCGACCAGCTGACCGGCCTGCTTGGGGTTGGACGCCAGCCAATGGTCAAACGCCGGGCGCAACGTCGCCTCAACAATTTTTTGCGCCTCCGCGGTGGCGAGCTTGTCTTTGGTCTGGCCCTGAAACTCCGGATTGCGCACAAAGACCGAGAGGAGCGCGCCGGCGGTCCCCAACACATCCTCGGCGGTGATGTTGGCGGCTTTTTTCACCCCCGATAATTCGCCATAGGCCTTCAGCCCGCGGGTCAACGCCGCACGCAGGCCCGCCTCGTGAGAGCCGCCTTCGGCCGTCGGGATGGTGTTGCAATAGGAATGAATAAAACCGTCCGCGTCGCCGAACCCGGCCGCGCCCCACAACACCGCCCATTCAACATTGCCGTGGCCGCCATCATCCTTGCGCTCGACCTTGCCGGAGAACATATCTTCAGTCACGGTGGGTTTGGCGCCGGCGAGGGTTTTCAGATAATCCGTAAGCCCCCTTTCGAAGTGGAACACAGCCTCGGCGGGCGTTGCATCCTTGTCGGTGAGGAGCGCGGGCGCGCATTTCCAGCGGATTTCAACGCCGCCGAAGAGATAGGCTTTCGAGCGCGCCATCTTGAACAGCCGCGACGGGCGGAAGGCGAGTTTTGCTCCGAAGATTTTCGGGTCCGGGTGAAACATCACGCTGGTGCCGCGCTTGTTCGGCGCGGGGCCGACTTTTTCGAGCTTGGTGCGCGGCTTTCCTTCCGCGTAAGACTGCCGGTACATGGTGCGCCCGCGGCAAACCTCAACGATGAGATCGTCCGACAGCGCGTTCACCACCGAAACCCCGACGCCGTGCAGCCCGCCGGAGGTAACGTACGCCTTGCCCTCAAACTTGCCGCCCGCATGCAGCGTCGTCATGATGACTTCAAGCGCTGATTTTTTCTTAAACTTCGGATGCGGATCGACCGGCACGCCGCGGCCATTATCGGTGACTTGCAAATAACCGTCCTCGAACAGCTCAACTTCAAAACGGCTGGCGTAACCGGCGACCGCCTCGTCCATGGCGTTGTCGAGCACTTCGGCGAACAGGTGATGCATCCCCTTCTCATCGGCGCCGCCAATATACATGCCCGGACGCTTGCGCACCGGTTCCAGGCCTTCGAGAACCTCGATGTCCTTGGCGGTGTAGTCGCCGAACAGATCGATATCATGTTTTGCTGTCGCTCGCTTGGCCATACGCGTTTACTTGTCTTTCCTGGGTGAGGCGTCGGCGCCGCTGCGGCCCGCGCCTTGGGTGAACTTGGTGGCGCCCGATAGGGTTTCGCCTGATTCGAGGGTGTTGCGGCCGAGGCGGAATTCTTCGCGCATCGCCGCCGGCTCGTCCAGCGACCATTGCGCCAGCGCCGAGGCGCGGTCATTGCGCAGGCAAGTCTGCGGCAGCGCCGCCAGCGCGTGCGCCAGGGCCGTCGCCTCAGCCAGCGCCTTGCCCGGCTCGGCGAGGCGATTGGCGAGGCCCCAAAGATGGGCCTCATCCGCGCCAACGCTGCGCCCGGTGAGGATCATGTCGAGCGCGCGCGACTGTCCGATCAACCGCGGCAGGCGCACCGTGCCGCCGTCAATCAGCGGCACGCCGAAGCGCCGGCAGTAAACCCCGAACGTCGCATCGCGCGCCGCCACGCGCAGATCGCACCACAAGGCGAGCTCCAGCCCGCCAGCCACCGCATAACCTTCAACGGCGGCGATCACCGGTTTGGAAAGCTGCAACCGCGTCGGCCCCATGGGTGCATCACCATCAGGCTCGGTGCGATTGCCGGCGCCGTCGGCGATGGCTTTCAAATCCGCGCCAGCGCAAAAATTCCCCCCGGCGCCGGTGAGGATGGCGACGCTAAGATCGCCATCATCGTCAAAAGCCCGAAACGCCGCCGCCAGCGCATCGGCGGTGATGCGGTCAACAGCATTGCGCCGCGCCGGCCGGTTGATGGTGACAACAAAGACCGGGCCGTCAATTGCGGTGAGGATGGGCGGCGTGTCGGCATGCGGCATGGCGCGGTTGTGGCGCAGACGCGAGGCGCGCGCAAGCGTTGCTTATGGTTGGGGAAGATGGGAGGTTTGCCCGCCCTACGGCGAAGCGCAACTAATTATCTTTATCGACCTTTATCTTGTGTTGCGCCCGTTTCGTCTGAAGAAGCATTACATAGAGAATAAGCAGAAAAGCAATAAAAGCGATACCTAATCCGAGTTGATTTTCAGGCAAATGAGTTTGTTCGAGAATGACGGCTTTGAATGATCCTAACCACATATAGGCCAAAATACTTAAGACAAGTATTGGCACAACAATTTTGTCAAAACCAAATTTTATTATTTTCACCTCAAAACTCCGCGATCATTCTTCTAAACCTTGCAACATTTTATCTCTTGCGGGCACTTTAACAGCCTGCGGCTATCGCCGCGTAGGGCGGGCATTTGCCCGCCGCTTGTTCACGCACCGGCGTAATGGCGACGATATTCCGGCATGCGCCGATTGAAATACAACCAATTCACACGGCCAACCCTGCGGCAAATGAATGGCGGGCAAATCCCCGCCCTACGGCAACCCCTACTGTGCGCAAGCGTTGCTCGCGCTCGGCGAACATGGGAGGTTTGCGCTGCTTGCCAACAGGGAAACAATCGATGGCCGGAATTCTTGAGACGTCGCTGGCTTTGCCATGTGGCGTCGCGCTTAAAAACCGCATCGCCCGGGCGGCGATGACCGAAGGGTTGGCCGACGCGCATAATCGCGCCACCGCGCGCCACGTTACGCTCTATCGCCGCTGGGCTGAGGGCGGCGCGGGGATGCAACTTACTGGCAATGTCATGGTTGACCGGCGCTACCTGGAGCGGCCGGGCAATGTGGTGGTTGACGGGCCGCAATCGGATGAGCAACTGGATGCTTTGCGCGCATGGGCGAGCGCCTCGCGCGATGCGGGCGCGGATATCTGGATGCAATTGTCCCATGCCGGGCGCCAATCGCCAAAGATTGTCGCGACCGAACCGGTGGCGCCTTCAGCGGTTGAGATCGGCCTGCCCGGCGGCACATTCGCGCGCCCGCGCGCATTGTCGGGCGAAGAAATTGAAAATGTCATCGACCGGTTTGTCCACGCCGCCTCGGTTGCCAAACAGACCGGCTTTAGCGGCGTGCAAGTTCACGCAGCGCATGGTTATTTATTGTCTGAATTTCTTAACCCGCTGGTTAATCAGCGCACCGATGAATGGGGCGGCAGTCTGGAGAACCGTGCGCGGTTGCTGATGCGGGTGATCGCGGCCGTGCGCGCCAGCGTCGGGGCGGGCTATCCGATTGCGGTGAAGCTCAACTCGTCCGATTTCCAGAAAGGCGGCTTCGGCCCGGAGGATAGCTTGCAGGTCGCAGCCTGGCTGAATGACGCTGGCGTCGATTTGCTGGAGATTTCCGGCGGGTCTTATGAGCAGCCGGCGATGATGGATATTGAAGGCATCGACAAACCCCATCAAGATGCGCGTTACGAGGAAGAAAAGCGCGCTTCAACCCGCGCCCGCGAGGCGTATTTTCTGACCTATGCGGAGGAAATCCGCAAAGTCGCGAAAATGCCGCTGATGGTGACCGGCGGGTTTCGCTCCCACGCCGGCATGGAGGACGCGATATCGTCGGGCGCTTGCGACATTTGCGGGATCGCGCGCCCGCTTTGTGTCGAGCCGGATGCGCCCAACAAGTTGATGAGCGGCGCGGTCAAGGCGGTTCCGTCATGGGAAAAAACGCTGCGTATTGGCCCCGGCATTCTCGGACCGAATTCGAGCATTCCTCTCATCAAGGCGCTGAACGGTTTCAGCGCAATGGCGTTTTTCTACGAAAACATATTCCGCCTGGCCGACGGACTGGAGGCGAAAACCAACATCGCCATCCTGCCCGCCTTCATCAAATTGCAGATGCAAGAAGCCAAGGCGGCAAAGGCGCTCCGCCGCTGAGCGCCATTGCGCCATTGACACAACCAATGGCGCAGGCCAGCGTCCTCGTCCATGTTTGATCAAGCTGACATTCTCGAGACTGCATTGCGCGGCGCCGCGGCTGGTGTTTCGTTTCTTTTGGCGCTGGTGCTCATCAGCGGTGAAGTACGCTCGCGGGTGAAACTGCTTGGCGCGTTGTTTTCATTTTCAATCGGCATTTACGTGTTGGTCTCGGGTGCGGCGTTAGCGCCGCTATTCGGCCCCTTTATGGTTGTCGGCGTGGTCATCGCCATCGCCGCGACAGTATTCTTCTGGTGGTTCGCGGCGGCGTTGTTTGATGACGATTTCCGCTGGCGGTGGTGGCGGACGGCGCCCCTGATTGTGCTGCTGGGCCTGTTTGCCTTGCGTGCGGTGATTGCAGATGGTCTTGTCTCATCAACGCTGCTTTATATCCATCTTGGCGTTAACGCGGTTCTCTTCGCCGATGTGTTTCGCATCGCGATTGTCAATGCCGGCGATGATCTGGTTGATCCGCGCCGGCGGTTTCGGTTTGTGATTGCGATCATTATTGCTGTTTTCGGCATTGGCGTGGCGGCGGCGGATTTGATTTCGAGCCTTTACGCCATTCCGCGTCTTCTGCATGTCTTCCACGCAACGGCAATCTTGGTGATGAACATGGTTTTCGGCGTATGGGTGCTGACATCGCGCGAGGCCTTGTTTGCTGAAGCCAAACCGCTGGCGGGCGCCATCGCGCCGGATGCCTCATTGGTCAGCGCCGCGGACCGGCCGGCGTTTGAGCGGCTGGAAGCGCTGATGGCCGAGGGCGTCTACCGCCAGGAAGGCCTCACGGTCGCCGTACTGGCTGAAAAGGTTGGCGTCCCCGAGCACCAGCTTAGAAAGCTCATCAATGGCGGCCTCGGATTTAGAAACTTCTCGGCTTTTTTAAATGAGCGCCGCATTGACGACGCCAAACGCCTGCTCGGCGATCCGGCTAATGCGCGCAGGCAGGTGCTGCAAATCGCGCTTGATCTTGGCTATGGCTCCATCGCGCCGTTCAACCGCGCGTTTAAAAACGCTCTCGGCAAAACCCCGACGGAATTTCGCAAAGATAGGCTGAGTGCAGACTAACCAAGTCTGAAATTCTCTCGTCATTTTCGAAAAAGCGCAAAGACTTTCAGCTTTGCAGAGAATTATGGCGCGTAAATCTGTCCATTGGCAGCGGGTTCAGCAAAGGAGACCCTGCCAATGGAATACCCGCTATCGGTTCTCACCACCCTCGCCCAGTCTTTCAGTATGACCTATCTCGCGGTCTTTCCGGGCGATTTTTTGCGCTATCTTATCGGCGCTGGCGGAGTTTATCTCATCGTCAATATGCTGCTCGCAACAGCGCTTGCGGGTCGGAAAATACGCGATAAAAGCCCCGACGGCGCGCAGATGGCTCGCGAGTTCTGGGCCTCGATACGCACAGTGGCGATTTTCGCTTTTGTCGGCTCCTGCACTGTGCTTGCGGTTCAGGCCGGATATCTAAGCATTGACGCGGGGGTCGGCGCGCGCGGTTGGGGCTATTTCTTTTTCAACGTCGCGGCGTTGATCGTCCTGCATGACGCTTGGTTCTACTGGACCCACCGGCTGATCCATCGCCCAAGGCTGTTCCGGCGCATCCATCGTCTGCATCACAAGTCGCATAATCCGAGCCCGTGGACATCTTATTCGTTTAATACCGGAGAGGCGTTTATCAATGCGATCTTCCTGCCGCTTGCGGTGACGCTCATCGCCTCGTCCGGACCGGCGATCTTCGTCTTCCTCGTCCACATGATGCTGCGCAACGCCATTGGCCATTGCGGCTATGAGCTGATGCCGAGCTGGCGCAATGGCCGGCCGGTGCTTGATTGGATGACCAGCGTCACCCACCATGACCTCCACCATGCGCAGGCCGGCTGGAACTATGGGTTATACTTCACCTGGTGGGACCGTCTGATGCAGACCGAGCACCCGCTCTATCACGAGAAATTTGCAGCTGCGGTGCGCAAACCGCTGGATGGTTCGGCGATTGCTGCGCTTGGCGGGGCCATGCCATATACTAAATTTCATCAATAATGCAGAGCCTGCGGGAATCGTGAAATGAAAAATTTGTTTGTCTGGGCCGGCGCGCTTATCGTCGTTTTTGTCGCCCTCATGCTGCTTGGCGGCTCGATGCTCCCGCTATTGGGCGGGGCTCATGGTCTTGATATCGAAGGCGTTGCGACGAAGCATGGGGGAGAGACAGCCCCTGCCGGTGAAGGGTGGGCGCATTATGGCGGCGACGCTGGCGGCAATCGCTACAGCACCATCAAAAACATAACCCCACAAAATGTCAGTGCTTTGGAGGTCGCATGGGACTACAAAACCGGCGATATGAACAAGCCGAACGACACGCGCCATCGCAGCGCTACGGAGGGCACGCCACTGTTCATTGATGACGCCTTGATTTTTTGCACGCCGTTTAATGAAATTATCGCCCTCGATCCCGGCTCTGGCGCAGAAAAGTGGCGCTTTGATCCGGAAATAAATCTCGATCAGCAACCAGCGAACCAGTTTGTCTGCCGCGGCCTCGCCCATTGGCGCAACCAAGCCGCGCCGGACGATGCGAAATGCACCTCACGCATATTTATGGGAACCAATAATGGCCGGCTGGTTTCCATAGACACCAAATCAGGAACGCCGTGTACGGAATTTGGCGCTGGCGGTGTTGTCAACATCGATCCCGGCATTGATTTGTTGTGGCCGGGCGAGTTTCAGATAACCTCACCGCCGGTTATCCTCAATGACATTGTGGTTGTCGGATCGGCGATTTCCGACAACGCGCGCGTTGTCGCTCCGAGCGGAGCGGTGCGGGCCTTTGATGCGCGCAGCGGTGCGCCGAAATGGACGTTTGATGCGATCCCGCGCGAGGCCAATGCCGAAAACGCAATCGACTGGAAAGGAAGCCAGCCGCCGGTTGAGGGCCACGCCAATGTTTGGGCGCCGATGTCAGTTGATCATAAGCGCGGGCTAATCATTCTGCCAACGTCAAGCCCAAGCCCTGACTTTTACGGCGGCTTGAGGCCGGGGGATAACCGATACGGCAATTCTGTGGTTGCCCTCGATGGCGAGACGGGCCGCGTTGTCTGGAGTTTTCAGACTGTCCATCACGATGTCTGGGACTATGACCTCCCCGCCCAACCGGGATTATACTCCGTATGGCGCGACGGGCGTAGGCATGATGTGGTGGCGCAGGTCACAAAAACTGGTCTGGTTTTTGTTCTTGACCGCGACACCGGCGAGCCTTTTCTGCCAATCGAAGAAATGCCGGTTCCGCAAGGCGGCGCCCAAGGCGAGGCGTTGTCGCCAACGCAACCGATGCCTATCGCGACACCGCCAATCGTTCCCAATACGCTGTCCGCAAGCGATGCATTCGGCATTACCTGGCTCGACAAACGCTATTGCGCCAATGCAATTAAAGCGGCGCGTGCGGAAGGTTTGTTTACACCGCCATCGGAGCAAGGAACGCTCATCTATCCATCGAATGCCGGCGGAGCCAATTGGGGCGGCGCCGCGTTTGATCCCGCGCGTAATTTGCTGGTCGTCAATATGAGCAACTTCGCCCATCAT
>JAJFFZ010000154.1 GCA_021776395.1 Hyphococcus sp. | reverse complement strand
TTATTCCCAAATCTTGAGACGGGTCATGCACAAGTGTGAGATCGTCGCCCAGGGTTGCGCTGTTAAACCGGCGCACGCCAAGAAATGCAAAGCGGTTGTCCCAAAGCCATTTCAGGAACTCAATCGCTTCTTTCTGGTCTTCTTTTTTTACGCCCGAAAGCCGTGATTTTTCAAATTGCGCGATACAGCTGGCCAGCTGTGCGCGCATCGGCTCCCAGTCGGCGACGGCAATGGCGACGTCGTCAAGCACGCATTGGATGTCTTCGCGCAACGCATCGATTTCGCACTCGCCAACCGGCGGGTCCATTTCCGCATGGATCATCGATTCCCGCACGGTCTGCCCTTTGCCGCCAGCGTCGCCAGATATGCGTGCGCCTTTTGCGTCACGGGTGATGTCGATGACGGCGTTGGAAAAGAATGACAGCGGCTTGCCGGCTTCCGACAAGGCTGCTGAAATGGAATCGACCAGGAACGGTTTGTCATCGGTGACGATATCCAAAACCAGGCGCCTGCCGTTCCAGCCCTTTCCATCCTCAATTCGTATTGAGACGTTATCGCCCTCAGATTTGCGCGTCGCCGCCAGCGCCCAGCTTGTGCTTGCGCGCGTTAACAGCGCCTCCGGCTTCGACCAGATTGTGTCTTCACCGGTGGCGTAACAGACCAGCTGATCGACATAGCTGACAAAAGCTTTGGTAAGTTCCCCGTCTTCTCCGAAATCGCCGGTTTTGGTCTTTTTCGCGCGGTCGATGACCTTTTGAAGAATTTCGTGGTCTATATCGGTCAGGAAGCCCTCTGGCATGATCTTTCCTCGCCCACCTAAATGGCTGCATGCTAGCCGTCATAACGCGAAGAGTTTGGGAAAGTCTAACGATTTGAGGCTACGTGCAGAGAAATTTGCGTATGCGAACAATGTTACAAATAGCCGGCTAAATAGCGCTTTTTGAGGGCGCTTGCGTGTGGGCGTGCCCAACATAACGCCCAGAGGGCTCTATCTCGCGGCGCACAAAACGGGTGCGCGGATTGCGCCGGCCGGCATTGCGGGCGATTGTCCGGGAAAGCGCGAATACGACGAATAATCCGGCCACAGAAGTCGCCGCCAGGGCCGACACCAAAAGCATATCGCCGCTGCGAATGGCCGCCAGCATGGGCATAAGGGCGCCCGGAATGGCGAAGGCGGCGGCGCTGGTCGGGTGTGCGGCGTGAAACAACGCTGCGCCAAACCCGCCAACCATCACCAGCACAACCACCTGAAGACTTATCAGGCCCGGCGCGTCTTGCGGCGTCAGCAATATCGGGGCGCTGGCGAAAATAACGCCAAGGACGCTAAGGCACGACGTATAGGAGGCGCGCCAACGGAATGGGCGCGCGGCAATCGCTGCGCCAGCGCGAAATTGCGCGCGCATGCGCCGGCAGACCCAGATCGCGCAGATTAACAGGACAGTCCATGCCAGCGCGCGTGCAGGAAAGCCGCGCCCGGCAATAATCGCCAGATAGACCGTGATGCCGACGATGAGCGCCAGACCGGCGGCGCTCCACCGGGAAAGCAGGTCGATCATTTCCAACAAGGCGGCGCGAGAACGGGTTTTAGGCCGCGCAGGCTTGAATGTGCGCGAAGTTTCCTCCGCGAGGCGCTGTAGTGCTCTGGCATCCTTAACTTCTATCGCATGCGCCATAGGCCGGGTTCTCATCTTTCGTTTCAAGAGTTGATGGAACGTTGCAATCGTTAACCAATCGTTAACGGCACCTTTGCGCTGATTTCTTTTGAATGTCGATAAGGAAAAAATTGGGACCGCCGACAAGCTGCGGGCGAGATCGGCGGTCCCACGCGCTAAATCCAAGCGCGCCAGGCGAAATGAGAAGGGGGACCTAAGACATCTCGCCTGTACCTGTGTCGAGAACTGTTCGGAGAATACTCAAACAAAACCCGCGCCTGATCCGAAGATAGTCTTTGTTAGAGTGAATGTCCGCCTGCTTGGTGTTCACACTGTCGTGACCAGAGCTTATTTTTGGGGCTCTTTTTCAGGGGCGTCGGCGTAGTAAACGTCGATGGCGACGCCGGTCTGCTGGATTTCTCCGCGTAACACCAGCGCATCGATATTGGTCGGCTCAAGCGTCAGCGCATCAACGACGTCATCGGCGGCGGCGACATAGTCGCCAAGCGCAATATGCGCCCGCCCGCTCAACACATAAGTCTCGGCTGAAACAAATCCGGATTGGGTCGCGGTGCGCACGGCGGCGACAACCTGGAGCCATTTTTCTTGAGCGGCGTAGACTTTTGCCGCTGTGAGGTAAAGTTCGCCGGCGCCAGGAGTGAGTTCAAAGGCGGCGTTGATCGCCGCTTCCGCAAAATCTACTTCGCCGGCAACAAGCCATGCATTGGCCGCCTGTGAAAGAAGACGCGCGCGAATGAAATCATCGCCGGCGTCTTTGCGTTGTGCAATCTGTTCAAGCCGCGCCGCGCCGAGCTTGGCGAAGCCCGCCGCGATATCGGCGAGCGCCAGACAATATTGTGCATCCGCGCCGCCGCCATCGTCAGTCCATTGCTGTGCGGCGGCTCGGCCGCGGTCAATATCGGCTTCAACCAGGGCGATGCAATCACCATAGCGATCGCTCGACTGAACAGAGACGGCGGCGGCAAGGGCGAAAAGAGTGACGGTAATACTCATGCCTTGAGTTTAGACAAGAAAATGACGGCGCAAAAGAGGCGGCGGCAAATATATGCTGGTGCTTGCCGCTAAACTATTCCGCCGCCCGCGGTGCTGCGGCCTTGGCGCGGCGTTTTCTGGGGGTTTTGGCTTTGGTGGTCTTTTTTGCCGCCGGCTTTGTTGGGCGCGGCGGTTTTTTTGTGGTCTCGGTTGGCGGCGTGATGGCAGATTGTGGCGCTGCTGTCTCCGGCAGATAGCAGGTGACCCTGGCGCCGGCGCCCTCTTCGGAGTCCATTCGGGTCCAGCCGCCATGCAGGCTGACAAAACGCTCGACCAGGGACAGCCCAAGCCCCGCGCCGGCGCTCGGACCGCGGCTGACAAAAGCGTCAAAAACTTTGGCGCCGTCTTCGGGCGATACCCCGCGGCCGGGGTCTTCAACCCAGAGTTTGACCACGCCGTCGTTGCGGCTGGCGCCCAGAGTCACGCCGCCGGCGGCGCCGGTATAGGCGAAGGCGTTTGACAACAGGTTGAACAGCACCTGTTTGATGCGCCGCTCATCAATATTGGCGGCGCCAATATTTTTCGGGCAATCAACGGTGAGCGCTATCTGGGTGTCTTCTGCTTTTAACGCGGCAAAGGTTGCAGCATTTTCCAACAGCGCGCGAATATCAGTCTCGCGCCGCTCAAGCTCAAGCTTGCCGGCGTCGATGGCGGCAAGGTCGATGACGTCATTGATGAGGTCGCGCAAATGATAGGACGCGGATAAGACGCTGGCGACATAATCTTTTTGCCGGTCGTTCAAAACCCCGAACATCTGCCCGTCGAGCATTTCTGAAAACCCGATGATGGTCGAAAGCGGCGTGCGCAATTGATAGGAAACATGGTCAACAAATTTTGATTTCAGCCGGTCGGCGTTTTCAAGAATGGCGTTGCGCTCTTTGAGTTCCTTCTCTCGCTCTTTGGAATCGGTGATGTTGAGGAAATGCGCCAGCGTTGCGCCATCGGGCAGCGGCTCTGTGCCAAAGGCGATGGTGCGCCCGTCGCGCAGGGAAATTTCAATGCCGGATACGGGTTTGCGGTCTTCCGGCAATTTTGAGGTAACGGCGCGGCGAATGAGCGCCAGCTTTTCATCGTCTTCCAGCGCCTTGCTCGTGAAGCTTGATGCGATGGCGTCAACATGGGGTTTTTTATCGAGGGCTTTGGCGTTGAGCCGCCAGAGTTGCCGGAAGGCTTTGTTATAGAGCCGGAGCGAGCCGTCGGCGCCAAACACTGCGACCGCTTCGGTAAGATTGTTCAACGTCGCCTTCTGGACGCTGATCTGGGTGTTGTATTGTGCTTCGAGCGAGACTTTTTCGGTAATGTCTTCGAACGCCGCCATGATGCCGCCGAGCGGGTGGCGCTGTTTGGCCAGCCTTATCGTGCGTCCATCGGGCAAGTGCCAGATTTCGTCAGGCGCATCGGCGTCGCGTTCTGACCCTGGCGGGCCGACTTCTTCCGTGTAAAGCGCAAGTTGTTGGGCTTTCCATTCGTCATAGTCCGCAGGTTCCGGCAGCTTGCCGTCGAAGCGCAGCTGGTCAAGGATTTCTCCGTGATAGGTGCGCCCGCTCAAACCGGCGTCTTCAATATCCCAAAGCTCCTGAAAGGCCCGGTTGTGGTAGATAAGGTTTTGGCTGGCGCCGAAGATTGCGACCGCGGTTTGGATCTGATCGAGCGTGCGCTGATTGGCTTCGATGTGCTGGCGTAAATCGGCCTTGGTTTTGTCGAGCTCGGTGGCGTCGATGGCGAAACCGCCAAGCGCTGCGTCGCCGGACCCGTGCAGCGGCGATTCAATAACGCGCAAGACGCGGCGCTCGCCGCGCGAGTTGATAATGATGCGCCCCTCGCTCGCCTTGCGTTCGACAGCGGCATTGCCGGCGACATTCTTAATTGACGGATCAAGTTCGGTTTGCTGACGGATAACTTCCGCCGCCGACGTCGCCTCGACCGCCTCGACATAGGCGCGGTTGACCCAGACCAGCGCCAACTCGCCATTGCGGCGCCAGGCCGGCAGGGGCGAGCGCTCCAGCAAGGCGTGCGAGCCGTGAAGGTCGGTGGCGCGCTCGCGGAAGGCGCCGATGATGGCGCCGTCCTCCACCATCCGCACCGCAGGATCGGTGAGCCATAACGCCACCTGACCGCCGGCGACGCGGCCGTCAAGTTCGATCGACCGGCCGTCTGAGGTGACGACAGCGCCGGAAAACGCCACCCCATGGGCGCGCAAATCATGAACCTTCTCGCGCAAGGATTGGGGCTCGTTTTCACTCTCATCTTCGATCCGCAAATCGCCGAGGGAGTTTAGAAGCTGGTCGACCGGCTGTGCGGACGGGTCTTCAGTGGTGCTGGAAAAGGACAGGAGCGAGGCCATTGCCGCCGGCCCGCCGAGGATTTTCGGCTCGCCCCAACCGTCCTTTACCGCCTCATTGTCATCTTCCCAAACCAGGACGAGGCCGGGATGGGCCGACAGCACGGCGTCGGCTTTTTCGAGCCGCGCTTCCATTTCCGCCAGCTTGTTGGACCAACGCAACGCCTGGTGGCGGGTGGCTGAGGATACTCTGAACGCCCACAAAATCGAGGCGATGGTGAGCGCGACAGCGCCTGCGCCGGCGATAATCAAGGGGTTCAGGCTGGTAGCGGCGGCGTCAACGACGCTTTCCTGCGCCATCAAGGCCGCCGGCGCGCCCGCCGTCAGGCAGGTAACCCACAAAAGTCTCATCTTCCGGCGCATTCCGACAAACCCTGGCCAGCGTGGCAAACACAAAAAATACACAGCTTAAACAACATTTTGTGCGTGCCACGCGCAATTACGCAATATGTACTGTGTTTGCGGGCGCCCGCTAGGGTTATTCTACGGAAATTCGCTGCTCTTCAACTGAATTTTTCAACAGGTTTGGTCGCCTGGGCGTGGTCCGGGAACCGCCGCAATTCAATCGGTTAACCGGAAGCTGAACCGCTCGATGACGCCATAACGGGTAATCGGTCGGCCATTGCGGTATGCTGGGGGATATTTCCATTTTGCAACGGTTTTGCGCACCGTCCGGTTGAAGCATGAATCGGCGGATTGAAGGATCTGGACGTTGACGACGCTGCCTTCTGGCGTGACGTCGAACTGGACCAGGACGCCGCCTTCAGCGGCGCGGCTGCGGCAGGCTTCGGGGTATAGCGGCGTGTGTTTGATTACCGGCGCGTCGATCCGGCCGCTGTCTCTTCCCGGGTCTACTTTAACGGTTATATTGGGCGGTCCAACCGGAACCCCTTTGGGTTTCCCCTGTGGCGGCGCCGGCGGAATGATGGTCTCGGGCAGGTTTTTGAGCCGCTCTTTTGGTTTTGTCGGCAACGGCTCCAGGGGCGGTCGCTTTTGCGCGAGGATTTGAATTTGGGCGGTCTCTTGCGGCTCCGCGAGGTCAAGAGACGGGCGGTGTATCAGTCCCGCCATGAGCGTGAACAGGCCGGCCGTGATGAGGGCGGCAAAGGGGAGGCCGACGATCCATCTGAAAAAAATCATGACAATTGCCTTTCCGGACCACCCACCTTTGGACTGGTTGAAATAGGGTTCGGATGGTTGTGACTGTCAGTATTGCTTCAACCAGCATGCTACATTAGTCGCAGTGTATTGCGACAACTGTCGCGGGTCAAGCGTTTTATCAAACAACGCATTTTGAAGCGGGTGGAGCTATATTGTTGGATTTTTTAGTCGGCTTACTAACTTATCAGCGACGCGCAAAGCATTTGCCCCGATCGTCAGGCTCGGATTTATGCCGCCGCTTGAAGGAAAGAACGACGCATCGACGACAATCAGGTTATTCAATCCCCAAGCGCGGTTGTCTTTATCTAAAACGCTCGTTTCTGGATCACTACCAAACCGGCAAGTGCCTGTTGCGTGGCCGTAATTGAGGCCAATCGATCGGTCGATTAGCATCGTGCGATGCGGTTTGACCGCGTTGGTGATCATATGCCTGAAACGTTGCGTGCGTTTTTTCAGCTCATCAGAAAGTTGGTAGCGGATATGAATCCCGGACGGTGCATCATAATCGATCATCACTTGATTCTCAGTATAGGGAAAGTCTTCTAAAATTCCGGCAAACACTTTTGCAGGGCCAAAAATTTTTTCGGCGATGCGCGCAATAATCTTCAGTGGAATCCACAATAAAGGCAGTTTCGGTACGCCAAGTTCCTGCCGCTTTGTATCAAGGAAATCGTAGATAGCGCTACGTCCAGCCTCGATACCCATCGCCTGCACCGTGCCGTATTTGCAGCCGTCGACGAAATAAAAATTCTTAAAGCAAAGTGATTTTTTCGGCCCTGAGCTGTCATGATTTCTGAGCGGCCATATTGCGATAAGATTGTTACCATGAAACATCAAGCATCGTCCGACCTGATCATTGTTATTAGCCAGCCCATTCGGCCAGAAATTGTTTGCCGACTTCAACAACAAGGCTGGTGAAAACAAGGCGCCAGCGGCGAGGATATATTGTTTGGCGGAAATCACCTTTTCGACACCATCTTTTTTTATAACAACAGAAGTTACTTTTCCCGCATCACTTTCAAAGCGCATTACATCGCATTCAAGGATGGCGCTGGCGCCAGCCCGTAAGGCAGGCTCAAACAATGTGTTGCGCGCATCGCGTTTGCAATTTCGGGTGCAAATTCGGCCCATGCATTGTTGGCAACCGGGAATAAAATCGATGGCGACATGCTGCCGGTAGGGATTGAGTTTTAATGCTTCGAAAGAATCGAACAAATGTTGATCGCGAGGGCCAAGCGGCGGCGGTGGAGCGAGGTGGTTGCTGTCATCTGCGTCGAGCGGATCTGGTGTGCCGCATACATTAAAGAGTCTCTCCATCTCTTGATAATAAGGTGAAAGGTCATCGTAACTGATCGGCCAATGATCGGGCAGCTCGCTTTGGCCTTTATCGGAGACTTGTCGGCCGGGTGAGAAATCACTGCGAGTGAGCCGTTCCAGCGCGGCGCCATAAAGAACTGTTGAGCCCCCGGCGCCGCACCCTAGCGCCATAAATATTTCGCGCCTGACCCCATCTATTGAAACCGCAAGGGGGGTCGGCCAACACCCCTTGCTCAAACGAATATCAGGATCGTCGCTATGGCCGCCGGCTTGATCTTCGGGGGGCAGGGATGCGAGGTTTCCCTTTTCTATAAAGAGAACCTTGAAGCCCTTTTGGGTGAGGCGATAGCCTGCCGCGGCGCCGCCCAAGCCGGCGCCGACAATAATTTAATACCCAGCAGTATGATCGGTGTCGTCAATATCAAGTGAATTGATCATTTCCCAATCTTTTCACGGAATAGGCGGATTATCATGTGGAGCCATCAATACCGGTATTGATCGTTTTTAAACGGGCCATCGACCGGCACGCCAATATAGTCGGCTTGTTCCTGGGTTAATTTGCTGAGCTGCGCGCCGACTTTGGCAAGGTGCAGCGCGGCGACTTTTTCGTCGAGATGTTTCGGCAACACATAAACTTGGTTTTTGTACCGATCACCCTTCGCCCATAGCTCGATTTGCGCCAGGGTCTGATTGGTAAACGAAGCTGACATCACGAAGCTCGGATGACCGGTGGCGTTGCCCAGATTGAGCAGACGTCCCTGTGACAGCAGCAACATGCGCTTGCCATCGGGGAAGGTGATCATATCGACCTGGTCTTTAACATTGGCCCATTTGAAATTTTTGAGGCCATCGACCTGAATTTCATTATCGAAATGGCCGATATTGCCGACGATCGCCATGTCTTTCAGCAGGCGCATGTGATCGACGGTAAGCACATCTTTGTTGCCGGTCGCGGTGACCACAATATCGGCGCGCTTGCACCCTTCTTCCATGGTGACGACCTCAAAGCCGTCCATTGCCGCCTGCAAGGCGCAGATTGGATCGACTTCAACCACCATAACCCGCGCGCCCGCGCCATGAAGCGATGCGGCCGAGCCCTTGCCGACATCGCCATAACCGCCAACAAGCGCTAACTTGCCTGACATCATAACATCCGTACCGCGACGAATACCGTCGACCAGCGATTCCCGGCAGCCATATTTATTGTCGAATTTCGACTTGGTGACGGAATCATTGACGTTAATCGCCGGAAACGGAAGCGTGCCGTTTTTCTCGCGTTGATAAAGCCGTAAAACGCCGGTGGTGGTTTCTTCGGTGACGCCTTGGATGTTGGCTCTTATTTTTGAATACCAGTTCGGATCGCGCGCAAGCCGGCGTTTGATGGTTGCGTAAAACGCCTCTTCTTCTTCGTTTTCGGGTTTGTCGAGCAGCGAGGGGTTCTCCTCTGCTTCCGCGCCAAGCAGGATCAGCATCGTCGCGTCGCCGCCATCGTCGAGGATCATATTGGCGGTCTCGCCATTCGGCCATTCAAAAATCCTGTCAGCCAGGTCCCAATATTCGGCCAGCGTTTCGCCCTTGAAGGCAAAAACCGGCGTGCCGGTGGCGGCGATCGCGGCGGCGGCCTGGTCTTGGGTTGAATAAATGTTGCACGACGCCCAGCGGACATCAGCGCCCAGCGCCTGAAGCGTTTCAATCAACACCGCGGTCTGGATGGTCATGTGCAGCGAGCCGGCGATACGCGCGCCTTTCAACGGTTGCGCGCTGGCGTATTCTTCCCTTGTGGCCATCAGGCCGGGCATTTCCGTCTCGGCAATTTCAATCTCGCGGCGGCCCCAATCGGCCAGGCCAATATCCTTGACGACATAATTATTGTTATTCGCTGACATTGTTGAAATCCTTTAATTCCGCCATTTCCGGCTAGCTTGTGGGCGGCGTATATCAGTGGCCCCGCCTTATGCCAAGGGACATATAAAGATTTCCTTATGTGAGCTGCGCTCTTATCGGCGTATGTCTCCCTCGCTAAAATGTGTAGTTTTTTGTGCTGTAATAGCACTATAACCAAATTGGCTGGGCGAAGATGAGGGAAGGTAAGACTATGAAATTTCAAACTGGTTTACTGTCCGGATTAGCGTCAATTTTAGCTCCAGCGGCATTGGTTGTTACTGTAACTGCGATGCCGGCATTTGCCCTTGAGAAGGATCGCATTGGCCCAGAGGTCAAGAAAATCTGTTTTTCCAGTACGCTCGACCGCTGGCGCGCCGTTGAGGGGGAAGACGGGGTCATATTGGTCGATCGCCGTGTGAACGACTGGTACCGAGTAACGGTAAATGCGGGGTGCACAGAAAGTATTATTCGCCGTGCGAGTTATTTGAGAATTGAAACAACGCCCGGCTCCAGTTGCTTGAAATATAACGACAGGATTACAGCCGTTGATTCCGGCGGTTTTGAGTATCAGTGCCATATCCAAAAAATCAACAAATGGGATCATACGCAATCCGATTTGGCTGACGATGAAAGTGATGCGTCACAAGATTGATAGGCGCTGCTGGCTTTCAAAATGTTGCTTAGCCCCTCGCGATAGGTTGGATATTTCAACTCTATCTCGAGGGCGCTTTTCATGAGCCGGTTTGAAACCCGCTTATTGTCTCTATAAAAACCCATCGCTGCTTCCGACAATCCGGCGTCTTCAATGGCGGTCAAGGGCGGCGGCTCCACGCCGAGTAATTGGCAGGCATAAGCGATAACATCTTGTTGCGGCGCTGGTTCGTCATCGGCGAAATTATAGACGCCTTGTTGTTCCGGCGCATGCAGGCTTGCGGCAAGGCCGGCGGCGATATCGTCAACATGCATGCGGTTGAAGACCTGGCCCTGTTTGTTGATACGCTTTGCAGTTCCCGCGCGCATCGCATCCAGCGCTGAGCGGCCCGGCCCGTAAATGCCGGGCAGGCGAAAAACTGCCAGCGGCAGGTTCTGGCGCTCGCAAAAAACCCCCCACGCCGCCTCTGCGGCGATGCGGCGGCGCGTCCGCGCCGATGTTGCCTTCAAGGCGCTGTCCTCATCGACCCAGGCGCCGCCATGGTCGCCATAAACGCCGTTGGTGGAGAGATAGCCTATCCATTTGACGCTATCACGTGTCGCGGCGAGAGGCCCTTGCGCCGATAAAAGAGCGGGACAGCCCGCCGCGCTTGGCGGCGTTGAAATCAGAACTGCCGTTGCGTCCTCTAGCACGCCAGCGTCGAGCGCGCCTCCCCGCCAAACCACCGGCGCAACACCGCTTGCGCGCATCGCATCGGCTTTTTCCGACGACATAGTCGTGCCGATAATACGCCAGCCTTTGCCGGCAAGGCGGGCGGTGAGCGCCTTGGCGGTGTAGCCAAACCCAAAACAAAACAGCTTCTTATGCATTGGGCCCATCCATAAATGGCGGCGTTAGACAAAACCGGTAAAACGGATTTATCCATGGCCATGGCCCGGTTGTTTGTCGCCCTTTCCATTCCCGATGTGGTTCGCGACGCATTGTCAACGCTCCAGAACGGCGTTGACGGCGCGCGTTGGCGTCCGCGTGAAAACTTTCACATCACGCTGGCGTTTATCGGCGAGGCGGATCGGCATCAGTTTGATGATGCGATTGATGCGCTCAGCCAGATCGAGGCGCCGGGTTTTGAACTGGCGCTTGCCGGGACCGGATTGTTTGGCGAACGCAAACCGCGCGCTTTGTGGGCGGGGGTGAAAGCTGAGCCTGGCCTTGCGCATCTGCAAAGCAAGGTTGAGACGGGGTTGCGCCGCGCCGGCTTCGCGCTTGAGGCGCGTAAATTCACTCCGCATGTAACGCTCGCTTATTTAAAAGCCGCGCGGCGCGACGACGTCTTGCGATATTGCGCCGCAAACGAAGCATTCTCAGCCGCGCCTTTTTGCGTACGGGAATTCCACCTTTACTCGTCGCGCCTTGGCGGCGGCGCGAGCCATTATGAGATTGAGGCGAGCTATTCACTTTCATCTTCCAAATGATCGAGAAATCCCGCCGCGCCCAATTCGATAAGATCAAGCACCCGCTCAAAGCCGCCATCGCCGCCATAATAAGGGTCCGGCGTCTCGCGTGTTTGGCAATCGGCAAAATCCAAAAACAGCCGGATGTCTGCGCTGCGGTTTGGCGGCGCCAGCTCCATCAGGTCGGTGTGGTTGGCCAGATCCATCGCGAGGAGATAATCGAACTCATAAAAGTCGGCGATTTCGACTTTGCGCGCCCGTTGATAGGCAAGGTCATAGCCGCGCGTTGCCGCCGCCTTAATCATCCGCGGATCTGGCGGATCGCCCACATGCCAGGCGCCGGTGCCGGCCGATTCAATATAGACCTTGACGCCGCGGCCCCGCGCTTTGGCCAGCAAAACGCCCTCAGCCGCCGGCGAGCGGCAGATATTGCCAAGACAGACAAATAATATGCGTTTCATCGCGGTCCCGTATTTGTGAGCGGCGCGCGTCTTAATAACCATGTACACAACGTCTAAGATAGCACCGGGCGTAATCAGACGCCCGCGAAATCGAGGATATTTCGAATGACAATTACTTTGTCCACCATCGCCAATACCGCCATCGACCAGATGTTTCGCGGTCTTGACGGGGTTCTGGAAAAAGGCGCGGCGGCTGCGAAGGCCAAAGATGTTGAAGAGAGCGTTTATCTGGGCTGGCGTATGGCGCCGGATATGTTGCCGCTTGTGCGTCAGGTGATGATCGCAACCGAATTTCCCGCCCGCGGCCTGTCGCGTCTTGCCGGCGCGGAGTTGCCGAGCTTTGCCGACGATGAGGTGACGTTCGCAGAGCTTCGCGCGCGGATTTCGAAGGCGCAGGCCTTTATCAAGGACCTCTCCACCGAGGCGATTGACGCCGACCCCGACGGTTCGATCACGTTTCCGGCCGGGCCTGACCGGGAAATGACGCTGCCGCGCGGCGCCTTCCTCCAAAATGTCGTTTTGTCCAACCTCTATTTCCATGTGACGGCGGCCTATATCATCCTGCGCCATCTCGGCGTTGATCTTGGCAAGGTCGACTTCCTCGCCGTTCCAAAAGTGTGACGGCGCGCCCGCACAACATTGTCATCCTCACCGGGTCCGGCATTTCCGCCGAATCCGGGGTTGCGACGTTTCGCGACAAAGACGGCGTGTGGGCGAAATATGATTATCGGGAGGTGGCGACGCCGGAAGGCTTCGCCGCCGACCCGGCGCTGGTGCATCGGTTCTACAATGACCGCCGGCGCGGGCTGTCGATGGTGGCGCCAAACGCGGCGCATTTTGCGCTTGGCGAATTGGAGGCGGGCGTTGCAGCGCGCGGCGGGCGCGTAACGCTCATTACCCAGAATGTTGACGACCTTCACGAGCGGGCGGGCTCTCAAAACCTGCTGCACATGCATGGCGAGCTTGCCAAGTCGCAATGCGCCGCTTGCGGCGACATCCGCGAGTGCGGCGAGGATCTGAGCGTTGCAACGCCGTGCCCGGTGTGTGAACGCGCGGGGGCGTTGCGTCCCTATGTGGTGTGGTTCGGAGAGATGCCGCGCTTTATGGACGAGGCGCTGGACGCGATCGCGACGGCGGATGTGTTCGTCTCGATCGGCACATCGGGCTCGGTCTATCCCGCCGCCGGATTTGTGAGCGATGCGCGCCGCGCCGGCGCGCCAGCGATGGAGCTCAACCTCGAGCCTTCTGAGAACGCGCATCTCTTCACCGATAGCCGCTACGGTCCGGCGACGAAGGTTGTCCCCGCCTGGGTGCGCGAGCTGCTCGGCGCGTAAATCAGCTCGCCCTGCGTGCTGGATATGGTTTCTGCATCGTTGCAAAACATGCTCCTCAATTTCATTCAGCGCATAATAAGGCCGCTAAAATCCGTGAGGATAACTTTGGCGATTATATACTTTACAAAGCACCATGGCACAACCAGAACGCGAACGACAGGCCGGCGCTGAAATTGAGATAACTCAAGGTATGATTGGGGCCGGGGTTAGGGCTTTTGCTGGTTGGCTAGAAGAAACAGATTATGGATGCGAGTCCCTAGGGGCGGAGGACTGCGTTTACCGCGTAATAAGTGCAGCGCTTGAGCACATTCCTCAACGCCATTGTATGCGAGCGTCAGGGCATTAAGAATGCTTTGCAATTCATCAAGAGTGAAGTCCTTAAATAGGTGTTTAATTCGCTCTCGCGCCATCATTCTATAGCCGTGGGCGTCATTATTCATGCCTGGCTGGTAGGTGTAGTGAATAAGCTCACTGCGCCGGTCATAGGCCGCTTGGGCGGCATTCAATGAGGAAACAACTTCGTTCGCAAAATCTTCGTGATACATCTCGCGGGCCATAGCTTTTGTCATATCGCAAAGCGATCTAACGTTCATGTGGGCAGTAAATGCCCAGCCAGCGGGAAGCGCTGGCCTAGTCATTACGACTGGGAAGGACTTAAGGCGCGCTTCTAGTATGCTCGCGGCTACTGATACACGACCGATTTTTTGATAATGTTCATCCGATATAGTGAGCATTTTAAGAACGCCCATAGGGTCTGCTGCCATGACAAAATCCGAAGATAAGAAGTTCAATGAAACGCTTCAGAATTTGCTGAAGACGCCGCCCAAACATCACGAAGATGAAAAGAAGGGCGATAAACCGCCGCCCAAAAAAGAAGGCGGCAAAACGAAAAACAAAGGGGAGTAGAGAAAAATGAGCTTTCTCACCCGCGAGTTTAACCGCCTGAATTGTGCGCTTCTGCAAGGCCACAACGACGACGTGACCAAGCGCCTTTATGCTGCGCAACAGGCGGTATCGTGGGCGCTTGATCCGCAAGGGTTCAAAAGCGCCCTACGACCTTATTATGGGCACTCAGGAAGGCTTAGGAGGTTGTCTGGAGTGTCGTGATCCGCTTCCGTCCGAAGAAATGGATCTCGACCAACTGGCCGAACGACGATAACTTTTTGTTCGTGCCCGTCGTGACCTTTTGTGAAAAATTCCCATTCAAGACGCTCTATTTTACCTATCGCGTCGTCTAGAGTTAGCCTCCACTGCTTGGTACTATTTCCGCCGACGTGAGTAATCCGGTCATACGGATCGTTGCGTGGCTGCTTATTTACGCATTTTATTTGGGCTCGCTTAGTCATATAAAGGCATCCTTATGCGATGCCGAAAACGGTTGACCGTAAATCGCGAGTCAGCGATATTGGTCTTGTGATAATGAACACCCCGTCTTCGGCGGGTTGAAGTTAAGCGGCGGCTCTGTGGGCTGCCGTTTTTCATTTGGGTCACGATTCGTTCTTGTCTTGGAGTCGTAGTTTTCGCCAGCGCTGGAAGCGCTCTGCCTCTAGTTTAAAGCAGGGCTTCACTAGTCCGCCGATAGGTCAGGCGCTTGCCGGCGATGCCTTTCAGGGCTTCGTTGGCGCGGTCAGTGTCATCAACGCCAAGGGCGATACGATTGGAGAAACGGAAATCATATTCGGCAAGGTAGCGGTGCAAATGCTTTTCGCTGCAATGCTGATAGATGCCTTTCATGCCGCGTTTGAAGATCGAGAAATAGCCTTCAACGCTGTTTGAGTAGACGTCACCGCGTACATATTCATCGGCGCTGTGCTTTACGCTCTCATGTTCGGCAACCATCGTCGGCACCTTGGAAACGCTATAGAGACGGCTTTCATCAGTATGAAGGCGGCTTTCCTTGTCGATGTTCTGGGAAACGATTTTTTCGACAACATCGAAGGTTGCGGCGTGAACATGGAAGGATCGGGCTTTACCGCCACGCTCAACCAGAGCGATGACAGGGCGTTTATTGGCCGGGCCACGGCCTTTGTTCTGGTATTTTACGCGACCGTCTACGCTTTGGGTGCGCGTTTCTTTGGTTTTGCCTTGGTAGGTCTCATCAGCTTCGACGACTTTGCCTTGTCCACCCATGGGCTCGGCATTGGCGGTATCAACTCGCATGGCCTCGCGGATGCGATGGAACATAAACCAAGCGGTTTTGTACGTTACGCCGATAGATCGGTGCAATTGATGGGCTGAAATGCCTTTCTTGGACGACGCAAGAAGGTAGGTCGCCAGCAACCACTTATTGAGCGGCACTTTTGAGCGCTCAAATACGGTCCCGACCGTTACAGAGAATTGCTTACGGCATTCTTTGCAGTTGTAGAGGCCGGGGCGGTGCTTTTCGCCCTCCATCTTGGTGATGCGCAACCGATCCGCATTGCCACAGTGAGGGCAATATGGGCCGTCTGGCCAGCGCTGCGCTTCTAGGTGCTCGCGGGCTTTGTCGGCGTCAGTAAAGATAGGGGCGGTTAAATCTGTCATTGTTCTCTCCTACCCAATTAATATGGGAACGGAGAGTTACTTTGTCAAGTATATAATCGCCATAACTTTTCACCGAATATAGGTTTTATGGCCAACTACCCTCTCTGGGTTGCAAAATCGCGGAATCGATTCGTGCGCTGGTTGTGCGCATAAGAGGGTTTTGCAGGTTTTTTGGGCCAGCGCGCGTTACGGTTTTACCGCCTCACGCCCAAACCAGTTTGTGGTTTTCGCGTTTGACGCGCGCGGGGATGTTGATGTCGGCAAGCTGCTCGCCGCCAATAGAGTCTAGTAAGCTGAGCGCCGCGCCGCGCGCGTCTCCCTCAAGCGAGGCAAAATAATCCGTCGCGCGCTGCAACATCCTTTGCGTATAGGGCAGGACAATGCGCTGGGCGGTTTTGTCTTCGACTGTAAAGGGCTGCATACCGATGACGCGGGGAATATCCGTATCCGGATTAGCCTGTTTCCAGGCGGAGAGTTGTTCGACAAGATTGACCAGGCACGGGCCGTGCTCGCGCATCATCCGGCGCAGCACCGGCAGCAGCGTTTCAGGAATTTCATCATTGGCGAGGAAGGCGCCGCCCTTGGGCTCTGGCGGCGACTGCATGCGCTCCACCCATTTAGAAACTTCCGGCGCGCGCGATTTCATTAAATCGCCGGATGCGGGATCGCGATAAAGATGCGCATAGAGCGGGCCGATCAGCCCAAAGTCGCCAATCGATGGCCGCGAGCCAAGCAGATAAGGGTGAACGGAAAAATGCGCGTTTAATTCATCAAGCAACGCCTCATAGGACGCCTCAATTGCGGGCGCCATTTCCGGCGTTGCGCCCAGCAGCCCAACCACGCCCTGGAATTTTTCAGCCGCCTTTTTGCCGGCCTCAAATTGTGCGTCGTCAGCAAGGTCCGGGGCGGTGATTTTGCCGAACTCGCTATAGGCGAAGTCGCGATTATGCGCCCAGCGATAATGCATCGCCGGGATCACCAGCCATTCATCGCCAAACAGCTCAAGCAAATGCGCCGCCAGCCGTTGCTTCGGCCCAGCTGGAACAACAGACGGCTCCGGTTCCAGCGCTTCGAAATGATCGATGATCTCGCTGGTATCCTGGATTGCCTGATCATCCGGCGTGATCACCAGCGGGATCATCGCATAGCCGACGCGTGGGATGATGAGGGAGGCGTAAATATCGCGCGTCGCCAGACGCTCTTCGTAGTCGACGCCTTTCCAGTTGAGATAGGCCCGCGCTTTGCCGGTGAAATAAGAAAGCTGGCCGCCATAAAGGATGTGTTTCGCCATTGGTCGATCCTGCTGTTGCACGGGCGCAGGCTGATCGCGCTATCGGGCGAAGTCAATCAACCGGTGCAGCGCAAAGGTAATGCGCTTTCCCCTGCGTCCTAACAAAACCGCCTCAGGCAGAAATCAAAGTGAACCGTGGCACTGTTTGAATTTTTTACCCGAACCGCAAGGGCAGGGGGCGTTGCGCGGCACGCGGCCCCAGGTTTCTGGATTGCCGGGGTCAACTTGTGAGGCGCGGGTGCGTCCGGTCAGGGTGCCGATGCCGGCGGAGGCGCCGCGTTGGCGCCGGCGCGCGGCTTCTTCGGGCGCCATTTCATTTTCGCCGGTGAGCGGGTCGGCATGGGTTTCCGTCATCGGAATATTCGGGCGCTGCGGCACAGCCTGTTCAGGCCCGCGCAGTTGCACATTCATCAACATCCGCGTCACGTCGCGGCGCAGGCCGTCTATCAGCGCCTCAAACAGCCCAAAGGCTTCGGTTTTAAATTCATTGACCGGGTCGCGCTGGCCGTGGCCGCGCAGCCAGATCACCGAGCGCAAATGGTCGAGCGTTTGCAAATGTTCGCGCCAGTTGGTGTCGAGATTGAGAAGGAGAATGCGCTTTTCAATATTGCGAACGAAGTTCTCCGGGTCGGCGTCGCCCATCTCCTGTGCGGTGTTTTTCATCGCAGCGGTGTGCGATGCATATTGCGCATCAACCTCTTTAATCAGCCGCTCGGTGATTTCGGTATCGTCGACGCCTTCTTCCTTGGCCCATTTATCAACCGAATAATCACGTCCGAAAATGGTTTTGAGCTCTTCTTTCAGGCCGGCGACATCCCAGCGTTCCGCATAGGACTTCGCCGGAATATGCGTTGCGACCAGATCATCGACCAGCTGCGCGCGCATATCGCCGATAATCTCTTCAACTGATGCTGCGGACATAAACTCGATGCGCTGTTCAAAAATCGCCTTGCGCTGGTCGTTGATGACGTCGTCAAATTTGAGGACGTTTTTGCGTATGTCGAAATTGCGTTGCTCGACTTTTTTCTGCGCCGTCTCAACCGCTTTGGTGAACCATGGATGCTCAATCGACTCGTCCGGCTGAATGCCGAAGCGCTTGAGCATTTTCTCCATACCGCTGCCGAAGATGCGCATCAGGTCGTCTTCAAGCGAGAGGAAAAATTTGGTGGTGCCGGGATCGCCCTGACGGCCGGAGCGGCCACGCAGCTGATTGTCTATGCGCCGGCTTTCATGGCGCTCTGTAGCCAGCACAAAAAGACCGCCGGCGTCGATGGCTTTTTTCTTGGCCTCTTCAACCCTGGCTTCAATCTCGGCGCGTTTGCGGTTGATGGTTTCCTCGTCGTCGCCTTCCTCGAGGTCATCGAGGATTTCCTTATCGACCGAACCGCCGAGTTGAATGTCGGTGCCGCGCCCGGCCATGTTAGTGGCGATGGTCACCACGCCCGGCACGCCGCCCTTGGCGACAATATCGGCCTCTTGCTCGTGATAGCGCGCATTGAGGACATTGTGGGGGATCGGTGTTTTTGATTGCGCGAGCTCGGCAATATGTTTGGCGCGATCTTCCAGCTCTTTTTTAAGGTCGGCTTCTTTGTCTTTTAATTCCGATGCGCGTTCGCGCAATGTCGCGGCCAGTTCCTTGAAATATTTCTTGTCGCT
Organism: Hyphococcus sp.; assembly: GCA_021776395.1. GTDB lineage: Bacteria > Pseudomonadota > Alphaproteobacteria > Caulobacterales > Parvularculaceae > Hyphococcus. The sequence continues at coordinate 1,382 of JAJFFZ010000154.1, read as the reverse complement.
TAAAAGGCTTGAGAGCGTCTCGGACTTTTCAATGGAAACCGTGCCCGCCAGCACCGGTTGGCCGCGCTTATAGCAATCGGCGATTTGCAACACGATTGCTTTGTTTTTCTCCGACGCCGTCATGTAAAGCTCGTCGTCCATATCCTCGCGGTCGACCGGCTTGTTGGTTGGAATTTCAAAGACGTCGAGCTTATAGATGTCGGCAAATTCGGCTTCTTCCGTCAGTGCGGTGCCGGTCATGCCGGCGAGTTTTTCGTAGAGCCGGAAATAATTCTGGAATGTGATTGAGGCCAGCGTCTGGTTTTCCGGCTGGATTTGCGCCTTTTCTTTAGCCTCGACGGCCTGGTGCAATCCGTCCGACCAGCGCCGGCCTTCCATCATTCGGCCGGTAAACTCATCAATGATGACGACTTTGTCGCCGCGGACGATATAGTCCTTGTCACGCTGGAAAATCTTATGCGCCTTTAGCGCCTGATTGACGTGATGGACGATGGAGATGTTGGCCGAGTCATAAAGACTGTCGCCTTCGAGCATGTCTGCCGCCGCCAACAGCTTCTCGATTTTCTCATTGCCGTCTTCGGTGAGGGTGACGGAGCGCGCCTTCTCGTCGATTTCATAATCCTCGTCGGCTTCAAGTTGCGACATGAAGCCGTCGATGGTCATGTATAGTTCCGACTTGTCGTCGGTCGGACCGGAGATGATGAGCGGCGTTCGCGCCTCGTCAATGAGGATGGAATCAACCTCATCGACAATCGCATAATGATGGCCGCGCTGGACCATCTCCTCAAGCGACGCCTTCATGTTGTCGCGCAGATAATCGAAGCCGTATTCGTTGTTGGTGCCATAGGTAATGTCGGCGGCATAGGCCTCACGGCGTTCCTGGTCGTCTATGCCGTGAACGATGCAGCCGACGGTCATGCCGAGGCGTTGATAGACCCGGCCCATCCACTCCGCATCGCGGCTGGCGAGGTAATCGTTAACGGTGACCACATGGACGCCGCGTCCGGTCAGCGCATTGAGGTAGACCGGCAGCGTGGCGACCAGGGTTTTGCCCTCGCCGGTCTTCATTTCGGCGATATCGCCCTGGTGGAGAACCATCCCGCCGACTAGCTGAACGTCATAGTGGCGCTGGCCAAGGGCGCGTTTTGCCGCCTCGCGCACGGTCGCAAACGCCTCCTCGAGCAGATTATCGAGGCTCTCGCCATCTTTATGGCGTTGTTTTAACGTTTCTGTTTGTTGGATGAGTCCATCATCGCTGAGTTTGGAGAGCGTGTCTTCGAACCCATTGATCGCCTCAACCCGACGCCATAAAGGCTTAAGGCGGCGGTCGTTGGAGGATCCGAAGATTTTTTGCGCGATTGCGAGCAACGCCATGAGTGAAA
>JAJFFZ010000153.1 GCA_021776395.1 Hyphococcus sp. | reverse complement strand
CCATGCGGGCGAGGATGTGTTGCGCGAGTGCATGGCGCCATTTGACGGCTTTGATCACAACGCCCAGACGCTGCGCCTCTTGACCAAGCTTGAACATCGTCACGCAAAATTTGACGGCCTTAACCTCACCTGGGAAACCCTTGAGGGCGTCGTCAAACATAACGGGCCGTTGGTTGGCGATCTTGCGGCCAAGCATGAGCCGCTGCCGGCGGCGATTGGCGAATATGCGCAAAGCCACGATCTTTGGCTCGACACCTATCCGTCGCTGGAAGCGCAAGTCGCCGCCATCGCCGATGACATCGCTTATAACAACCACGATGTGGATGATGGCTTGCGCGCCGGACTGTTCGGATTTGACGAGGCGCGCGACTTGCCGCTGGTCGGCGAGGCGCTGCGCCGCGCGGAACACCGCTATCAAGATGCGCCGGCCGATATCTTAATCGCCGAGGCGGTCTCGGACCTGATTGGCGCGATGGTTGAAAATGTCCTCACCGAAACCCGTGCGCGGCTGGCAACTATTTCTCCACAGGACGCCGATGAAATACGTCGTGCAAAGACCGCAATTTGCGCGTTTTCCGTGGAAATGGATAAGGATTTGACCGGCCTGCGTGATTTCCTGCATGAGAATATGTATCGCCATTTCAAGGTGGTCGGCGCCCGCAGCCAGGCGAAGAGAATTGTTAAATCTTTGTTTGAATTATTCTTTTCAGAGCCGGAGGCCTTGCCGCCGGAATGGCGGGCGGGATATGAAGACGCGCCCTCGGGCGACGACGAGCGGCGGCTTGCGCGCATCGTGTGTGATTATATCGCCGGCATGACTGACCGCTATGCAATGCGCGAATATCGCCGTCTTTTTGGGGTGGAATTGCCGGAGTGAGATTACCGAACCACGCCGTCCGGTGCTAAAATAGCGGCGACAACCGATTCGGCGCCCCGATTGGCGTGACGGGCTAGAGATGATATGGGCGCGAAGGCGTTCCAAAAATCAGGGCCGTTGCAACAAGACCATGGCGGGACAAAAGTGGGGCGCTGACGAAGGAGCGGCTTGACGGATGACAAACGCAGACGAAACTTACGAAGACGACTACAGCGAATATGACGAATTCGATGATGGCGACGATGAAGGGCTTTCAGGCTTCATGGTGTTGCTGATCGGTCTGGTGATGTTCGGCGCGTTTCTCGCCATTACCTGGATTGCCTATCATCAAGGCATCAAGCGCGGCGAAGACGGCGCCGGCGAGACGCCCTATGTCGCCGCTGACCCCGAACCGATCAAAATCGAGACCGCCGATAATGGCGCGCAAGCGCCTGATCGCGAAGTCTATGACGTGTTTGACGGTGACAACGCCGATCCGGCGACCGTGCTCGCCGAAGGCCCGGAAGAGCCGGTTGAACGCGGCGCCGAGGACCCGATTGCATCGCTTGCCGCGCAAGCCGGCGCTCACACAGAGGAGACCAGCCAGGCGGTGGATGACCGTATCGCCAGCCTCGCCGAAGAAGACGCCGGCGCGTTTGACGCCGATCCGGGGCTCGAGGTCCCCGATCCGGTCGCCGCCGCCGCGCCGATAGAAGTCGCAGCGACTGCTGAACCAACCACGCCATCGCGTGCGCGCGGCGCGTTGTCGGGCGGCTATGTGGTTCAGGTCGGCGCCTTCCGCAGCGACGACGAAGCGCGCGGCCAGTGGGCCCGCATGCAGTCGAAGCTTGGCGATTTCGTCGCCGGCAAGTCGATTGACGTGGAAACCGCCGATCTTGGCGCCCGGGGCGTTTATCACCGACTGCGGATTGGCCCGTTCTCGTCGTCGGATGATGCCAAGCAATATTGCGCCGGGCTGAAAGAGCGCGGACAGGATTGTCTGATTAAGTCGATTTGACTTTGTGTGCTTTAGGAGCGGTTACCGTATTCATTATTGTTGCAACCCCCTCCGTCAGCTTCGCTGACACCTCCCCCGTTATCACGGGGGAGGAATAGGTTGCGCTAAGCACGAGATTTTCTTCCCCCGCTTGCGGGGGAAGTGGCCGCGAAGCGGTCGAAGGGGGGCTTTCTGACCTGCTCTAATTTGGTGAAGGGCAGGCGATGCAATTATCTAAACTAAGAGGGTAAGCCTTGCCATTAGCCGCGATCTTTGACTGCGAAGGCCCGCGGGCCAGCGCGGAGGAAAAAGCGTTTTTCAAGGACGTTGACCCTTGGGGGTTTATCGTCTTTGCGCGCCATTGTGCGTCTGCGGATGAATTGCGCGCCCATTGCGATGAGCTGCGCGCCTGCGTTGGCCGTGAGGATGCGCCGATCCTGATCGACCAGGAAGGCGGGCGAGTGGTGCGGATGAAGCCGCCGACTTTTCCGGCCCATCCGGCGCCGGCGGTGTTTGGCGATCTGTGGCGGCTCGACCCGACAGTGGCGAGCGAGGCCTCACGCCTTAATGGATATTTGCTCGGCCGGCAGGTCTCCGATTGCGGCGTCACGGTCAACTGCATCCCGATGCTGGACGTGCCCCAGGCCGACGCCGACCCGACAGTGATTGGCGACCGCGCTTACGCCAAACATGGCGATATTATCGCCAGCCTGGCCAAGGCGGCGTGCGAGGGATTGCTGGCGGGCGGCGCGCTGCCGGTGATTAAACACCTGCCGGGGCATGGTCGGGCGCTGTGCGATTCCCACCACCAGCTGCCGCGCGTCAGCGCTCGCCGGGAGGATTTGCGAGACGTTGATTTTGCACCCTTCCGGGCGCTCAACGACGTAAGAATGGGGATGACCGCACATGTTCTATATGAGGCCATAGACGGCGAGCATTGCGCGACGCTGTCGCCGACCATCATCGAGGACGTCATCCGCGGTGAGATCGGTTTTGACGGGTTGCTGTTCAGCGATGATCTGAAAATGAAGGCGCTGGGCGGTTCGCTTGAGACGCGGATGCGCGACAGCCTCGCCGCCGGCGGCGATGTTGCGCTGTGTTGCAATTTCACGATGGCGGAAAAACGCGAAGCTTTAAAAGGCGCGAGCGAGTTATCCGGCAAATCCGCCGCGCGTGCCGTCGCCGCGCTGGAACAACTGCCAGCGGTGGAACGCGGCGACACAAGCGAGGCTTATAGCCGGTTGCAAGGCTTGCTGGCGCCCGTGCTAGGATGAGTTTTCAACAGCCGGAGAATGCCGATAGGCGTGCGCCAGAATCGCAAGTAGAATAGGTGAAGATGTTTGTTGAAATAGATAAAGCCTTGCGCTTGCCTCCTATCCTTCGCGACGGCCCTGCGGGCCTCCTCAGGATGAGGGTTTTTGCTCGTGGTAATATCTTTATTCCTCATCCTGAGGAGCGGCGAAGCCGCGTCGCGAAGGATAAGAAACAACAACAAACGTATCAGTATAAGAGTATTGCAGCATAATGATGGATGGCGGAAATATCAGCGCAGCGATGATGAGCGCGGCCGAGGATGGCCCTGACAGCGGTGATGAGCCGTTTGACGCGCCGATGCGCACAACCGTTGAGGACGCCGATCTCGATGCGCTGATCGTCAATATTGACGGCTATGAAGGCCCGCTCGATGTCTTGCTGGACCTCGCGCGGACGCAAAAAGTCGATATCCGCAAAATCTCGATGGTGGCGCTGGTCGACCAATATCTCGCCTTTGTCGAGGAAGTGAAAAAGCGCAGCCTTGAGCTGGCGGCGGACTATCTGGTGATGGCGGCGTGGCTGGCCTACCTCAAGTCGAAATTGTTATTGCCGGCGGGCGATGAGGACGGCGACGAGCCGACCGCCGACGAGATGGCTGCGCGGCTGGCGTTTCAGTTGCAGCGGCTTGAGGCGATGCGCAAGGCGGTTGAAGCGCTGCTGGCGCGCCCGCAAATCGGCATTGATTTTTTCCCGCGCGGATTGCCCGAGGGCGTGCGCGTTGTCCGCACGCCGGACTGGCAGGCTGACCTTTATGAGCTCTTGCGCGCCTATGCCGGCCAGCGCATCGCTGCGGTGGATCGTGACTATCATATCGATCCGCCGAAAGTTTTCTCCATTGAGCTGGCGCGGCTGCGCCTTGCGCGGATCCTCGGCTCAATCCCCGAATGGACTGAGCTTGAAAGCCTGATAGAGACCACCGATGTTGATGCGCCCAAGACTTCGATCATCGCCAGCGCGTTTAACGCTGCGCTCGAGTTCGCCAAAAACGGCCGCATCGATATGCGCCAGCTGGCGGCGTTTGAACCGATCTATATTAAAAATCGTCATGATGCTGACGAAAAGGACGAGCCATGACGGATATCGATGCCGATAGCGGCCGGGATTTTCACGGCCTGGACGCAAGACAGGCGCAAGCCGCGCTGGCGGAAGAGTTGGTCAATGAGACAGAGGCGCAAGCAGTGAGTGGCGATGTGAGTGATGAGAACGAAGACAAAAGCGATGATGCGCCGGCGAGCCCGCTATGGAGCGATGCTGAGCTGGCCGAGCATGCGCGCATGGCCGAGGCGCTGTTGTTCGCCGCCGCCGAGCCGCTCGATGAGGAGAGCATCGCCGAACGGCTGCCGGTCGGCGCCGACATTGCCGCCATCATTGCGCGCATCACTGCGGACTATGAAAACCGCGGCGTCCATTTACAGAAAATCGATAAAAAATGGCGGTTCGTGACCGCCGGCGATGTCGCGCATGTGCTGGAGAAAGAAAAAGTCACGCCGCGGCGGCTGTCGCGCGCGGCGCTGGAGACATTGGCGATCATCGCCTATCACCAGCCCTGCACAAGGGCCGATATTGAAGATGTGCGCGGGGTTGCGGTCTCCAAGGGCTCGCTTGACCAGCTGTTGGAAATCGGCTGGGCGCGGCTGCGCGGCAAGCGCCGGGACGTGCCGGGCCGGCCGACGCTTTACGGAACGACCGAGGCGTTCCTGGAGCATTTCAGCCTTGAGACCATTCAGGACCTGCCGGGTCTGGCGGATTTGAAAGCCGCCGGCCTCCTCGATGCGCGCCTGCCGCCCGGTTTTTCGGTGCCGGCGCCGTCTGACGTTGATGATGAGGAAATGGCGGAAGACGGCGAGGACGCTGAATTCGCGCAGGATTTCCTGTCCGATGAGGAAGATGTTCGCCCCGAAGGAGAAGATATTCGCTCCGGTGAAGACGGGGAAACAGTTGATGCTTAAGGGTTTTTAACCCCGCGGTTTGATTATCGCTTCTCGGCGCATTAGGTTGTAGACACGTTATTTTAGAGGCTAACTCATGGGCGCTATAGGACCCTGGCAGATTGTTATCGTACTGGTTTTGGCGGTGTTGCTTTTCGGCGGCGGCGGCAAGATTTCCTCGCTAATGGGCGACTTCGCCAAGGGCATCAAATCCTTTCGCAAGGGCCTTCAGGAGGATGATGAAAAATCCCTTGAAGAGCGCAGCGATCAGGCGACGGATGTGACGCCGGCGAAAGAAAACGAGAAAACTGGTTCGGGCGCCGAATAATTTTCTGTCAGTGATGCATTTTAAACTTCTCCCCTCCGCTCATCCCCGCGAAAGCGGGGACCCAGAGGGACTGTGTAACCAGACCATGATGAAACGCTGCATACCCCCATCGACCCTTCGGGCCACTTCCCCCGCGCGCGCAGGCGCGCTAAATATTATAAGACCGCCTTCGCGGTCGGGAAACGGGGAAAGAATACTCTTGCCGCAAGTTCAACCTAATTCCTCCCCCGTTCACGGGGGCGGTGGCCGCGAAGCGGACGGAGGGGGTTCTTTGTTGGCTGTAAGGTGCGAACAGTTTGAAACGCCGCAACTATGAACCTGCTTCCCCAATTCGGATTTTTTGAGCTGATTTTGATCGCGGTCGTGGCGCTGATCGTTGTCGGCCCGAAGGACTTGCCGAAGCTGATGCGCTCGGCCGGGCAATTCGTCGCCAAGGCGCGGCGCATGGCCGGGGAGTTCACCTCCGCCTTCGACCAGATGGCGCGCGAGAGCGAAATGGATGAGCTGCGCCAGGAAATTGAAGCGCTGAAAAAAGACAATGTCTTTACCAAGACCAAACAAGAGCTTGATGAGAGCCTGGCGCCGCTCAAAGACGAGCTTGGCAAAGAGACGGGCGCCATGGCAGAGGCCATCGACAAGGTTGAGAATGTGCCAGAGGCCGCAGCGGGGATTGAGAGCGAAAGCGCTGCGCCGCCAGCGGATGAGCCGGTCAAGTCATGAGCGACACGCACGAACCGGCCGCGCCGGAAGCGTCTCCGCCATCAGGCGACAAACAGAGCGGTGACGAAATCGACGCCTCCGCCGCGCCGCTGCTTGACCATCTGACGGAACTGCGCCGGCGGCTGATTATCTCCGCCGCCGCCATCGCCGTTGGCTTTGCCATATGTTTTGCCTTTTCCATACCGCTCTATGAATTTCTGGTGATCCCGTTTCGCATCGCGGTGGAGGCGGCGGGCGTTGAACCGACGCTCTACTTCGCGCCGCTGGAGTTTTTCTTCACCCGTGTGCGGCTCGCCGCGCTTGGCGGCATAGCGCTGGCCTTCCCGGTGGTCGCCTATCAGCTCTACCAGTTTATCGCGCCGGGACTTTACAAACGCGAGCGCCACACCGCGCTGCCGTTTCTCGCCGCCATGCCGGTATTGTTCACAGCCGGCGCGGCGCTGGTTTATTATGTGCTGATGCCGTTCGTGATGCGCTTTGCGGTCGGCATGGAGCAGGATGCGGGCGAGGGTTCGGGCGTTTCCATCGAACTGCTGACCCGGGTCGGCGATTATCTGACCCTGACGACGACATTGCTGATGGCGTTCGGGTTTGCGTTCCAGCTGCCGGTGTTCCTGACGCTGCTGGCGCGGGCCGGGCTCATCGATGCAAAGTTCCTGCGCCGTAACCGCAAATACGCCATTGTCGGCATTTTCGTTATAGCGGCTTTCCTCACCCCGCCTGACCCGGTCAGCCAGCTGGTGCTCGGCGGCTCAATCATCGCGCTTTATGAGATATCGGTGATCGCGGTGCGTTTTGCCGAGCGCAAGAACAAACAGGACGCAGAAGAAACGGCAAGCTAGGGCTGCTGCAATAGCCCCCATAAAATATTAAGATGCTCCAACCTTTGAAATCCACAGGTCTGGACCGCAAAAAAGTTTCGGCGCCTATTTTCGTGGTTTGCGGCGTTGTTCGTGCTACGATAAGGAACGGGGGAGCGAGCGGATAGATTGTTGGCGCCATGTCGAGAATATTAAAGATATTCTTGGAGAACGAGGCTGCGATTCGGCGGTTTATCGGGCGCTACAGCGCCAATGCGCAAGATATTGAAGATTTCACCCAAGAGACGTTCCTGAAGGGCTTTGCCGCGGAAATGCGCACGGAAATCCGCGATCCAAAGGCGTTTCTGTTTAAGATCGCCAAACACACCGCCTTGGCGGAGTTCAGAAAAAATAAACGCGCGCCAACCGACAGGCTTGAGGATTTTGGCGGCGCGGAACTCATATTAGATGAAGGCCAGTCCACTGCGATTGACGATTTGGATGGGCGCAGAAAACTTGCCGTCTTCGCCAGGGCCGTGGCGCACCTGCCGCCGAAGTGCCGCAAGGCGTTCCTGATGCGCCGGGTGGACGGCTTGCCGTATAAGCAAATCGCCATCCGAATGAACATAAGCGTAAGCGCGGTTGAAAAGCACGTCACGACGGGCCTGCTTAAGTGCCACGCCTATTTTAAGGAACGCGGTTTTGAGCTGTCAGAATTTGGCGCCGCCGCCGCGAAGCCGAACCAAGAGGGAGAGGCAGTAATTCTCGCCGAGAAAACTGTGTTGCAAGATGACTGATGTAAAGAAAAATATCATTACGCTTCCGAGCCGGAAAGATATTGAAGCCGAGGCGGCCTCATGGTTGACGGTGTTTGGGCGTGAACATGTATCGGACAAGGACCGCGCTAAGTTTAAGGGCTGGCGGAAGCAAAGCGAACGCCATCGCGATGTCTTTGATGAAATGTCGGCCCTGTGGGGCGACTTAGAAATACTCAAAGACCTCACCGATATTGGCGAGGCGGTTGCGGAAACGCAGGCGGTGAGGCCATCGTTTTATAAACGTCGCGAGGTGATGGCGATTGCCGCCTCGATTAGCGCGGTGATGCTTGGAAGCGGCGCCTATTTTCTACAGCATAACGATCGGACGCTTCAGTCGGGTGAGTTTGTTACCCAGATCGGCGAGCAAAAAACCGTTGAGCTGGTTGATGGCTCGTCGGTTATTTTAAACACTGGCAGTCTGATTGAGGTTGGCTTTTCCAAAGACGAGCGCGGCATCCGGCTGGTGCGCGGGGAGGCGTATTTCGAGGTGTCAAAAGACAGGCGCCGCCCATTTGTTGTTTATGCGGCCAACGGTGCGGTTAAAGCTGTGGGCACCGCGTTTACGGTCAGAGTTAGAGATGGCCAGGCGCTTGAGGTGACCGTTGAGGAGGGGCGCGTTGCACTTTTGTCCATACCTAACCCCGCATCAGCCGGGGACGACTTCCTTGAGCAAACCGCACAGTCTCCCGTCACCGAGCTGACCGCAGGGCAGAGCGTTGTCTTCGATGAACAGGTCGAAGATCTCGAACTTATGCAATCGGCGGAGCTAAATAGAAAGCTAGCCTGGCGCCAGGGGATTTTGGCTTATGCGGGCGATCCTCTGGAAGATGTTATCGATGATATCAGTCGCTACACGGATTTAAAAATAGAAATCGTAGACCCGGCTTTGCGTAGCTTGCCAATCGGCGGTTATTTCAAGGTCGGCGAAACGGACGCCTTGTTTGATTCTCTTGAGCTTACGTTCGGCATAACCGTTGAGCGCGTTCACACTGGCTATATCAGACTGTCTTCCGGGGCGTAATTGTTGGCGTTGCATTTGGGGTTCGGTAATTGGGGTGGAAAAAAATGAATAAAATTTACGATTGCGACTGTGGATCGGGTTTTTGCCTGCATCTTAGTAGTTAGGCTAGCGGGAATGCGTGTTTGTGCTGATCGCTAGGCTAACAAAAAAGGTGAGATGCAACTCAAATCGAGCGTTTGCTTTTTTGAGTGTGGTTGTTCTGTGCGTATCGCTCATTGAGAGCGCGTTTGCGCAGGATGGTGGGCGGCGATACGATTTTCGTATCGATGAGGAGACGTTAGGCGGGGCGCTGGAGATTGTCGCCCAGCAAACCAATGCAAACGTCCTCTACCCTTTTGAGTTAGCCGACAGAACCGGGATGAACCCTGTTTCTGGGCGATATACGACGGACCAAGCGCTTGAGATCTTGTTCCGAAACACGGAATTTTCCGGTGGCCTGACACAAAGCGGGGTGATCATCATCTCGCAAGGCAAAAGCGATCTATCGCAAAACCGGGAGGGCTCCGTGCGAACCGAAAACAAAAAAGTGAAACTATCCTTATTGGCGAGCGTATCAGCGCTAATATTAGGACCAACCGGGGCTTCCGCCCAGGAGTTGGCGGCGAATGAAGACAGATCAAGCGTGTCGATATTTGATTCCATTACAGTCACAGCGCAAAAACGCGAATCCGATCTGCAAGACACGCCATTGAGCGTTTCGGCGTTGTCCGGCGACGTCATGCAAAAAATGGGCATTCGCACCATTGAAGACTTCCAGTTTTTCGTACCCGGCATCACGGTGACGAATGACTCTATGGCGATCGTCAATATTCGCGGCATCGGAACATCTGCGTTCGGCGTGGCCACAGACCCAAGCGTCACGGTTTACATTGACGGCGTTTATCAACCGCGCCCGACCACGGGCTATCAGGACATGTTTGATATTGAGCGCGTGGAGCTTCTGCGCGGCCCGCAAGGCGTCCTGTTCGGCCGCAACTCCACTGGCGGTACGCTCAACATCGTATCCAAAGCGCCCAGCGACGAGCTCGAAGGCGCCATTGGCGTTACCTTTGGGAACTACAACAAGCGCGTTTTCAGCGGCACCATTTCCGGCCCGTTAACAGATAAAATCCGCGGCCGGGCGACGCTGGTTAAAAACGACCGCGACGGCATCTACACCGATGTTGTAACCGGCGATAAATATCAGGACCAGGACACATTTGCCGGGCGCGGATCTCTAGCATTTGACCTGGCGGATAATTTTGAACTGGTCGTGCGTGGTGACTTTAACCGCGAGCGTGAAACCGGCTTCCCGGCTGTGCGCGCCACATACGCACAAGATATCATCGACGCCGGGGCGACAATCCCGACGACCGATCTTGGCGTTGCGTTTGACACCATGCCGGTCAGCAATACCGATGTTTGGGGCGTCTCAGCGACGGCGACATGGACCGGCGAAGAGGTTGGCTTCAAATCCATCACCGCTTACCGCGAAAGCGACGTCTTCCAGGTGATCGACGCTGACGGCACGGATTTGTTCCTCTTCGATATCGGGTTCCGGGAAGACTCCCGGTCGTTTACGCAAGAGTTGCAACTCTACAACACCAATCCCGGGCGACTGGAATGGATCGCGGGCATGTTCTTCCTGAATGAAGACGGCGTCGGCGGCATTGACCTCCTGTTCCAGAACCCGACCATCATCATTCCGGAAAGCAATGTCACCAACGCTTACGCTTTGTTTGGCCAGGCGACGCTTAGCATCACCGACCGTTTCCGCGCCACGGCGGGCGTGCGGTACAGCTATGAGAAGAAAAACTATAACTTCTCAACCTCTGTAAACGGAACGGAAGTCGATAGCGGATCGCCATCTGCAAACTGGAGCGCATGGACCCCGCGCTTTGCGCTCGACTATGACCTCAGCGACAATATTCTGGCTTATGTATCGGCAACGCGCGGCTTCAAATCCGGCGGCTTCCAGCTTGGCGACGCCGGGGCTTTTGATCCGGAATTTTTGTGGAGCTATGAGGCGGGCGTCAAATCAAGCCTGTTCGACCAGCGCTTACGCGCTAATGTCGGCGTCTTCCAATATGATTACACCAACCTTCAGGTGGTGGAATTTGTCGGCGGCGTGGCGACAACCAGCAACGCTGGTAAGGCGACGGTCAAAGGCGTTGAGGCGGAGTTTGTCGCCAGGGTGATGGATGGGTTAGACCTCAACGCGACGCTGGCCTATCTCGACGCTGCCTATGACACCTTCTTTGAGGGCGGCGTAGATTTCTCCGGCAACCGGCTCGCGAATGCGCCGGACTGGTCCTATTCGCTCGGCGCGCAATATACCACGCCGCTCGGCAACAATATGGGCGAGTTGACCTTCCGCACTGACTTTGCCTGGCGCGATACGGTTGACTTCAAGCGCAACAACCTGCCGCAGTTTCGCTCCGACACCTATGCGCTTCTTAATGCGCGCATAACCTACACAACGCCAAACCAGCTTTGGGAAGCCTCGGTCTATGGCACGAACCTCACCGACAACCGCTTCGCCACCTATATTACGGTGGGCAGAAATGCGGCGGGCGCGGCCGACCTCAACGTGCCGGTGACGGTCCTGGGCTCTCCGCGTCAATACGGGATTTCTCTGCGCAGAAATTTCTAAGGCGGGCTGAACAATTGCATTGGGCGGGGCGGGGAAATTCCCTCGCGCCGCCCATGGTCGCGGTGAGGCGGCTGAAGTCCCCCCGGTTCGCGCCCGTCAGCGCGGCTGCCGCCTCCACCCCGGCCCGCGCTGAGGAAGCGCTGGACCATGGCGCCTGACCCGGCTACATCAGCAGCCATGTTCGATATTAAATTCATCCGAGATAACCCTGACGCGTTCGATGCGGGGCTAGCCCGCCGGAACGTCGGGCGCCAAGCGCGTGCGCTCATCGCCATCGATGCTGAGGCGCGCAAGCTCACCGAAAGCCTTAACGCGTTACAAGCGCGCCGCAACGCCGCCTCCAAGGAGATCGGCGCCGCCAAAGCCAAGGGCGATGACGCGCTGTTCAATAGCTTGCGCGCGGAAGTTGACGCCATCAAAGCGCAAATGCCGGCGGCAGAAGCCGAGCAGAAGACAAAGCTCGACGCCATCCGCGAAATATTATCAGGCCTGCCGAACCTGCCGGCGGATGATATTCCCGATGGCGACGACGAGGCGGCGAATGTTGAAATCCGAAGAATTGGCGAGCCACGGAAAATAAACAGCGCCAAGGAACATTTCGACCTCGGCGAAGCGCTCGGTCAGATGGATTTCGAGGTCGCGGCGAAGATGTCCGGCTCCAGATTTGTGTTGTTGAAGGGCGGCCTGGCAAGGCTGGAACGCGCCATCGCCAATTTCATGCTCGATCTGCATACGGGGGAGTTCGGCTACACGGAGTGCCAGCCGCCATTATTGGTGCGCGACCAGGCATTGTTCGGAACCGGGCAGTTGCCGAAGTTTGCGGAGGACCTTTTTCCGGTTGAGACCAACTATCAGGCACGACATCAAGAGTTATCTTTTCGGAGCCAACAAAAACAAGAGTTGATGAGCTTGTTGAAAGCGCAACTTGAGTCTTTGAACGATCGAGCGGATCGGTTGGAGGAAGCGAAAAGAAACTTTGATCCGAGCGTCGCCAGTGAGCAATTACATGCGGGAATTGATTTTATTGGAAGAGAAACGAATATCATTGATAGCGAAAGCCGCCTTATCAAGGAGAAGTATGAAAAATGTGAGGGTGAATTCAAAGCCATAACGCTGGAATTCAATTCTATGGCTGAGAAACGTCAAGCTATTTCATACCTGATACCAACCGCTGAAGTGCCTCTAACAAACATAGTTGCGAATTTAATCCTTGCCGGCGAGGAACTGCCCTTGCGCTACACCGCCTGGACGCCGTGTTTCCGGTCCGAGGCGGGCGCCGCCGGGCGCGATACGCGGGGGATGATCCGTTTGCACCAGTTCTCCAAGGTCGAGCTGGTGTCGATCACCGCGCCGGACCAGGCTGACGCTGAACATGAGCGCATGACCCAATGCGCCGAGACGGTTTTGCAGCGCCTTGAGCTGCCTTACCGCACCATGGTGCTCTCCACCGGCGATATGGGTTTTTCCGCCCGCAAGACTTACGACATCGAGGTGTGGCTGCCGGGGCAGGGGCAGTATCGCGAGATTTCCTCCTGTTCAAACTGCGGCGACTTCCAGGCGCGGCGGATGAATACGCGGTTCCGGCCCAAGAGCGACAAACAAACCCAATTCGTCCACACCCTCAACGGCTCCGGCCTCGCCGTCGGGCGCACGCTGGTGGCGGTGTTGGAAAATTATCAGCAGGCGGACGGCTCGATTGCGGTGCCGGATGTGTTAAGGTCTTATATGGGCGGTGTGGAGACGATTGAGAAGGTTTTGTGAGTTGTGTGGTGCTTGCGTCGCGCAGCCTGTTCCCCTCCCTTGAAAAGGGAGGGGTCAACGCCATCAAAAAACTTGAGACTCTACGTTTGCCGCACCGTCTTGATCCCCTCCCTAGCCCTCCCCTTTTCAAGGGGAGGGAATAACACCGAGGATAATTGAAAAACATGCGTATTCTGTGTTCCAACGATGACGGCATTCATGCACGCGGGCTGGAAAGCCTGGTGACGATTGCGCGCGCGCTCAGCGATGATGTCTGGGTGGTGGCCCCGCAAGAAGAGCAATCCGGCGCCGCGCGGGCTTTAACGCTCGCGCACCCGTTGCGCATCCGCAAATATGACGACCGGCGGTTTTCGGTGTCCGGCACGCCGAGCGATGCGGTGTTGATGGCGATGACCAAAGTTCTGACCGATAAAAAACCCGACCTTATTTTGTCCGGCGTCAATAACGGCCAGAACATCGCTGAGGATGTCACCGTTTCTGGGACAGTCGCGGCGGCGTTTCAGGGGATGTCCATGGGGGTTCCCTCAATCGCCCTGTCGCTGGCGCGGTTCTCACGAGAGAAAGCGCGCTGGACGGCGCCGGAAGCCCATGGCGCGCCGATTGTCGAGCAGTTGTTAAAAGCCGGCTGGCCCAAAGACGTTGTCATCAATGTCAACTTCCCGGACCGTGCGCCGGAAGAGATCAAGCAAGTAGAAGTCACCAGCCAGGGCCATCGCGATGCGATCCAGCTTTACGCCGAGGAGCGCAAAGATCTGCGCGGGGGAACCTATTACTGGTACGGCTATTCCGGCGAGCTATCGAACCCGCCGGACGGCACCGATATCAAAGCCATCTATGAGGGGCGCATCTCCATCACCCCGCTGCATCTGGCGCTAACCCATGCGGGCGCGCATGCGAGTCTCACGAAATCACTTAACGGCGCCGCCAAAGCTACCTGATTTTCGAGCCGATCCCACATAAATTAACCGGTTGTTAACCAAAGTTGACAAACTTCCGATAGAATCGCGTTGGCGTTTTTTTGGGAAAGGGCGGGCCATGGTTTTGCGTTTGGCTATATTAATTTTTTCGCTATTGGCGTTGACGGCGTGCGAGACGCACAAGAGCGCGCAGAAGAAAGCAGGGGCGGTTCAGGTTGCGCAAGCGCCAAGCGTCTATGCCGCGCCGAGCGATCCCTATCGACGCCAGAGCGCAGCGGCGCCGCAAGCCGTACCGTCGGCATATGTGGAACCGGTCGCGCTACAGCCGGTCTCGGCGATTTACCTGTCCGACGACCAGCGGGCGCAAGCGCAATATCAAGCGCAGCCAACGCGCACCGCCAGACAAATCCGGCGCGGCGAAATCATCGTCCAGCCCGGCGACACCATCTACGCTATCGGGCGGCGATATGGCGTTTCGCCAAAAGTGCTGATCGCCGAGAACAAGCTGCGCCATCCTTATCCCTTGTCGATTGGTCAAACTCTAAAATTGCCCAAGAACGCCCGCGTCGCAGATGTGCGCACGGTTAATGCCCAGCCCACGCGCAAGGTTGTCGCGCGAGACAAGCTCCACGCAGTGCGCGCCGGCGATACGCTCTATTCTATTTCCCGCAGCACGGGCGTGCCGGTTCAGACCATCGCTCAGACAAACAATATTGCCCCGCCCTATACGTTGAGCCCCGGTCAGCAATTGCTGATCCCGCAAGCACGCATTGAATCCGGTCGCTATGCGGCGAACACGCGCGCCGCGCGCGCGCCAGCGAAAATCACCGCCGCGCCGCGCACCGACAAACCGCGCAATGTCGCTGAGCTGGCGCAGACGGTTTCCTACACGCCGCCCAAGCCGACTAGCCCCGAGACGATGTTTGAATGGCCGGTGCGCGGCAAAGTCATCGCCTCTTACGGCATCACCGATTTCGGCCGGCGCAATGACGGCGTTAATATCGCCGCCCCCGCCGGCACGCCGGTGCGCGCCGCGGCCGATGGCGAGGTGGTCTATCGCGGCTCGGAGCTGGACGGGTTCGGGAATCTCCTGCTGGTCAAACACGCCGGCGGGTTCGTTACCGCCTATGCGCATAATGA
>JAJFFZ010000152.1 GCA_021776395.1 Hyphococcus sp. | reverse complement strand
CACCTTTACCCCGCGCCGCTCGGCGCTTAAGTTTCCCGCAAAATTTCAGATGTTGGCGCTGCCGCTTCAGGCGGCGCCAACACAATTTGCGAGGAAACCACCATGACTGCAGAATTTGGCCACTTTGTGAATGGGCGCCCGGTAAGCGGCGCCTCGGGGCGCCTGCACGATATTTACAACCCCACTACTGGCGAGGTTCAGGCGAGAGTTGCGCTCGCCAGCCGCGATGAGATGACGACGGCGATTGACGCGGCGCAAAAAGCGTTCCCCGCATGGGCGGCGACCAACCCGCAAAAGCGCGCGCGGGTGATGTTCAAGTTTAAAGAGCTGGTCGAAAAGGATATGGAAAACCTGGCGAAGATGTTGTCGTCAGAGCACGGAAAAATATTGCCCGATGCGCGCGGCGACGTTATTCGCGGGCTTGACGTGATCGAGTTCGCCTGCGGCATCCCGCATTTGCAGAAGGGCGAATATACCGAGCAAGCCGGTGCAGGCATCGATGTCTATTCCATGCGCCAGCCGCTTGGCGTGGTCGCCGGCATTACCCCGTTCAACTTTCCGGCGATGATCCCGATGTGGATGTTCGGGGTGGCGATTGCCTGCGGCAACACCTTCATCAACAAGCCGTCGGAAAAAGACCCGTCCGTGCCGTTGCGCTTAGCGGAGCTAATGATGGAAGCGGGCGCGCCGGAAGGTGTGTTGAACGTCGTCAATGGCGACAAGGAAGCGGTTGATGCGATTTTGGAAGACAGCCGCGTCAAGGCGGTCTCGTTCGTCGGCTCATCGGACATTGCGCAATATATTTATACCAATGGCGCCGCGAACGGGAAGCGCGTTCAGGCCTTTGGCGGCGCCAAGAACCATATGATAATTCTGCCCGACGCAGACATGGACAATGTCGTCAACCAGCTGATCGGTTCCGCCTACGGGTCGGCCGGCGAGCGCTGTATGGCGACGCCGGTGGCGGTGCCGGTTGGCGAGGGGACCGCCGCGACGCTGATTGCGATGCTGAAGCCGCGGGTGGAAACATTGCGCATCGGCCCGTCGCTGTCGGAAGATTCCGACCTCGGCCCGCTTGTCACCGCCGCCCATCGCGACCGCGTGGCGAATTATATCCAGATGGCGGTGGATGAAGGCCAGGAGCTGCTGGTCGATGGCCGCGATTTCTCGCTGCAAGGCTATGAGGACGGCTTCTTCATGGGCGGCACGCTGCTCGATGGCGCCAAGCCGGGACACAAATCCTATGACGAGGAAATTTTCGGGCCGGTCTTACAAATCGCCCGCGCTGAAAATTTTGAAGCTGCCGTCGCGCTGCCGTCAGACCACCAATATGGCAACGGCGTGGCAATCTTCACCCGCAACGGCGCAGCCGCGCGCGAATTTGCCGCCCGGGTCAATGTCGGCATGGTCGGCGTTAATGTGCCGATCCCCGTCCCGGTCGCCTACCACACATTCGGCGGCTGGAAGCGCTCCGGCTTCGGCGACACCAACCAGCACGGGCCGGAGGGCGTGAAGTTCTGGACCAAAGTCAAAACCATTACGCAACGCTGGCCGGAAGATGTTCAGGGCTCGGAGTTTGTTATTCCGACGATGGGGTAGGGCGGCGGTGTTAGGAGATGCCCATGGGCGATAAATTGTTGACCGGCCGCTGCCTTTGCGGCGCAGTAGAATTTTCTCTCGACGCTGGCGATCTTAAAGACCCTGGCGCTTGTCACTGTTCGCAATGCCGGCGTTGGGCGGGGCATTGTTGGGCGGCGGTGAATGCGCCGCTTGCGGCGTTGAGCATCACCAAGGGTGAGGACGCGGTAAAATGGTATCGCGCTTCGGATTATGCGCGCCGTGGGTTTTGTGGCGCATGCGGCTCGTCGCTGTTCTGGCATGCCGATAAGCTGGACGAATTTAAAGATCGGATCGCCGTGGCGCTCGGCGCGCTGGATGCGCCGACGGGTCTAAAAATGGTTGAACATATATTTGTGGCCGATAAGGGTGATTATTACGACATCGCTGACGGGCTTGCGCAAAAAGCAACATTTTAAGAGGCGATGTGCCGGAAACTGATCTGCTAACGCAGCTCCACGTCATGGCGAGCCAAAATATTCTGGGCGTCTATTTTTTGCTGGCGATAGCGCCCTTTATGCAGGAAGACGCGGCCGTGGTGGCTGCGGCGTCTTTGTCGCTTGGCGGGCTTGGCAATAGCCTGGTGCTGTTTGTCGCAGTCGGGCTGGGGCTGACGGTGAGCGTGTTGTGGAAATACTGGCTCGGGCGCGCGGCGCGCTCGCGCAAATGGGCGCAGCGTTTCGCCGCCAAACCTTCCGTTGAAAAAGCCCAAGCCTTAGTCGCCAACCGGCTCGGCGTCAGCACGATAGCGGCCCGCTTCGTGCCCGGAACACGCATCCCGTTCTATGTCGCGGCCGGGTTTTTCAAAGCGCCGTGGTGGTCCTTTGCCGGCTGGGGTGCGGTGAGTGTCGTCCTTTATACCGGGGTGATGTTCGCGCTGTTTCACGCCGTCGGCGCGGTGGCGGGGGAGGCCGCCGTTATCTGGCTGCCGGCGGTCGCAATCTTTACGCTTTTGGGTTATGTCGCGATCCAGAAATTGCGGGCGAGGAAATAAGCCATGTTCGGCCGGGGACAAAGCAGACCATGATCGAGGGTGGGCCATGATCGAGGGCGGGATTGAGGCGATTGCATCGATGAGCATCTGGCTGCTGATGTTCACGATTTTCATCGGTCCGTTCATTCAGGAGGATGGGGCGGTAATTTTTGCGGCGACCGTCTCGCTCCACGGCTTCGCGCCGACCGAAGTCATCGTGTTGGTGGTGTTCTTAGGCTTGCTAGGCAGCGACGCCTGGAAGTATTGGCTTGGCCGGCTCGCGCGGAGCCATGAATGGGCGCATCGCTTTGCGGAAAAGCCCGGCGTTTCCGTTGCGGGAGACCTCGTGCGCACCGAGCTGTGGCAGACCATGCTGACCGCGCGCTTTGTGCCCGGCACGCGCATACCGACTTACATCGCTTGCGGGTTTTTCAAAGCCCATTATGGCAAATATATTTTAATCCTCGGTTTCACCGCACTCCTCTATATTGCCATGTTCTTCGGTCTGTTTCACTCGGTCGGCGCCGTCGCCGGAGAAAAAGCAACCCTGTGGATGCCGGTGATCGCGGTTGTCTTGCTGGCCGCTTATATTTTGCTTCGCTGGTACAATCATACAAGTAAACATAAAGGCCCGATGACGCCGATGACCGATGAGCAGGACCACCCGATGCCCGACATGCCGGGCTTTGAAGGAACGCCGCTTGAAGTCGCCGGCAACGAAGAGACCGAAAGCGACACCGCTGCTTAGCACGCAAGGATCTGCGCCTTTGACCTTCACCATGTCCGACGACTGGCGACGTTTGCGAGCTGATACGCCCGGCGCCGCCCATGTTGTGCATTTCAACAATGCCGGCGCCGCGCTGATGCCGGGGCCGGTGGTTGTTGCGATGCAGAAACATCTGCAATTGGAGGCGGAAATCGGCGGCTATGAGGCCGCGCGCGAGCGTTCGGATGAAATTGCCGAGATTTATGCGAACCTCGCGGCGGTGATTGGCGCCAGCGCGGGCAATATCGCGCTGACGGCGAATGCGACCGACGCCTATGCACGGGCGCTGTCGTCTATCGCGTTCAAGCGCGGCGATGTCGTGGTCGCGGCGTGGAGCGAATATGCGTCCAACCAAATTCAGCTTCTGTCGTTAGAAAAGCGCATCGGCATACGCATTGTTCGTGCGCCAGCCTTAGCCTCAGGCCAGACTGACCTTGATGCGCTGGACGTAATTTTGAAACGTGAACAACCACGATTAGTTGTCGCGGTTCATGTCAACACCAGCTCCGGCATTGTCGATGATGTCGCCGGCATCGGCGGCGTCTGCCGGCGCCACGATGTTTTATATATGGTCGATGGCTGTCAGTCTTTCGGGCAGATGCCGATTGACGTTGAAGAGATCGCTTGCGACTTCTTCAGCGCCACATCGCGGAAGTTCCTGCGCGGGCCGCGCGGCGCCGGGCTGCTCTATGTTTCCGACCGTATACTGAGTGATGGCCTGGAGCCAATGTTCCTCGATTTGCGCGGCGCCGAGCTGGAGGATGAACAACGCTATCATCCGGTTCAGGGCGCCAAGCGGTTTGAGGATTGGGAATTTCCCTACGCCGTGCTGTTCGGCTTCGGCGCGGCGGCGGCCTATGCCAACCAAATCGGTCTTGACCGGGTTGAGGCGCGGCTTGCGGAGGTGAACCAATATCTGCGCGCCAGTCTTCAGCGCCTGCCGGGCTGGCGGGTGCTCGACGAAGGCGTTGGCGCCTGCCCGATCATTCCGATCCATGCGGCGGCGCAAGACGGCGCGGCGATCCATCGCAGGCTTTGTGCGCAGCGCATCAACACCACCTATATCCCGAAAATCTGGGCGCCCATGGACCCGCGTCTGATTGAGGCCGGCTGGGCGATCCGCATATCGCCGCATTATTATAATTCCCCGGCCGACATGGATGCTCTATTAGGGGCGCTGGGCGAGGCCGTTTCCTGATAGGATGAGGGTGTTTGGCTTCGCGGCGCCGATTGAAAGGGTGACGAATGGATTTCGCATTATCGCAAGAACAAGAAGCCATCCAGGAAATGGCGCGGCGTTTCGCTGAAGATGAACTGGCGCCCAATGCGGCGGCGTGGGACGAGGAAAAATATTTCCCCGTCGATGTCATCAAAAAGACAGCCGCGCTCGGTCTCGCCGGGATATACACAAGAGACGATGTCGGCGGTTCGGGGCTCGGGCGGCTCGATGCGGCGCTAATTTTCGAAGCGCTCTCGGCAGGGTGCACCTCGACGGCGGCGTACCTATCAATCCACAATATGTGCTCGTGGATGATTGACCGCTTTGGCGATGACGCTTTGCGCGAGAAATATTGCCCCAGACTGACATCCATGGAGATGGTAGCCAGCTATTGCCTGACCGAGCCCGGTTCCGGCTCGGATGCGGCGGCGCTGAAAACCAAAGCCGTGCGCGATGGCGACGACTATGTGTTGAACGGCTCAAAAGCATTCATATCCGGCGCCGGCGTCTCTGACCTTTACGTCGTGATGGTGCGCACCGGCGGGGAGGGACCGAAGGGGATTTCAACCGTGCTGGTCGAGAAAGATACGCCCGGGCTTTCGTTTGGGGCGCAAGAGCGCAAGATGGGCTGGAACTCGCAACCGACCGCCATTGTCAATTTCGAAGACTGCCGCATTCCGGTCGCCAACCGCGTCGGCGCGGAAGGCGAGGGTTTTAAATTCGCGATGATGGGGCTTGATGGCGGGCGCTTGAACATCGCCGCCTGCTCCCTCGGCACGGCCGGTGCGGCGCTAAAAGCAGCGCTTGATTACGCCAATGAGCGCATAGCCTTTGGCAAGCGTCTCAACCAGCAACAGGCGCTGCAATTCAAGCTCGCCGATATGGCGACGGAGCTGGAGGCGGCGCGCGTCATGCTTTATCAGGCGGCATGGAAGCTCGACAATAAAACCCCGGACGCAACGCGCCATTGCGCCATGGCCAAACGCTTCGTTACCGACATCGGCTTCAAAGTCGTCAATGACGCACTGCAAATCCATGGCGGCTATGGCTACTTAAAAGACTACCCGCTGGAACGCATGCTCCGCGACGTGCGCGTGCATCAAATTCTGGAAGGCACGAATGAGATTATGCGCGTGATTGTCGCAAGGGATTTGTTGAAGGACTATCAGGGTAGAGGTTAGCGC
>JAJFFZ010000151.1 GCA_021776395.1 Hyphococcus sp. | reverse complement strand
GTGCGTTCAAGGCTTCTTCACTCATCGCAGAAATATACCTCTAAAACAGGCCGCGTCTTAGCAGATTGAGCCCAATCAACAAAAACACAGCGAGTAAAATTTTACGAAACAGCGACGGGTCCAACCTGCCGCGTAATCGCTCACCAATTGCGAACCCCGCTAATGTCGGAACGACCATTAAAGCTGATAGTACCGCTGTCCGCCCGTCAAGCATCCCGCTGAAGAAATAACCCGCTATCAATGGAAGGCTGCCGACGAGAAGCAACACGCCGCTCGCGCGCATGAATTCGTCCTTTTCTATGCGACGGGACAATAAATAAATCACCATTGGCGGGCCCCAGATCGCGGTCAAGCCACCGAACAATCCGGAGATTACCCCACTCGTAATTTGAGCTGCTCGATCGTATTTTTTCGGTAATAAAGGCGGCATGTATGCGAGATTTGTGATCGCGAAAAACGCGATCACAAAGCCGAGCGCCGTAATGAGAATATCTGTATTCACAAAGGCCGCCAAAAACGTGCTGAAAAAGATTGCAATGCCAAGGGAAGTTGCAAAAAAACGGTACTGAACAAGCGTCAGGACAACGTTTCCACTACGATAGGACTGCCATGAATTCGCAACAAAAATCGGGACAACTGCCAAAGCGATGGCGAGCCTCGGCTCAGTAATCTGGGTGAGAATACCGATCGCCGTCATGGGCATGCCGATGCCGACAACTCCTTTGACCACGCCGGCGATAAGAAACGCGGCTAACGCATAGAAGACAATGTCGCTCAAGCTGCCCATTCCTCGCCGGCGTTAGGGGGATAAATTCTCCGGCGATCCGATGTTGTGAGCGGATTATATCCAAACCTGAACACAAATAACACAGAATTGTCTTGTCATGTTTTTATACCAAGTGCGCCGAAATGATAGCGCCTGTATTAATACCGCACCAACGCCGAGCCCCAGGCGAGGCCGCCGCCAAGCGCAGCGAACACCAGAAGGTCGCCGCGTTTAATGCGCCCGTCGCGGATGCCGACATCAAGCGCCAGCGGGATCGACGCCGAGGATGTGTTGGCGTGTTTATCGATGGTGACGATAACCTTGCTCTCGTCGAGCTCGAGCTTTTTGGCGCAGGAATGAATGATGCGGATATTGGCCTGATGCGGTACGAACCAGTCAATGTCGTGCCGGCTGACTTTGGCGCGCTCGGTGACTTCAAACACCGCGCCGGCAATTTCCTGAACCGCGTTGCGGAAGACTTCCTTGCCGTTCATCCGCACCTGACCCACCGTGCCGGTAGTCGACGGGCCGCCATCAGCGTAAAGATGTTTTGCCAGCCGCCCGTCCGCCGCCAGATAGGTCGCCAAAATACCCCTTGGCCGCGCCGCTGTACGCGCCGGGGAGCCGCTTAAGATTGCCGCACCCGCGCCATCGCCGAACAACACGCAGGTCGCACGGTCATTCCAGTCAAGAAAACATGACAGTTTCTCCGCGCCAATAATCAGCGCGTGTTTGACTTGGCCGGTGGTAATAAAGCTATGGGCGACATTCATCGCATAGATGAAGCCTGCACAAGCCGCCGACACATCAAACGCAATACAAGTCGGCACGCCGAGTTTTTGCTGGACGTAAACGGCTGTCGAGGGAAAGGTTTTGTCCGGCGTCACGGTCGCGACAATAATCAGCCCGATATCGGTTGGCTTCAGGCCCGCCTGCTCCAGCGCCTTCCACCCCGCCTCGCGCGCCATGTCCGATGTCGCCTGATCGTCGGCCGCGAAATGGCGCTGGCCGATGCCGCTGCGCGAGCGGATCCACTCATCGGACGTGTCGATGCGTTTGGCGAGTTCGGTATTGGTGACGGCATTTTCGGGCAGGTAACTGCCGACGCCTGAAATAATCGTTTCCATGGTCGACAGGGCTCACTGCTTCATGCTGTGAAAATCTTATCAGGGCGCGCGCGTGATGGAAACAAGAATTTTCGCGTTGCAATATTTTTAACGCAACAGCCTATGGGTGAAAAACGTCCCAAACCAAGCCCGCCGCCGCAATGAACACATAGAGCCCGAACATCTTCGACAGGAGGGCGCCATTGAGCCGATGCGCGAGGCGGGCGCCGATTGGCGCGGTGATAGCCGCCATCGCCGCCATCGCCGCGAAGGCGGGCGCATTAACGAAGCCGAATGAGGCCGGCGGCAGACCGGGCGCGCCCCAGCCGGAAATCATAAAACCGATCACCCCCGGAACCGCGACCGCAATCCCGAAGCCTGCTGATGTCGCGATCGCCTGGTGCATCGGCCGGCCCGCCAGCGTCATCACCATGACGCCGACCGCGCCGCCGCCGAGCCCCATCAGGCTGGAGAACAATCCGGTCCCGGCGCCAAGCGGTATTTTCAGACGCTTGTGCAAGAGATTGATGTCCTGCGCCATCGTCCGGTTTTTCGGAAATATCCGCCGATAGCCGATATAAATCGCGCCGCCGGCAAAGATGATGGTCAACAATTCGACCGACACCCAGCGCGCGAGGACACCTCCGGCAGCGGCGCCAAGCGCAATCCAGGGAGCCCAGGCGCGCAACATTTCGCCATCCACATGGCCGGCGCGATGGTGGGTCATCAGGGAACGGACTGATGTGACGACAATGACGCTAAGCGACGTGCCGATGGCGGTTTTAAGGCTCGCTTCCTCGCCCACGCCAAGCGACTGAAACACCGCATATAATACCGGCACCGTGATAATGCCGCCGCCAATGCCGAACATGCCGCCGGCAAAGCCCGCGAGAATACCGGCCAGCATCACGCCGAGCACTAAAAATGCGTGGTCGGAGAGGAGGTCAATGAGGGCCACAACTATGCCGCCGCATATTTGTTGCGCATGGCGTCGGCTGCGCGATCTAGAATGTCGTCGCGCGAGGCGGGTGCGTTTTTAGACAAAAACCGCCGCCAGACCCGTGCGCCCGGGACCCCATGAAACAGCCCGAGCATGTGACGGGTAATTGAATGCGGCCGCACGCCCAGCATAAATTGCGCTTTTAGATATTCCGACATCGCCCGCACAATATCCTCGCGCAGCGGCGCCGGGACTGTTTCGCCGAAAAATTCCCGATCGACATCCGACAAAATATAAGGCGTTCCATAAGCGGCGCGTCCGAGCATGACGCCGTCAACACCGTTAAGTCCGGCGCTTGCTTGGGCGAGCGTTTCCAGCCCGCCGTTCAACACCACGGTCAGCGCCGATCGCTCACGCTTGAGACGGCGCACAAGACCATAATCGAGCGGCGGAATGGTGCGGTTTTCCTTTGGGCTAAGGCCGTCAAGCCAGGCCTTGCGGGCATGAACGATGAAAATTTCGCAGCCCGATTGCGCGACTGTATCAATAAACGCGAACAGGGCCTCCTCCGGGTCCTGATCATCAACGCCTATGCGGCATTTCACCGTCACCGGAATTTCAACCGCATCGCGCATCGCCGCAACACAGCGCGCAACCAGCGCCGGCTGTTTCATCAGGCATGCGCCAAAAGCGCCCGACTGCACCCGGCCCGATGGACAGCCGACATTGAGGTTAATCTCATCATAGCCAAAAGCCGCGCCAACCTTCGCCGCTTGCGCAAGCTTTACCGGATCGCCGCCGCCAAGCTGCAACGCGACGGCGTGCTCGCGCGCGTCAAACCCGAGCAGGCGCTCGCGGTCGCCATGAATGACCGCCGCCGCGGTAATCATTTCCGTAAAGAGCCGCGCGCGCGCGGTCAGCAGCCGGTGGAAATACCGGCAATGCCGATCCGTGCCGTCCATCATCGGCGCAACGCAAAACCGCCAGTCGGTGTTTTTAGATATTGGCTCTATCATCGCCTCACCAATCCGGCGATGTAACAAACGCAATCAATAGGGAAGGTGCGGCGCACGTTTGTTCCATGCAAATTCTTCTTCCAGCTCATAGGCGACTTCAAGAATGGCTTTTTCATTGCCTGGTGCGGCGGCAAGCTGGGCGCCGATGGGCAAACCGCTCGCCGACACGCCAACGGGCAGAGAGATCGCCGCGCCGCCAGAGACATTGACGACCTGAGTGAAGGCGACATATTCGGCGAGGCGCTCCATGATCAAATCAAAGCCATAGGTGGTCGATAAAAAGCCGATCTCCGGCGGCGGTTTCGCTAACACCGGCGACAACAGCAGATCAATGTCTGTAAACGCCGCGCGGTAATCCCGCTCAAAAGCGATCAGACGCGCAATCGCGGTTTCCAGAAGACCGCGACGCGCCTCATAATATTCGATGAGGCCGAAGGTGAACGGCTCAAATGCATTGTAACTGGCTTTTTGTCCGCTCATGCGTTCCCAACTGGTAACCGCAATAGCAACACGCGCCGCCCAGTAGATTCCAAAATCCTGTATCACCGAAGAGTCAAAAGGCGGTTCAATTTCCATAACCTCATGGCCAAGGCCTTCAAGTTGGCGTGCCGTTGCTTCCGTGACAGCGGCAACTTCGTGATCAACCGCAATACCGGTCGGCGGTTTTGTGAAAAAGGCAATCTTCTTACGCGCGGACACCGGCCCGCTCACCAGCCCGACTTTGGGAAGCTCGTTTTCCACTTCCATCATAGCAAGATAGGCGGCGGTGTCGCGCACGGTGCGGCTTTCAATCCCGTGCTCGGTCAGGACAAGCGGCGCGTTCGGGTCGCCATCGGGGATCGGCATGCGCGCGCGGGTTGGTTTAAGGCCAACCACACCGCAACACGATGCTGGAATGCGGATTGACCCGCCGCCGTCAGACGCATGCGCGACAGGCGTTACGCGCGCAGCAACCAGCGCCGCCGCGCCGCCGGACGAACCGCCGGTGGAATAGTTTGTGTTCCACGGATTGCGCGCCGCGCCGCTCATCATGGGTTCGGTGGTGGCGGTGAGGCCAAATTCCGGCGTCGCGCTTTTGCCGAGACTGATAAGCCCGTTTGCAAAGATCGCAGAGATATGGGGGGACTGCTCGGTCGCCACGTAGTTTGCAAATGCGCGCGAGCCATAGGTGGTGCGCTGTCCGATGACGTTGTTGAGATCCTTGATAAAAGTTGGAACCCCGAACCAGGCGCCCGCCGGCGCGGCGGTGGCTTGTTCGCGCGCCGTATCATAATAAGGCGTAACAATCGCATTAATCGCCGGGTTGATTTTTTCCGCCCGGTCAATGGCGGCGTTGACAACCTCAAGCGCGCTCACATCGCCGCTCTTGATCGCTTGCGCCGTCGAGACAGCGTCCAGGTTTGCCAGATCATCTGTCGTCGAAGGCGCATCACGGTCGCAACCAAAGCCGGCCAGCATGCTGATCGCAGCGGATGATTTTAGCGCCGCGCGGCGAGAAATTTGCGTCATTGATGGTACCCTTCATTTATGGCCGCGCCATTAGAGATTTTAAATCCCCGTCCGCGCCTTTGATGTCGTCCATGGAAATCAATCTCTGGTCCTGAAGCAGTTTTCTTACAACCATATAATCGGCGGGCCGGCAAACACAATCAGCAGCGATTAGCCGATTGCCTGAGAAGTAAAGCACCGAAAAACTGTCCTCCTCCGGATTGCCGGAAACGAAATAGTCATCATGCCCGGCGCTGACGCCCACAGACTGGATTTTCAGATCATACTGATCAGACCAGAACCACGGCGCCTGGCGGTAAGGTTTGTCCTTGCCGCAAATGGTCGCCGCAACGGTCTTTGCCTGCTCAATAGCATTGTGCACGGATTCAAGCCGCAAATTCATATCGTAATGGGTGTTGTAATGATTGGTGCAATCGCCAGCGGCGAAAACATTCTCGATATTGGTGCGGCAATATTCATCGACGGTGACGCCATTGTCACATTTTATCCCGGCGCGTTCTGCAATTTCCGTAGACGGCATAACGCCGATGCCGATGACGGCGGTGTCGATGGCGACCTTTTCACCATTGGCGAATGCGCAGGCGACGAGCCGGCCGTCCTCTAACTCAAGGCGCGTCACCGCTGCCTCCAGCAATAATTTAGCGCCTCTGGCGACGTGATGTTTTTGCAAATAACCGGAAAAGAATTCTCCGGTAACGCGCGACATCACGCGCGGCGCGGATTCAATGATAATGACATTCGCCCCCGCCTTGCGCGCGGTCGCTGCAACCTCAAGCCCGACATAGCCGGCGCCAATGATGGCAATGGATTTCCCCTCACCCAAGCGCGGCCTCAACGCGAGCGCATCAGCCGCGCTGCGTAAGTAGAAAACACCTTGCGCATCCGCGCCCGGAACCGGCAGCTTGCGCGGCGCCGACCCCGTAGCGATAATCAACTTGTCGTAACCAAGCTTTTCACCCGTTGAGAGTGACACAGATTTGCCGCCAACATCTATCATCTCGGCGCGCACGCCCAGTCGCAAGTCGATAGAATTTTGCGCGTAGAATTGTTCCGGCTTCAACAGCAACCGCTCAGCTCCTAGCGCGCCTTCAAGAAACTTTTTCGACAGCGGCGGGCGCTGATAGGGCGGGCGGCCTTCCTCGGCGAGAATGGTGATGGGCGCCGTCCAGCCCTCCTGACGCAGGCTCGCCGCAGCCTGGCTCGCCGCCTGCCCGCCGCCGATAATCACAACCGTCAAAATGTGCTCCTATGCGCCAAGAAACCGCAAGCATGCGCACCCGCGATTCCGGCGGAAGGTTAGCCCCCTCCGTCAGCATTGTCACCAGACGGATGCGATGCATTTTGGCGCGCTGTCAATACGTGTTATTAATCTGTATAGATATTAACTTAATGACGGCGCCGGCTTAATCCGCCAGTTGTGCAACCACCCGCTCGGAAAAGGCCGCGCATCCGTCAGCGCCGCCAATGTCGCTCGTGCCGGAGCCCGCGGCCAGCACCGCCTCGACGGCTTCCTCAATCGCCTTGGCTGGCGCCTCGGCGTCAAAGCTATGGCGGAACATCATCGCCGCGCTTAAAATGGCGCCCGCAGGATTGGCCGTGTCCTGGCCGGCAATATCCGGCGCCGAGCCATGGATCGGCTCATAAAGCCCCGCTTTGCCGCCGCCGAGTGAGGCCGATGGCGCAAGCCCGATAGAGCCGATAATGACCGAGGCCTCATCGCTTAAGATATCGCCGAACATGTTCTCTGTAAGGACCACATCAAACGCGGCCGGGCGCTGGATAAGCTTCATCGCCATGGCGTCAACCAGCACATGCTCAAGTTCGACATCGCTGTAGTCGCTGGCATGAAGCGCGTTCACGACACTGCGCCAGAGACGGCTGGTCGCCAGAACGTTGGCTTTGTCGACCGAAGCCAGCCTGCCGTTGCGGCCACGCGCCGCCTCAAACGCGACCCGCGCCACGCGCTCGACTTCCTCTCGTGAATAGGCGCATTCATCGCTTGCGTATTCATCACCCTCAACCCGCTTGCCGAAATAAACCCCGCCCGTCAGCTCACGGACGAATAGGATGTTAACGTCGCGCGCGCTCTCACTTTTCAGCGGCGATAGTTCTTCCATCCCCGCCATAATGCGGATCGGACGCAAGTTTGCATAAAGGCCAAGCATCTTGCGCAAGTCCAAAAGCCCGGCTTCAGGCCGCATGGCCCCGCCATCCCATTTGGGCCCGCCAACGGCGCCAAGCAACACCGCATCCGCCTCCGTACAGGCGCGCCTGGTATGGGAAGGAAACGGATCGTCATGGGCGTCAATCGCCGCGCCGCCAAACGGAAATTCTTGAAACGCAATCGAAAGCGCGAACTTTTCCGCAGCCTTTTGCGCAACTCTTCGCGCCGCGCCCGCGACTTCCGGCCCTACGCCGTCGCCCGGCAGGTAAGTGATGTTAAAGCCCACGCCTGTCCTCTTCATATTTCTCTATGATCGCAAGCTGGTTCATTATGTGCCCCAGCGGATCAACGCCGTCGAGCATGCAGCGCCGTGCAAACGGATCGACCCGAAAGACAGTCTGCCACCCCTCCTCGCCGAAGCGCACGGTCTGGCTCACCAGATCAACTGAAATTTCTTCCCCAGGCGCCGCCAGAAGCCGGCGGTGGGTTTTGTCGTCAACCTCAAGCGGCAACAGACCGTTTTTCAATGCGTTGCTTTTGAAAATATCGGCAATATCTGAGCTGATAATCGCCCGAAACCCGAAATCGGCGAGCGCCCAGGGCGCATGTTCACGCGAGGAACCGCAGCCGAAATTCGATCCCGCCACCAAAATTTTGTATTCCGCCGGATTAAATCCATCGAGCGGGCTGTCATTACGCAGCCGGCCTTCTGAATTATAGCGCCAGTCAAAAAACACCGACTTGCCAAGTCCTTTGCGCGTGGTGGTGGTCAAAAACCGCGCCGGAATGATTTGGTCTGTGTCAATATTTTCCTGACGCAAGACGATTGTCCGCGAGGTGAGTTTTTGAATGGGCTCAAGCGACATCGGCCTGCTCCATCTTGTTGGCGTGATAGTTTCGCGGGTCAGCAATGCGGCCTTCAATGGCCGAGGCGGCGGCGGTTGCGGGGCTGGCGAGCACGGTGCGCACGCCTTTGCCCTGGCGACCGACAAAGTTCCGATTTGAGGTCGAGACAACCAGCTCCCCCGGCGCGCCCTGATCGCCATTCATGGCGATGCACATGGAACACCCCGGCTCGCGCCACTGCGCCCCTGCATCAATAAAAATTTTATCGAGACCTTCGGCTTCCGCTGCGCGTTTTATCGCCACAGACCCCGGCACAACAAGCGCCACAACTGTGTCACTGACCTTGCGCCCGCGCATTATCTCAGCAGCCTCGCGCAGATCAGACAATCGCGAATTCGTGCAACTGCCGATAAACACACGGTCCACCTCTGTCGCGGAGAATGGCTGGCCCGGCGCGATTTCCATATAGTCCAGCGCAAGGCGATCGGCATCCGATTGCGCTTGCGGGGCTGCGGCGTCAACCGCGGCGGCTGCATCCGGCGACACGCCATAGGTAATCATCGGGCGGATCTTCGACGCATCGATGTCGATTTCCCTGTCGAACATGGCGCCGTCATCGCTCGGCAGCGCTTGCCAACGCTTGAGTGCGCGTTCCCACGCCGCGCCCTGCGGCGCCTGTTCGCGATTTTGCAGGTAATCAACCGTCGTCTCATCCGGCGCGATCATGCCAAACCTGGCGCCGGCTTCAATCGACATGTTGCACAATGTCATCCGCCCTTCCATCGATAGGGCGCGCACCGCCTCGCCGGCGAACTCCATCGCATAGCCTTGCCCGCCGCTGGCGCCGATTTCGGCAATCATATAAAGCGCCATATCCTTTGCAGTAACGCCCGCGGGCAATTCACCTTTAAACGTAACCCGCATGGATTTTGGCTTGCGCTGGAGGACGCATTGGGTTGCCAGCACATGCCCGACTTCCGTCGTGCCAATGCCGAAGGCGAGCGCGCCGAAGGCGCCGTGGGTCGATGTGTGGCTGTCGCCGCAGACAATGGTTTTTCCCGGCTGGGT
>JAJFFZ010000016.1 GCA_021776395.1 Hyphococcus sp. | reverse complement strand
GGTACTGGAATTACGCCTATCCCGATTTCGGCGATTTTGATTTTTTCTCTAATATGCTGGCGAAAGATCAGACCACGCCGGAATTATACCTCCGCGCCGTCGATAATCGTATTGTCGTGCCGGTTGGCGAGACAATACGCGTGACAATAACGGCGAGCGATGTCATTCACTCCTGGGCGCTGCCGGCCTTTGCGATCAAGCTTGACGCCGTGCCGGGCCGTATCAACGAGACCTGGTTCAACGCTGACCGGGAAGGCGTTTATTACGGCCAGTGCTCAGAAATTTGCGGCATCAAACACGCATTCATGCCGATTGCGGTGGAAGTTGTGTCACGGCCGGCCTTTGAGGCCTGGATAGATAGCCAGCGCGCGCTCGCGGGGATGGACCCGCTCTTTGACGCCGCCGATACGGTTACACTTGCGCAAGGCGACGCCAGCGCTCTCTCAGAATAAAACGGACAGGGAAACCACATGGCAGACGCTTACGCCGCAGACGCACACGCCGCGGATGGTCACGACGACCACGCCGACCACACGCCTTCGTTTTTTGCGCGCTGGTTCTTTTCAACCAACCACAAAGATATCGGCACGCTCTATCTGATCTTTGCGATCGTCGCCGGGGTCGCCGGCGGGGCGATGTCAGGGCTGATCCGCATGGAGCTGGCCGAACCTGGCGTAACGTTTCTGCTTCGTTTCACCGGCGGCGATGTCGAGGCGGCCTATAATTTCTACAACGTCCTGATCACCTATCACGGCTTGATGATGATCTTCTTCATGGTGATGCCGGCGATGATCGGCGGCTTTGGCAATTGGTTTGTGCCGATCATGATCGGCGCACCGGATATGGCCTTCCCACGGATGAACAATATTTCCTTCTGGCTCTATGTTGCGTCGGGCGTTTTGATCACCGCCTCGTTGTTCGCACCGGGTTATGGCGGCCAGCTTGGCTTTGGCGGCGGTTGGGTTTTGTACCCGCCCTTATCGTCAAATACCGGCAGTCCGGGGCCGGCGATGGATCTGCTGATTCTCGCCATTCACCTCGCCGGCGCGTCGTCAATCCTTGGGGCCATCAACTTTATCACCACCATCTTCAATATGCGCGCACCCGGCATGACGCTGCACAAAATGCCGCTATTTGCCTGGTCGGTTCTGGTGACGGCGTTTCTTCTGGTGTTGTCGCTGCCGGTGCTTGCCGGCGCGATCACCATGTTGCTCACCGATCGTAATTTCGGCACCTCGTTCTTTGATGCCGCCGGCGGCGGCGATCCTTTATTGTTCCAGCATCTGTTCTGGTTCTTTGGTCACCCTGAGGTCTACATTCTGATTTTGCCTGGTTTCGGCGTTATCAGCCACATTGTCTCGACATTCTCGAAAAAGCCGATCTTTGGCTATCTCGGCATGGCGTATGCGATGATTGCGATCGGCTTTGTCGGCTTTATCGTCTGGGCCCACCATATGTACACGGTCGGTCTCAGCGTTGATATGAAGGCCTATTTTATCGCTGCGACGATGGTGATTGCGGTGCCAACCGGGATTAAAATCTTTTCCTGGATCGCCACCATGTGGGGTGGTTCCATTGAATTTCGAACGCCAATGATCTGGGCGATGGGCTTTATTTTCCTGTTCACCGTTGGCGGCGTCACCGGCGTCGTTCTCGCCAATGCCGGCGTCGACCACTATATGCACGACACCTATTATGTCGTCGCGCACTTCCACTATACGATGTCGCTTGGCGCCGTGTGGGGAATTTTCGCAGCCTGGTATTACTGGTTCCCGAAAATGTCCGGCCTGATGTACCGCGAATGGCTCGGCAATCTGCATTTCGCATTCATGTTTGTGGGCGTGAACCTGGTATTCTTCCCGCAGCACTTCCTCGGCCTGCAAGGCATGCCAAGGCGTTATATCGACTACCCGGAAGCGTTTGCGTTCTGGAACAAAATCTCGACCATTGGTTACGAGATCACCGCGTTCGGGGTTCTGGTCTTCGCAATCTGCATGATTGATGCGTTTTTTGTTTACCGCAAAAAAGCCCCCGCCAATCCGTGGGGCGTTGGCGCAACGACGCTGGAATGGACGCTGCCGTCGCCGCCGCCATTCCACCAGTTCAACGAGTTGCCGCGTTTCGATACGCCTGACGCTAAGGCTTTTTAGCGGGCCTTGTTCAGCAATCAGGAAAAGATAGATTTGATGGCGCAGAAATCCCTCTATGACCGTCTTGGCGGGTACGAAGGCGTCGCGGCGTTCGCCAATGATTTGTTGCCGCGTCTGCAAGGTGATTCCCAATTAGGGCGCTTCTGGCAGAACAGGGGAAGCGACGGTATTGCGCGGGAAAAGCAGTTGCTGATCGACTTTTTATGCGCCAATGCCGGCGGCCCGCTCTACTACACCGGCCGCGATATGAAGACGTCGCATATTGGCATGAAAATCAGTCAAAGCGACTGGTCGATATTCCTGGACCATGCCGGCGCGACAATGAAGGCTTTGGCGGTGCCGCAGCAGGAATGCGACGATGTCGGCGCTTTTGTCACAAGCCTGAAAGACGACATCATTGAGGCTTAGCCGCGTCTTGCGTTAGCTGACGCCCCAATACCCCAATGACACGAAAAACCCCGCTGGTATTGCCGACGGGGTTTTTTGTGCTTTAAAATCGCACAAAATGTTGCACCGCAGCGTGACCGGCAAAAAAAATGTCGTTAATCTTTGGTGAGGGGAAATTAACCAAACAAACGGGGCATATCCATGGAAGGTATGATTGGAGAAATACGCGCAGTTGCTGAATCGATGTTTTTGAGCGGCAACTTTATTTATCTCGGGATGGTCATTGTTGCGGCGCTGGTTGGCGTCTTTTCGATGAGAAATTTTGGGCAAATCTTTTGCACCAGCCTGCTGGCGATGGTTGTGCTTGGGTTGATCTGGCTGGTCTATGGCGCCGCAACGGGCGAAGCGCCGTCGGATCCGGCGAGCTATCTTGGTCAGCTGGAATCTGGCTGGGCGGCGATGGGCGAAATGTCTGGGACAACGCTGGTTGGCTATCTGCTCACCTTTGCGGTGTCTATAGGGGTTTTGTTCATCGGCAAGTCGCTGGTTTTTCGCGGCTGATCGACGGATCGCAAACTGATGGCGGATTTGCCTCGAGGCAATCCGTCGTCTGATTTTTGGCCGGCGTCGTTTTCGGCGCCGGTCGTTTTTGTTTAGGGCCCATTGCAAAGCAGGAGGGGTGAGTGTTGGCGTCTATTGTAAATGATGTAGTCGGCGTTTTTAGCGCGACGTTTATGAGCGGCGACTGGACGGCGATTGCCGTTGCGGTGATATCGGTATTGGTTGCGGTCATGGTGATGCGGCGCGGCACGCAAATCGGGTCGATGACTTTGCTGGCCTTGGTGGTGTTCGCGATTGGCTGTTATCTGCGTGGCTATTTTATGCAGGCGCCGGCGGGCTCAACCATGGTCGACGGCAACCGTGTGGTGGGGCAATTGCAATCGAGCTGGCTGGAATTTTCAGGTCTTCAGGCCGGGACGCTGCTGGCCTATTTCATCGCCTTCATGGTGCTGATTCTGGTGCTGTTCAGCCTCAAATCGATCTTCGCCAGAGGTTGACAGCTGTCGCGTTGCGACCGCAGGCCGCGCCCATTCCCATAGCCGCACTATTTGAATAGCTTCGCACTTAGGGCATAAGCTGGCTCATGAGCGATAGTGTTATGGAAGCTGACAAACAGCCCCTTTCTGGGCGCGAGCAACCCATGGCGGGACGTTCTCCCTCCCTGGCGGGGCCGGGTGATTATTTCGCGCTATTAAAACCGCGCGTCATGTCGCTGGTGATTTTTACCGCGCTGGTCGGCATGGTCGCCGCGCCGGGCGCCATCCATCCGGCGCTGGCGGCGATTGCGCTGTTGGCGATTGCGGTGGGCGCGGGCGCGTCGGGTGCGCTGAATATGTGGTGGGACGCCGATATCGATGCGGTGATGTCGCGCACCGCAAACCGTCCGGTGCCGGCCGGTCTGGTGCTGCGTTCGGAGGCGGCGGCTTTCGGCGTTTTCCTCTCGGTGCTGTCGGTCACCCTGGTGGGGCTCGCCGCCAATTACCTCGCCGCCGGGCTCCTTGCCTTCACCATTTTGTTCTACGTCGTCATCTATTCGATGTGGCTAAAACGCCTGACGCCGCAAAATATCGTTATTGGCGGCGTTGCTGGCGCGTTGCCGCCGGTTGTCGGCTGGGCGGCGGTGTCTGGTGCGGCCCCGCTTGAAGCATGGGTGTTGTTTGCGATTATTTTCTTGTGGACGCCGCCGCATTTCTGGGCGCTGGCGCTTTATAAACAGGGCGATTACGCCCGCGCCGGCGTGCCGATGATGCCGAATGTTCACGGTGACCGCGCAACGCGGCGGCAGATTTTTGGCTATGCGCTGGTGCTGGCGGCGGTTGGCTTGGCGCCGTTTTTTGTCGGCATGGCGACGGTTTTTTACCTGGCGACGGCAACGGTTCTCGGCGCCGGTTTTGTGTGGCTGTCGTGGCGCGTCTTGCGGGCCGCAGACGGCGATCACAAACCGGCGAAGAAACTGTTCGGGTTTTCGATTTTCTACCTATTTGCATTATTCGCCGCGATTTTAATCGAGCGGCTGGCGGGGTTTTATGGCTGAGCAGGAACAACCGCAATCGCCGACATACCGCCGCACGCCAGAGGAACAAAAGATGCTGGCCAAGCGCAATCGCGCCGTCGCACTCAGCCTCGCCGTATTCATCGTACTGATTTTTGCAGTCACCATGCTGCGTCTGAGCGGGAACTGAGATGGCCGCAAACCTTAATAACCGCAAAACCGGCTTCATCATCGCCGGGCTTGCGGTTGGCATGGTGGCGATGTCTTTCGCCGCTGTTCCCGCCTATCGCGCCTTTTGTCAG
The DNA here is from genome assembly GCA_021776395.1 of Hyphococcus sp. Taxonomy (GTDB): domain Bacteria; phylum Pseudomonadota; class Alphaproteobacteria; order Caulobacterales; family Parvularculaceae; genus Hyphococcus. Next base: position 6,321 of record JAJFFZ010000016.1, on the reverse strand, counting down.
GTTACCGGTTGGGGCGGCGTTACCCAGCGCGCTGAGGCCGGGGCCGACCGCACGCTCGCCCGCAAGGTCACTGTGCAATTTGACGGCAACGTCAATCAGGACCTTCCCTGGCGCTTCAAGCCCGAGCAGGTGTCGCAAACCATCCATATCGGCGAGACTGCCCTGGCTTTTTTTGAGGCGGAAAACCTCACCGACAAGCCGATCACCGGTCGCGCCAGCTTCAACGTTTCGCCCGCGAAAGCAGGCATTTACTTCAAGAAGATCGAATGTTTCTGCTTTACCGAGCAGACCCTCCAGCCGGGGGAGAAAGTTTCCATGCCGGTCACCTATTTTGTCGATCCGGCGCTGGCTGACGACAAAAACCTCGATGAGGTGCGCACGATTACCCTCGCCTATACGTTTTTCCTTTGGGATGATGCGCCAGAAGAAGCTGGAAAGCTTGCAGGAACGGGCGGTGCGCCGTAAGCCCGCTAAAACTGCGGCGCAATGGCGCGGGTGGCGCCGCGCACCACACTTGGATTTTCGGCCCGCCACAGTATAGAAAACCAGATAAAATCTGCGACCTTTGCAAATAGGGGCAAACCATGGCCGGCGCTGAAGTCAAACACGAATACCATCTCGTCAAACCGTCTGCATGGCCGCTGGTCGGGGCGTTCTCAGCAACCGTCATGATGATTGGCGCCGTCGTCTGGATGAAGTCCGGCGCCAATGAGGCCGGCCTTAACTTTGGCGGTGATGAAAAGCCGTTTCTGTCGTTTCAGGGGAACTGGATGTTCCTCACGGGCTTTGGCCTCATCCTCCTGACTTTCGTTGGCTGGTGGCGCGATGTCATCAAGGAAAGCCTCACCGGGGAGAGCACATCAACGGTTATTCGTCTTGGTCTGCGCTACGGCATGCTGCTGTTCATCGCCTCGGAGGTGATGTTCTTTGCGGCATGGTTCTGGGCGTTTTTTGGCGCGGCGTTGTTTCCCGGCGCTGGCGATCCGGTGCTGCTTGCTGACGGGACGCAAATGTTAAACGCAAATGGCGAGCTGGCCTTTGTCGGCAATGAAGGGCGCTTGCATGCAACCGGCGGGGTCTGGCCGCCGGTGGGTGTTGAGCCCTTAAACGCGTGGGGCTTGCCGCTGTTGAACACGCTGGTGCTTCTGTTGTCCGGGACCACGGTTACCTGGGCGCACCATGCGGTTGTCCATAATGACCAAAAGGGCCTGGTGCAGGGGCTTATCGTCACCATCATCCTTGGCCTGATCTTCACGTCGTTTCAGGCGATTGAATATTACGAAGCGCTTGCCGGCGGGATGTTTAAGTTCTCCGGCGGCGGCATTTACGGCTCGTCTTTCTTTATGGCGACCGGGTTTCATGGCTTGCATGTGATTATCGGCACCATATTTCTCATCGTTTGCCTGTTTCGGGCGCTGGCCGGTCATTTCACGCCGGAGCGGCATTTCGGGTTTGAGGCGGCGGCGTGGTACTGGCACTTTGTCGACGTGGTCTGGCTGTTCCTGTTCGCGTTTATCTATGTGCTCGGCAATCAGGGGCTGTTGTCTTAATATCTTACCAACGGTCAAAAAGGATGACCGTTGGGCGTTTAAGCGCCACGCAGGCTATCGCGCCAGTGAGGCGGGAACGGGCGAACGCGCGGCGGCCAAAGACCGCAAAACGGGCGGCCTAGCCAAAATCAAAATGAAGAGCTCATTTTGTACTTTGGTTTTAGAGCGCCAGGGAGGGCGGATATGCGCTCGTCGGGTTTTATAAAGATTGTGCTTACCGGGTTTGGCGCCAGCCTGCTTGGCGGGTGCTTGCTGTCAGAAACGCCGATTCTGGATGCGACTAATGGCCGGGCGACGCCAATTAAGCCCGGTGCCTATATCGCATGCCCATTGAAAGACGATGCCGATGCGAGTGATTGCAACGAACTTATCGTTTCGCATGACGCCAGCGGATTATATCGGTTTGAAAAAGCGGATGAAAAACCGAGCCTGTTCCGGTTTCGCAAAATTGCGCGGCGCGGCTACGCTGTTCAGACTACGGAAGATAGTGACGACAGCTATATGTATTACTATGGCCAGCGTATCGGCAAGCGCTTTCGCCTGACGATGATGATGTGCGCCGAGTTGCCCGCGTCATTGCGTGACGCGCTGATTGCAAACGGCGATCTGGCGAGCGAAGACGATGATTTCGAGACCTGCATGGTCAATACGCTTAAAGGGCTGACTAAGGCGGCGAAGGCCTATCATCGCGGCGATGCGGGAAGCGATGAGGCCGACAGCGAAAAAATGATGCTGGAACTGACGCCCGCAACAGACGCCTCGCAATGACCGATTATCCGCCTGTCTCCCCTTACGCCGCCGGCCTTGGCGGCAAATGCCCGCGTTGCGGCAAGGGCGCTTTGTTTGACGGCTATTTGTCATTGCGCAAGGCATGCGACGTTTGCGGGCTCGATTATGGCCGCGCCGATTCGGCTGACGGCCCGGCGGTGTTCATCATCTTTATTGCCGGATTTATTGCGGTTGGCGTTGCATTTATTGCGCGCTTCGTGTGGTTTGCACCGACCTGGCTTGCATTTTTAATCAGCGCGAGCGTTGCCTTGGGGCTGACGTTTTCGCTGTTGCGCCCGTTCAAGGCGACGTTCATCGCTCTTCAATTTGCAAACAAAGCCGCAGAAGCTCGGCGACAGGATTAAACGCCATGCTCGCCGGCCTCACTCATAATCGGCGGTTTGCCTTTCGCCCTGTACTGACGATTTTCGTCCTCGCAGGCTTGGCCATGCTGGTCTCGCTCGGAGCCTGGCAGCTCAAGCGCCTCGACTGGAAACAAGGCCTTATCGCCAAAATAGAGGCGCGCGCCGAAGCCCCGCCAATGGCGCTGGAAAAAGCCATTGCGCGCGCCGATGCCGGCGAGGATATGGAATACGCACCGGTGAGATTTAGTGGTCGTTTGCGCCCGAGCCTTGAGGCGCATTTGTTCGGGTCTTATGAGGGCGCGGCCGGGATTTATTACTTTGCCGCGGTTAAGCCGGAGGGGTCGGACCCATTGGTCTATGTCAATTTCGGTTTTGTCCCTCAATCCGTACTCAAATCATCAACTGAGACACCGCAATATCGGTCCATGGCAAATTCGGAGATCACCGGTCTGTTACGATACCGCGAAGAGCTGTCGCCGCCGGCGTCTTGGTTTCAGAGCGCTGAGCAATCGTCTGACGGTTTGTGGTTTGTGCGCGACCCGCTGCGCTTCGCAGAGGCGGCGCAGATAGTAGCCTCGCCCTATTACGTTGACAGTTTTGTGCGCGACGGCGGGCCATGGCCAAAGGGCGGTACAACCCGCGTCGATTTTCGCAACGCCCATCTCGATTATGCGCTGACCTGGTTCGGCCTCGCGATTGTGCTTTTTGGCGTGTGGCTGACTTTTTCCTTGCCAAAACGATAAAAATCAAATAACTTTAAAAAACAAAGTGACTTTACATCCCCACCCCCAATATTGGCGGGTGTGTCGCGGAAGCTTTGGCGACGCCGGGCTTTGCCGGCCGATGGGTTAAACCGCTTGGGCGGGACAGAGAGTAAAGAGTGGAGCCTGGCCGATGTCCCTAGACCCTCTTCTGTCGGCTCCATGGGTCATTCAGCTTCATGCCTTCGGCGCGCTTGCCGCGTTTTTCCTCGGGGCCTTACAATTTACAGCGCCGAAAGGCACTCTGCCGCACCGGACGCTGGGCGGCGTATGGATTGTTTTGATGGCGGCCGTGGCGGTTTCCAGCATTTTTATTCGTCCCGCGCTCTTTCCGGGTCTGCCGATATGGAAATGGTTCAGCCCGATCCACATATTCACTATCGTCACGATAGTCGGGGTCGTGCAAGGCGTGGTATTGCTTTCCAGGGGCGGGCCGGCGCTCAAAAAACATGCAGGCTCGTTCATCGGCATGTTTGTTGGTGGGCTGATTATCGCCGGCGCGCTCGCCTTTCTTCCCGGGCGGATCATGCATCAGGTCGCGTTCGGCGGGTGATAAATCGGCTGTCACACAAACAGCCGCATCGCAGATGGCGGCTTAGGCGCTTGCCACCCCCTCGCCATATACGTGAGAGCTATTGATTACCGCTCCGTCAGTTTAAATTCTATGCGCCGGTTTTGCGCCAACGCGGCGGATGAAAAACCGGAGACCAGCGGCGAGGCAGAACCGGAGCCGGTGGCTAACAGCCGGCGCGGGGTGACGCCGCGGCTGGTGAGATATTGAACCACGGCAATGGCGCGCTGGGCGGACAGATCGAGATTGGAATCAAACTTCACCCGGCAGGAAGGGCCAAGCGGCGAAGCGTCGGCATGACCGTCCACGCGCAACACCCAGTTTATTTGTGTTGGAATCTCGCCGCGAATATCGATCAGCGCGTCGGCGAGCTTGTTAAGTTCAAGCTTGCCGGCCGCGCCAATTGTCGCCGAGCACGGGCCGAACAAAATATCACTTTCAAAAATAAACCGGTCGCCGACAACCCTGACATCGGTGCGATCACCGAGCGCTTTGCGCAGGGCTTCGAAGAAGCGTGAGCGCACTTCTTGTAATTCCTGCACCTTGCGGGCGAGCGCGGCGTTGAGGCGGGTTGAGAGGTTTTCAATCTGCACCTGCTGCTCAAGGTCTTTCGCCTCGGCCGCATCAAGCGCGTCCTGAAGGCTCGCCAGCTGCCGGCGCAAGGCGGCGATCTGCGCGTTCAATGTCGCCAGCTCGCTCTTTTGCTGATCGGAAAGGGCTTTTTCCGCCGCCAGCTCTTCAGCTGATGCGGCGACGAGGGACTGGCTAGTCGCCAGCGATGCATTCAGCCCGGCGAGTTCTTCGTTTTTCTGTGCGATCGTGTCTTCAAGCGACAAGACTTGCGCGGTCAGCCTTTGCTGCTCGCTGGCGGCGAGGCCAAGCTGGTCGTTGAGCGAATTAATTTGCGCAATCAGCCGCGCTAGCTCGTCGTCTTTCGACGCCAATTCGTCCTTGACGGTTTGCAGCCGGTCGCCGAGATAAAATTGTGCAACCACGAAAATCGACAGAATAAACATCAGCACCAGGAGCAGCGTTGACAGCGCGTCAACAAAGCCTGGCCAGATGTTAGCCTCGCCTCTGGCTCGCCTGCGGGCCACGGGCGCTACTTCCCGCCGCCGAAGCGGATCAGCGTGCGGTTTAGCGCCCGGATTTCGTCTTTAAGCTCTGCGTTCTGTCCGGCCAGCGCTTTAATCTGGGTCTCGGTATTGGCGGCGAGCGCGGCCTCTAAGTTGTAGATGGCGCCGGCGAGGTCGCCGTCTTCTTCGGTGAGTTTTGAGCCGTCGCGCGACATCGCCCGCACGGTTTCGGTCATGCCCGCGAGCCAGTCTTCAAGGTCGGTATAGAACCGGTTTTGCGCCTGTCCGGCCTGCAAATCGAGAAACCCGACAACAAGACTGCCGCCGAGCCCGAACAGGGATGATGAAAACGCCGTGCCCATGCCCGACAGTGGCTCGCGTAAATTGGTTATCAGTTGCGCTACCGCATCCTCAGCGGCGACGCCGACGGTCGCCAGTCCGTTAATGGTGTTGGCGACCGCGTTGACGGTTTCCAACAGCCCCCAGAATGTGCCGAGCAGGCCCAAAAACACCAGAAGGTTCATCAGATAACGGCCCAGCTCGCGGCCCTCATCCATCCGTGTGCCGATGGAATCGAGAATAGCGCGGCTGGATTCCGGCGATAGCCGCGACGATCTAGTGTCGGCGTCGAGGAGAAGTTTGGACATCGCGCTAATCAGTGTTGGCGGCCGCGGCATACGCGCGCGCGCCGGATCGACCGACTCGCGGAACGATTCCACCCAACGCACAGCCGGTGCGATGACCCCGGCCTGGCGCAGATTATAAATAATACCGATCGCCAGAACGCCGAGGATTAATCCATTAAGCGCCGGATTGGCGTTAAAGGCGTCAATCAACAGCGAGGTTGGTTGCGGGCTGAGCGGCGAGAGATAGTAAACCACCGCGCCGACGGCCAAGATGAACATTAACATGTTCAAGATGTATCGGCCTGGCCTGACAAATTTGACCGAACGTTCCAGTGAGCGCGCCATGAAAACCCCTACAGCAACAAAACCCCATCGACGCCTCAGTCTAATTCAAAAACAGGGCCGCGCCAAAGGCCTGTGGCGGTTCGGCGGCGTTTTTATCGCCAGGCGCTGCCGCAATGCTGCGTTTGGGCTAAAGTAGGGTTAAAAAGCGTACATGGTGCGCCTCAAAAGAAAAGGACGCGCGGTTTCCCGGCGCGCTCCTTTATGGCTGATGGCAGTCTAGGTCAGAGATCTGACATGGTGATGACCTCAACCGGTCCCA